>DASSFZ010000206.1:0-3227 GCA_035693785.1 Anaerolineae bacterium | reverse complement strand
GCCGGGCTGCTGCACCAGCCCAGGCACGGCGCGCTTCCGGGCAGCGAGCGCTGGCTGTACACGGTGCTCAAGCCGGGCCGTGATCCGATTGAGCAACTGGCGCTGGCGATGGCGCGCATGGCGAAGTCGCCGGACGCCGGCCATTACATCCGCCGCAACGGCGCGAGCAATTCGGACGCCCTCCACGAGTCCGCCGAGTCCCTCCTGAGCGACCGGCGCGACCAGCGCGCCGTGATCGTCGTCGATCAGTTCGAGGAGACGTTCACGCAGGCCGAGAAGGGACTGTCGAAGCAGCGCACGCGCCGCGAGGCGGATGGACAGCGCGAACAGCTTCACGCGCGGTATAGTGGCGAGAAGGCGATTGTTGCCATCCAAACATTGGCCTTGCTGCGAGGCCGTTTGCCGCCGCGAGCGTTTGGGCTGGTCATTGAGTAGGCCACGCTTCACCAAGCGGAATTGCTGGAAAACTGGGAACTGGCCCGACAACAAGCGCCGCTGATCAAGATTGAACCACTGGAGTAGTGCTATGCTCAAAGATATTGTGGACGTTCACGTACTGGATAACCATCGGCTGCGCCTGCGCTTCGAGAACGGCGTTGAAGGCGTTGTGGATGTGGCCCGTTTGGTCAAGTTCGCGGGTGTGTTCGCTCCGCTCCAGGAGCGTGATTACTTCGCGCAGGTGCGCGTCAACCCGGATACCGGCACGATTTGCTGGCCGAACGATGCCGACCTCGACCCCGACGTGCTGTATGCGCTTGTGTCGGGCGAGCCAATCCCGACATTCGCAGAGATCGCTCCCGTCAGCCCGACTTGAAGAGGAAAGCCGACCCATCCACACCTTCTAAACCCTCCGCCAGGTTTGCAACCCAGGTGAGGGTCGCCTTACAGCGCGTTCGAGGTAGTGCATACCGGGCTGAGCCTGCCCTGGCCGCGACGCAGTCGTGGCAGCGGCGAATCGAACGCCGAAGACATGGCGACTTCAGCTCAGCATGGACGCCCGGAAAGTGATCCGGGCGTTTTGCTTTTCGGACAGCCAAGGTGTAAACTGACCTTACGTTGTTCGGCTTGCAAAGCGGAGGGGCGCAAGAATGCTCCGGTATGTTGTCCCCCTGTTGCTAGTGGCGGTGTTGGCTATTCTTGTTGCCTCTACGCCTGAGCAAACTCCGGCACCGTCACCACCTAACACCCACACGGTTACGCGGCCGCCTACGCAGCCGCCCCTACGTACCGCGACGCCGTCGCCTACGCGGCAGCCTCCGCCTTCGCCGTCGGAGACTCCGCCGATGCCGACGGACACGCCTGGGCCAACCGTTGAGCCGGAGACTCCGACGCCGTCGCTGACGCCAGAACCATCACTAACGCCGTTGCCTGTCGTACCGAGGGCATACCTTCCCGTCGTGGAGCGAAATGAGCCAACCCCGACGAACACACCGACGGCGACGAACACCCCCACGCCAACGGTGACACCGTCAATCACTCCGTCGCCGACCGGGCCGACCAGCACGCCGACGTTTATCATAACCGCATGGATTCGTCAGGGACAATGACGGGATAGGGTGCGAGAGTTAGACATAGTGAACGCTCCGGCATGACCGGGGCGTTTTGCTTTTCGGGCTGCATGGATGTAGACTTTGCGCCAGACTGCCGTTGGCGGCGGCTTTCGCCGATTCCGTCCGCGCGATCCGGCTGATCCGCGCCGCATGAATCCTTATTCATTGGGCGAGGAAAGAACAACCGCCCGCTCCCTCAGATCTTGCGAGCCTACTTTCACAGAAGAGAAATGCAAATTCGGTGATGATGTGATATCAAAAGGAAGAGGGGTTCCTATGACCACAAAACAACTTCTGATCGTACGGCTTCTCCTGCTAGTTGGTGCGGCCCTCTGGCTCAGTGCGTGCACACCTGAAGCGCCGGCGGGCGACATCGTGGCCACGTCCGCGCCCGACGCCGCCTCGTATGAAGGCGATACCGAAGCCGGGTTGCTGCTGTTCAACGAATACTGCCTGGAGTGCCACTCAGCCACCCTGCCGCGCGCATTCGTAGGTCCCACCTTGTATCAGGCCGGCCAGCGCCTGACCGCCGATTACATCCGCGCCTCCGTCATCGCCCCTCACGAGGTGGTCAGTGCCGAGTACGCGGGTACGACGCCCATGCCCACCAATCTAGCCGAACAGCTATCGGAACAGGACCTGGCCAATATCGTCGCCTACCTCCTGGCGTCCGGTCCGTAGGCGAGGCGTCGGGCGTGCGTAGCAGCCCCGGGCGGCAGATCGAACCAGGCCGGACGCTGTACTTCGAAGACCTCACAGGTCTTCAAGACCTGTGAGGTCTCGGAAAAGACCGGTGAAGTCTCGGAAAGCGGCGTGACGATGAAAACCATAGCGCCCTTGCAGCCCGGTCATTACTACCACATCTACAATCGCGGCAACAATCGTGAAGACCTGTTTCGCGAGGAGCGCAATTACCGCTACTTCCTGCAACTCTACGCACGCCATGTGCTGCCGATCGCGATCACGTTCGCGTATTGCCTGATGCGCAATCATTTTCACTTCTTGGTGCGGATCAGTGAAGCCTTGCAGCAGACATCACAGACCTCACAGGTTTCAGAAACCTGTGAGGTCTCAACGGGTGAGGTCTTAACGCCCGGTGAGGTCTTGACACCACGTCAAGTCTCGCAGCATTTCTCCAACTTCTTCAATGCCTACACCAAAGCCGTGAACAAGGCCTACGGGCGCACGGGTAGTTTGTTCGAGGAGCGCTTTGGCCGCATCGAAGTCACCACCGACGCTTACTTCACCCATCTGGTCTTCTACATCCACTTCAACCCTCAGAAGCATGGGTTTGTGGACGATTTCCGTGATTGGCCGTGGTCATCGTATCATACCTTGCAGGCAGCGGGTGACACCAAACTCAACCGTGCCGAGGTCTTGGACTGGTTCGGCGGTAAGACGCGGTTTGAAGAATTCCATCGCGGCATGGTGGATGAAAAGGCCGTCGCTGCGTTGATTGACGAGGACCTGGTGTAGAAAAACAAGAGTACAGACCTCACAGGTCTCTGAGACCTGTGAGGTCTTCGCATGGCGAAATCGCCGGACGCGGTCCATTACATCCGCCGCAACGGCGCGAGCAATTCGGACGCCCTCCACGAGTCCGCCGAGTCCCTCCTGAGCGACCGGCGCGACCAGCGCGCCGTGATCGTCGTCGATCAGTTCGAGGAGATGTTCGCG
>DASSFZ010000205.1:0-12532 GCA_035693785.1 Anaerolineae bacterium | reverse complement strand
CACTGCGCCATTTGGAGCGAACTCAACATCGGCGACGTGATTACCCCCCAAGCCGTTTGTCGTCGAGTAAGTGGTCCAGGTCTGGCCGTTGAAGTGGGACAAGCCCTGATCAAACGTGCCGACCCAGGCAGTGCCGTCAGGTGCAATGGCGATCCGTTCGATGTCATTGCCTGGCAAGCCATTCGCCGTGGTGTAAGCGGTCCAGGACTGGCCGTCGAAGCGGGCCACGCCGTCGAAATAGGTAGCAGCCCACACCTCGCCATTCGGGGAGAAGTCAATGGTTCTGATGACAACTGAACCATCGCCAATCGTGTAGGCTGTCCACATCTGGCCGTCGAAGCGCGACATGCTGCCAGGTCCAGCGGCCCAAGCGCTGCCATCGGGAGCGATGGCAAGAACCGAAACGCTGTTCGTAGCCAGGCCGTGGGCCGTGGTGAAGATTGTCCAGTTTCGACCGTCGAAGTGGGACACCCCACCATCTCCGGAGGCCCACAGCGTGCCGTCGGGAGCGGCGGCGATGTACGGATGCCAGGTGTTGGCCAGGCACCGGGTGGTGGTGTAGGTCGTCCAATTCTGGCCGTCGAAGCGGCTGAGGCTGCCATTCTGCGTGGAGACCAATAGCGTGCCGTCGGAAATCAGCCGGGCGCCCGATTGAATCGCCAGACCGTTGATCGTGGTGTAGATCGTCCACCGCTGGCCATCGAAGCGCGACAGACCCGCTATCTGGTCGGAGGATGCCGAGGTGACCCACATGCTTCCGTCGGCAGCGACCGTGAGGCCTGTGATCCGATTGGTCGGCAGGCCATCCGCGGTCGTGAAGGTCGTCCAGCGTTGGCCGTCAAAACGCGATACGCCGCTGTCGGTGGTGCCTACCCACACGCTGCCATCGGGAGCGACGGCAAGTGCAGAGGGGGAATTGCTCGCCAGGCTGTCGGCGGTGGCGTAAGTCTTCCACGTCTGACCGTCGAAGCGGGACACGCCGCCCTCCGCCCCGATCCATACCGCGCCGTTGGGGGCAAACGCAATATCGACAACCTCGTCGCCGGCAAGGCCGTCTGCTGTGGTGTAGCTCGTCCACGTTCGGCCATCGAAACGAGACACGCCTCCCAGTGTCGTGACCCACACATCCCCGTCCGGCGCAATCGCCAGGCCGGTCACGTCCTCGTGGGCTAAGCCGTCGTCGGTGGTGTAGCTCGTCCACGCCTGACCGTCGAAGCGTGATACAGGCTTGATGTATCCCCTATCGCGTCCGTAGTTTCTCCCGATCGTAACCCATACCGTGCCATCCGAAGCTACTTTCATGTCCTGAAGGCTGCCGTTCCCCAGGTCGTATCGCGTCCAGTTCTGACCGTCGAAGCGAAATATGTGGACGGAGTACACAGCACCCGGATGGATACCGACGACATGGGTCATGCCGACCCACAGCGTGCCATCGAGGGCGAAGACCAGGTCAGAGGGATTGAGGGTGAAGCCGTCGACGGTGGTGTAGGTCGTCCAGGTCTGGCCGTCGAAGCGGGACACGCCGCCGGACGTGCCCACCCACACCGCGCCATCGGGAGCGACTGTGACGAGAGAGCCGTAGTTACTGGCCAGGCCATCGGCGGTCGTGTAAGGGGTATAGGAGCCATTCACCACATTCCAGCGCACGACTCCGCCCTGACCGGCAGACCAGAGATAACCTTGCTGGTCGACGGCTGTGCCGGATGGCTCAAAATTGAAGTACGAAGTCCAATCTGACCCTGACAGCGTGGGAGCGGTGCAGCTCGGGGCGATGTATCGGCGCAGGATGGTCGGCATGATCACGCTTCCACCTGGCGTCGGAGCCTGTGCCAGTGGCGAGTCGGTGGCAGCAACCGACACGACTGTGCGATCAACGTCGGCGGATCGCGTAGCGCAGGCGACAGTCAGCAGGCCCAAGAACACAGTGAAGTATCTGAGCCTATTCATCATGGCCTCTCGTCCGCGCCCGACCTCAAAGCCAGCAGGGCACGCGCCGGCAATGCGGAAGATACGCATTCACGGAACTGGTACAACTGGGCAGGCTCTTCCACTCCTCCTGGGAAGAGTACAACGCCCATGCATTTAGAGTTCCGTTTGAGCACGAGCGTCGATGGACAGATCGAGCGGACTCCGGCAAACCGCCTACCGCCGGGCCAGCGCCTGGCTGGGGATGCGCGCGAGCTCCTCTTCGAAGACGCGCCGGTCTTCATCGTCCTTGATCGCTGCGCCGCGCGCTTTCGCCGCCGCGTAGCGCTTGGCGTGCAACTCCGCGTCGCCCAGCACGGCGGCGGCGTGCGCGACCTCGGCTTGGGCAAAAGCGATGTCCCAATCTTCACCCGCGTTGCTCTCGAAGAACGCCAGGCAGCGTTGCGCGTAGTGGAGCGACATCTCGCCGTGCCCCAACAGCGCGTGCGCGTGGGCCAACGTCACTTCGGCGCGCGCGCCGTGCAGCGGCGTGCCGACTTTCGACCAGTGAAAGGCCGACGCATAGGCCAGGTACAGCAGGTCGCGGTCCTCGCTTGGCGTCCGGTCAGATCTGGAAATCAAGTCCCATGCACGATTGTTACACTCGACCGCGAACCGGCGGTGCCACTGATCGATCGTCTCTTGAGTGGGCTGCTCAGCCATCCAATCCTCCCCATGTGTTTTCATGATCGCGGTTTATCGTCCGCGCGAACTCGTATCAGCACTTCATCATCCTTGACTACCGGCTTGTCCAGTTCTTGGAGTTCTAGGACATCAGGTGAGCCGTATCGTTGGTACACGATTGCCTTCATGAGTATTCCTCCGATTCGTCAGGCTTTGTTATTCTGTTCCACCGTGATGACGACTTTCCCCTTGACGTGTCCTTCCCCAAGATACTGGAGCGCTTCAGGAACCTCACTTAACGGATAAAATCTATCGATAACAGGCACGACTTTGCCGGCTTCACAAAGCTCCGTAATAAAAGCCAAATCTCTTAGATTTGGTTGAACCACCAGGAGGCGTATTTTCTTGCCCGGGGTTCTTCTAATCCATGGTCCCAGGAGCAAAATCTGGAACCCTGTCGCTACAGAACCTCCGACAGCGAAATAACTTCCATGCCAAGGCTCTTTCACGAGCGCAGACATACTCGGCAAAACCACCCATACGCCACAAGATGTCTCCGAAGACTTCATCCCCCGGTTGAAAACGCCCCAGCACGGGGGTAGATCAGGCAGATTCAAGAGCACGTTTTTCCCACTGCTCGACGTTTACACCTTTAATCAACAGCCACAAGACTATCGGCAATTCCCCAAAGTACAACACAGTCGCCAGTCGAGCAACAACAGCTCCGTAGCCTGGAAAAAGTAAATGGGTCAAACTATTTACCAGATATCCAAAGCACGCAATGATCAGCAAGACGCCCAGAATTCGGGGAAGGAAACCCGACTTATATACAAGAAGCCCAAAGGGAAGAAGCCAAAAGCCCCAAAATATCGAGGCGACAAGAATTCCATGTCTGTGCAAATCGAGAAATAACATCACTAGAGCTTGTAACTGATCGGCTGTGAATACTTTCAAGTAGTCAGCACCGCTCAAGAGGAGTAGGACAGCCAATGGGTTAAGCTCATTGAGCATTCGGATAGGGACAGCGAGCAGAACGAATATGACCATAAGCCAAGCCATGTTTTTGTTAACAGGTTTGAGTAACTGGTATAACGCTAGAACCACAAATATATAGACGATGGCTTCGAGTAGAGCGCTCACAATGCTGAGACGAAATAGCGATTCAGAAGCCATGAGATTTTGGGCCGTTGTTGCGGCATCTCCGCGCACAATAAGGGTGGAAGGAACATACAGGAGGCTGAAGGGACCGAATAGGCCGAGACCTAGATACAGGAACCCTGCGACTCTTGCACGAACAAGTGGCGATGTGTCGGCGGTACGGGTTGTCATTTGAATTTCTCCACTTCGAGCCATGCGCCGTGACTCTGATCGTATTGGCTGATCGCCATGTGCTGCCCGTCCGGCGAGGGAACAGGGTGAGGCGAGCCGGCGCATCCGAGCGGCGTCTCTTTAACCCGGTTATCTACTGACGCCCCCAGCTTCAGGCAGAGCGGCCCAATCAGTTGCTCGAACTCTTTTTACTCTGTGGCCTTCAGCGCGTCAACTACGTCTTACCGGAATGCAGCACTTGCCCCACCATCCACGATCATCGAGTGACCCGTAACGTAAGAAGCGGCATCCGAGCATAGCCACAAGACGGCTTCAGCGACCTCCTCCGGTTTGCCGAGACGCCCCACAGCGATTCGCTGGTTGTATCCCGACTCAATGGCCGCACGCTTCTGCAGGTCACCTTCCGACACCTCTTCAAACACGCCTTCCAACATCGGCGTGCGAAACGCGCCTGCCACCAGGCCGTTGATTCGGCTTTGGAGACATCCACGGCGACGAACAACGCTTCTCCGCCGGTCGCTTGGATTTCCTGGGCGACTTGCCTGCCACGCTCGGCTCCGCGGGCGGCGATAATGACTTGAGCGCCTTCGCGGGCAAAGGCCAGAGCCGTAGCACGACCAATGCCAGAGCTGCCGCCCGTGATGAGAGCCACTTGACCTTTGAGTGAATGCATGTTGTACGCTCCGCTTCATGAGTATGACCGGGGCACAGTGGCCTAACTGTGTATTAGACGCGCGCCGAACTGAAAACTGGAAGGGGCACCTGCGATGTGATAGGATAATCCCAACGGTTCGTCGGCGCAACGTCAGCTTTCCACACATCAGTTGAGAAATCGAAAGGTCGAGAGAATTTGCTCTTGGAGGGGAGTCATTGTCGCTTGATCATAAAAGACCACTTTGTAAAGCACCTGCTCCACCTCCATCTGAAGTGCATAAAGGGGCGGCGAGCATCCTGGACCGTCACAGTAGCCCTCCGGTAATTCGTAGGTTTGCCAAGTGTACTCTCCCAAGACGCGTTGTCCGCTTGGCGCGGTGTCCAAGAAGTAAGTCACCTCACCGGGCAGATAGTCTCGTGTGGCGCTGATCGAGAATGGGTTGTCACCGTCGGTAAACACACGAACCTCAAAAGGTCCCTTCTCGGAGACCTCCAGTGCAACATCGCTCGGATAGTCGAAGGCAAAGGCATAATTCTCATTGAGGTAGGACTTCCAGCCGGATATTGTGGGAACGAGTCTAGGTGTATGTGTCTGAGTCGCCTCGGGTAGTGAGGTAGGCGTTGCGGTTGGGCGCCGTATTGTTGTTGGGGTTGAAAGCGATATTGGCGTTGGCGTGAGTTGGGGGCGGGTTGAGCTGCACGCCGTTAACGTGAGGACGCAACCGGCAACCATCACCAGCCGAGTGACGGCCAACGCGTGACTGGAGAAAAACGTAGAAGTGGTTTTCATAAATCAATTACGAATGCTCTCACCAAGCATAGCACAAACGCCGCACACGCGCATCGTTCGAAAGGATGATGTGAAGGATGAGGCGACGCGGCTTCACTCGCGACGCGCTGCACTGGTATAGACGCGGTTGCGTTTTGCGCTGTTCCAGTTACACTACGCCGGCAAGCGCCCCTGCTTGTATCGATGGCAAGGCCGTTCGCGTATGAGTGAGCCACTCCACTCCCTGGACGACATCGCACGGCAGCACTCGCTGCTGGCAACCAAACTGCGCCCGCCTCACCTGCGCGCCCGGCTCGTGCGGCGCCCGCGCCTGACCGCACACCTGGACGAAGCGCTGCAACACAGGCTCACCCTCATCTCGGCGGCCGCCGGCTCTGGCAAGACGACGCTGTTGAGCGAGTGGCAGGACGCTGCCCGACGCCAGCGGTGGCCGATCGCCTGGGTCTCTCTGGACAAAGGTGACAATGACCCGGTGCGTTTCTGGTCGCACGTCACCGCTGCGCTGGACGCATTCCAAACAGGGATTAGCCGGACGACTCTGATGGCTCTGCATGCGACACCGCTGCCGGACCCTTCCGTAATGCAAGATGGCCCGGCATGGATTGAAGCTATCCTGGCGGTCCTGGTCAACGAGCTGGCCACCCTACCCCGCGACGTCGTGGTTGTTCTGGATGACTATCACGTCATCGAGTCATCCGCAGTTCATGATTCCCTTGCGTATTGGCTCGAGCACGTGCCGGACTGTGTACACCTTGTCATCGCAAGCCGGGAAGACCCACCCATGCCGCTGGCCCGCTTGCGTGTTCGCGGCGAACTGGCCGAGATTCGTGGCGCCGACTTGCGTTTCACTCGAGGCGAAGTGGCAACCTACTTCAACGAGGTCATGGGGCTGCACCTTCCCGACGAGGACATTGCAGCTATCGAGGCGCGGACGGAAGGTTGGATCGCCGGCCTGCAGATGGCGGCGTTGTCCATGCAAGGGCGCCGGGACACGGCTGGATTCATCGCCGCCTTTACCGGCAGCCATCGCTTCGTCGCAGACTATCTGATCGAGGAAGTGCTGGGACGACAACCTGAGGCTATTCAGTCCTTTTTGCTGCAGACGGCCATCCTTAACCGCTTCAATGCTGCGCTGTGCGACGCCGTCACCAGCCAAACGGATAGCCAGGCGGTGCTGGAACGCTTAGACGCGGCGAACTTGTTCCTGGTGTCTCTCGATGACGAGCGAAGATGGTATCGCTACCATCCGCTGTTCGCCGAACTGCTTCGCGACCGCTTGAGCCGCCTGCAGCCGGATCGCGTTCCCGATCTGCACCGCCGCGCCTGCGACTGGCACGAGCGTAACGGACTCGTGGCCGACGCGATCGAGCATGCCATCGCGATGAAGGATTGGGAGCGGGCGGCGGATCTGCTGGAGCACGCCTCTCGCAGAACATGGATGCCCTGGACGCAAAGCGAGATCGGCGCGATGCTCGAGTGGCTCGAAGCGTTGCCGCCAGACCTCGTTCGTGCGCGACCGCGATTGTGTCTGGCCTGTGCCTGGGCTTTGCTCGATCCCAGCCAGATTGATCGCGTCGAACAGTACTTGCAGGATGCAACACAAGCCGTCAACTCGCTGCGAGGTGAGAAACAGGTGCAGGCTGTCTTGTGCGAAGTGGCGGTCATCCGCACCTTTGTCTCCAGCATTCGCGGTGATGCGCCGCTCACCATCGAGCTGGCTCGTCAGGCGCTGGCGAGCCTTCCAGAGACTGAAGTGTCTTTGCGGAGCATGATCGCCTGGTCGCTGGGATATGCCTATGCGCTCACGAGGGATATGCCGTCGGCCGAACAAGCCCTGACCGAGGCCCTATCGCTGAGTCGGGTTGCCGGCAATCATGCGCTGGCCTTGATGTCCATGAATGAGCTGGCGGAAATTCAATGCGATTGCGGCAGACTGCGCGAGAGCGCGAGAACGCTGCAGCAGACGCTCGAACTGGCCGAAGAATGGGGCGGGCAGAATTTCTTTATCTTGAGCAGGACCTGGTGGCTGCAAGCCTGGCTGTTCTATGAGTGGAACGACCTCGAAAGAGCAGCCACCTGTCTCGGCGAAAGCCACAAGATAGCGGCGCAGTGGAGATACTTGAGAGGGGTCGTGAGTGCTCGCGGCTTGCTGGCCATCGTGAAACAAGCGCAAGGCGACAGCGAGGGCGCGCAGGAAATGATTCGACAGGCCAGGCAAGCCGCGCTGGAGTCGCGTGTACCGATCGCCGCAGACGCGCTGGCGGTCTATCGATTGAATCTCTGGAGAGCGCGGGGCGATCTGGAGTCCGCGATGCAGTGGATTCGAGAGCACGAACTGAATTGGAGCGACAAAGGCAGCCGTATCCACTACGCCGCGGGAACCGCTGTGGCGCGCGTCTTAATCGAGCATAGTCGGAAACAGAACGAACAGACCTGGATGCACAAGGCATTCGAGTTACTGGAAGACTTATTGCAGAAAGCCGAGGCAGCGGGACTCGCTCTCGATTCAATTGACATCTTGCCGCTTCAAGCCACAGCGCTACATGTGCAGGGCCAGACTGCTCAGGCACTCCGAGTGCTCAAGCGCGCGTTGGTGTTGGCAGAACCCGAAGGGTATGTTCGCATGTTTCTGGAATGCGGCGAACCGATGGCGCAATTGCTTCGGTGGAGCATTGAGAGCAAAGAGTGGAACGAGCCGCGCCTGGAGGCGTATGCGCGCAGGCTGCTCGCTCAGTTCGGGCAGCCTCAACCGGAAGCGGGCATGGCGGCTTCATCGCTGCCAGTTCTGGCGTCCGGCGACGAGGGATGGCTGGAGCCGCTCACCGGGCGCGAGATGGAAGTGCTTCGGCTGGTCGCGGCCGGCGCGTCCGATCAGGAAATCGCTGAGAAACTGGGTTTGGCAAAAGCCACGGTCAAGACACATCTGCGGCACATCTACCGAAAACTGCAAGTCGGTCGCCGCACCCAGGCGATCGTTCGAGCGAGGCTGTTGCGGTTGCTGCCGTAGCGCCAGCGAGCCTGGCATCCCGCACCTTCCCCCTCGGCGCCATCAGTGGCGTCGGGCAACTCCAGTTCGACACCCCGCATGCGCGCGTTCACCCTCCCACACACAAGGATCACACCTGTCTCACTCGACCAGTCGCTTGAAGTAGAAGTACACAAACGGCAAATCGGCGAAGACGCCCGCCAGTTCCCACCCCTCGGCGCCCAGCGCGTTCAGTTCGTCCTGGCCCGGCGCTTGTTCCGTCCGCAGGTTGCGCATCAGTTGTTTGTACTCCCAGACGGACTTGCCCTTCACATAGACCATCGGGATCTGGATGGGCCCACTCGGAGCCTGTTGAGGGACATGCAGCTTGCCAAGCATTGAATTACCTCCTGAATCGGTGGCAGGTAGTATACTCTTGGCGAACCAGGGTGACAAGCAGGTGACGGGATGACGATCCACATCGGCACATCGGGCTGGGTCTATAACCACTGGCGCGGCATTTTCTATCCGGAGCGCCTGCGGCAAAGCGAGTGGTTCGCCTGCTACGCGCGGGAATTCGACACCGTGGAGATCAACAACTCGTTCTACCGGCTGCCGGGCGAGACGACGTTCGACAAGTGGCGCACGCAGGCGCCACCCGGTTTCCTGTACGCCGTCAAGGCCAGCCGCTTCCTCACCCACCTGAAGAAACTCAAAGACCCGGAGGAGCCGCTGCGGCGATTCTTCGAGCGCGCCGGTCGCCTGGGCGAGACGCTCGGCCCGGTGCTCTACCAGCTCCCGCCGCACTGGCAGGTCAACCTGCCGCGCTTCGAGCACTTTCTGTCTGTCTTGCCGAAAGGATACAGGCACGTGGTCGAGTTTCGCGACGCAAGCTGGCTGACCGAAGATGTCTTTCGATTGATGGAGCGCCACCGCGTCGCACACTGTATTCACGACCTGCAGCCGCTGAACGTTCCTCTTCGCGTCACCACATCGATGGTCTACCTCCGTTTCCACGGAGACCCATCGCATGGCGGCAATTACCCGCACGCCGCGCTCGACGCCTGGGCCGGGCGCATCGACGCGTGGCGCAGTCAGGGGTTTGGCGTCTTCGCCTATTTCAACAACGATATCGGCGGCTACGCCCTGGAGAATGCAAAGACGCTGCGAGCGCTGCTACCCGAGGTTCACAGAGGAACGTGAGATGCACACCGGGATTGCCATCGTGCCGGTCGGGAGGGTCGAGACAAGGATCCTGGCACGTGTCTGTGCAGTGGTGACGGAGACGTTCGGACGGCCGTGCCGCATCGAGGATGCCCTGCCCGCGCCTGAGTATGCCTTCGATCCGCGCCGCCGGCAGTATGCCGCCGAAGCGAATACAGCCTTCAAAGACGAACACGGCCGCACCCTGATTCTGCGCGGCGTCAATCTTGGCGGCAGCAGCAAAGTGCCGTTCGCCCCCAATGGCGCGACGCACCTCCGCGACGGTTTCTTCGATCATCGACGGGTGTCTTTCGTCGGCCGACCTTTCCCGCTCGATCAGGCCGATGAGCACTTCACGCGCCTGCGGGAATGGGGCTTCACTTTCCTGCGTCTGCTCATCACGTGGGAAGCCATCGAGCACGCCGGGCCGGGAGAGTACGACGAGGCTTATCTGGACTACCTGTGGGCCGTGGTCAAGAAGGCGGGCGACTACGGATTCGGCGTCTGCATCGATCCGCATCAAGACATGTGGAGCCGCTTCTCAGGCGGCGACGGCGCGCCCGGCTGGACGCTCGACGCGGTCGGGCTGGACCTCACGCAGTTCGCCGAAACCGGCGCGGCCATCACGCACCAGACGCACGGCGATCCCTTTCCGCACCTGATCTGGCCCTCGAACGAAACCCGGCTCGCCACCGCCACGATGTTCACGCTGTTCTTCGGCGGCGATGACTTCGCGCCGGCCACGCGCATCGAAGGCGAATCGGCGCAGTCCTATCTTCAGCGGCACTACGTCGCCGCCGTGGCCCGCGCCGCGCACCGGCTGAAGGACTTACCCAACATCGTCGGCTACGACACGCTCAACGAGCCGTCGCCCGGCTACATCGGCTGGCCCGATCTGCGCGCGGCGGGCGGCCAGGTCAAGAAGGGGCCATGCCCCAGCCCGTATCAAGCCATGCTGCTCGGCGCGGGCTTCCCCCAGACCGTCGCTGTGTGGGATATGCGATTGTCCGGCTTCAAGCGTATCGGCGCTCGGGCGCTCAACACCTCGCGCGCCCGGGCGTGGCAGCCCGGACACGATTGTGTGTGGCGGCAGAACGGCGTGTGGGACGTGGGGCTGGATGGATCGCCGCACCTGCTGCGCCCCGAACACTTCGCGCAGCGCGCCGGCCGGGCGGTGGACTTCAGCCAGGACTACTATCTCCCCTTCGCCAGGCGATTCGCGGAAGCCATTCGCGCCGCCGATCGGCGCGCCATCCTGTTCGTCGAGAGCGCGCCGCGACAACCGCCGCCTCGCTGGAACATGCCGTGCCTGGCCTACGCGCCGCACTGGTACGACGGCTACGTGCTGGCCCTGAAGCGATACAGCCGCTGGCTGGCGGTTGACTTCCACACTGGCCGGCTGGTGTTCGGGCCGGGTCGCGTCCGCAGGTCGTTCGCTGCGCAGTTGAACCGCTTCAAGCGCGAGGCGGCCGAGCGATTGAACGACGCGCCGGTACTCATCGGCGAGCTCGGTATCCCGTTCGACCTGCACGGGGGTCGGGCCTATCACACCGGAGACTTCAGCGCGCAGATTCAGGCCATGGATCGCGCCTTGCGCGCGCTGGAGGATACGCTGCTGAGCGGCGCGCTGTGGAACTACACGGCCGACAACACGAACGCGCGCGGCGATCAGTGGAACGGCGAAGACCTGTCGATCTTCAGCCGCGATCAACAGACCGACCCGGCCGACATCCATTCCGGTGGGCGCGCTCTGCCGGCCGTCGTGCGGCCTTACGCGCGCAGGATCGCCGGCAAGCCGCTGCGCATGGGCTTCGAGGTGCGCCGCCGTGTATTCGAATTCGAGTTTCGGCACGCTGCGGGTGTGTCCGAACCGACCGAGATCTTCGTGCCGAACTACCAGTATCCTCAAGGATGCGCCGTCAAAGTGTCCGACGGAACGTATTCCATCGATCAGATGGCGCAGACGCTTCGCTACCGGCACGGCCTCGATCGGCCTACACACACGATCCGAATCGAGGCGCTCTGAATGCAGGCGGGCATCACGGCCTCGACGGGACACTCGATCGAGCCCTCACATCCTCTGTCTCGGCGACCTGAATGCTTCGTAAGTGTGGGGGCACCACGTCGCGCCGGAAGACATCGGTCTCCGTCTCTGCGCGACGAATGACGGTGGCCTGATCGCCGGTCACCAGCACGGTAGCCGGACGCGGCATCGCGTTGAAGTTGCTCATCGACACTTCCTGGTACGCGCCGGTATCCAGCAGCGCCAGCACATCGCCCACTTCCACCTGCGGAATCGGCACGGTCGGCATCAGCCGGTCGCCGTAGCAACTGCGCCCGATGATGTCGGCCTTGCCCGTCATCGGCGCGCCGGTCTTGTTGGCGAAGACGTAATCGTGCAGGTGATGCTCGTAGCGCCCGCCGGTAAACCAGAACTCGGTTGTATCGACCACAACGACTGTCCATCGAATGGGCGTCGTCATACGCTTGATGGCCTTCACTGTCGTCAGGTGGGTGCCCGTGTTCCCGTGCAGCGACCGGCCTGGCTCCAGTTGCAGCATCAGGCCTTGGGTGTCGATGCCATGCCTGGGCAGTTCCTGCCGCAGTGGGCGGGTACATGCCTCTGCGTACTCCTCGACGCTCGGAGCCGGCGTCTGGTTTGGCCGGGTGACGATACCGTCGATGAGTTTCGCCAACGCCCTGTAACGTGCGTCGGTCCCCAGTGCTTTGAGCACCTTCGACGCGGCATACAGCGCCCCCAGTTGCAGCGGCTCGGTATAGTCAGTGGCCGCGTTGAACGGGTCGCGCGGGATGGCGAAGCCGCCGCCGATGTCGATCTCCTGCGGCTGATACCCGCCCAACGCCTGGCATACTCGACCCATTTCTCTGGCGAATGCTCGCATCTGCTCTTCCCAATAGCGTGTCGACGGATCGTGCCGGCCGTGGTGCTGGTGAAAGCCGACCAGCTCGACGTTGCGCATCTGGAGCAGGCGCGGCCCGAT
>DASSFZ010000204.1:0-7744 GCA_035693785.1 Anaerolineae bacterium | reverse complement strand
GTCGATTCGTGGCGCGATTCGGATTTTAGAGCCCAGGCCATCGGCCAGGCTAGGAAACGAGAGCGCGAGTATCGAGAGTCGCTTATCGCCCGCCGCACCGTGTGGCCGGAGGACATACGCGGCGGTAACGGTCGCAAGGGGCCTGTATCTGTCAGGCAATCGAGGCAATGAGCGGAAGGGAGGTCGCAGATGATCGCTCATTCCGAATGGAACACGATCCGCGTCTTCAGGGCATGGATTGACGTCAGTCCCCTTCGACAATCCTGATCTCGTCCTCGGTCAATCCGTACAACTCGTACACCAGCGCGTCGATCTGCCTGTCCGTCGCGTCGATCTGGCGCTGGAGGACTTCGCGGTCACGAGGCGTGGTCGTGGAGGCCAGCCGCTTGTGGAGATCGAGCATCTGCTCGACCAGCGACACCATCTTGTCGTGGCGCGCTTTGTCGGCGGGGTCGGAGAAGTTGATGGGGCGAACCGGGAAGCCTTCAAGGTATTGCCCGAAGAATCTGAGATATGTCTCGGTTTTCCCTTCAAGTCCTGCACAAGTGATGACAAAGTAGAAGCGACCCAGGCTGGAGTTCAAAAGACCCAACAAGTACAGGTCTCGGCGAGGAATGAAGTAAGTCGTGTTTGCGCCATAATAGCCAGTCTCATCCAAAGCGAAACGAGGTGTAGTGGCAATATCTGGAAAAACTATCTTCGGCCCATCCATGTAGCGAGCGAAGTTGTACTGAGGCTGTTGTAACTCATACCATGCCTGTTGGGTCGCGCGATTCTGTAGTCGAGACTTGAACGGCTTAAGGTGCTCTTCAATTGACGGATATCGACTGATGTCTACCCCGTGATATGCATAAATCAGGTAGAGGCCCTTGTAGTCAATGGAGTATCGTCGTATATCCCGCCCGTTTAAGAACAGCTTGATGATTTCTTCTGCCCTGCGGTTGCGCTTGAGGACAGCCGCGCGTGTCTCCTCGTTGATGACAAATGCCTCTGTAAGTCCAGATTTCACTCCCATGCAAATCTGTCCTTCGCAATACTCAACCAGTGCAGTGTTCTCTGCTTTGAGCTGAGTCATCAAATCATCGGCTTCGCGTTTTGCGAAACTCCAGACAGGCTGCGATAGAGCGGTGGGCGCAACCTCGTAGGTTGATTCCGAGATCGCTTCTTCCACAGATAAAGAGCCGCGCGCAACGGCATAGAATCTGTCCACAGACAATGGCGGCGTGTAAAGCGTCGGACGCTGTTCACCTGTCGAGCGTATCGTGAGCAGGACGATCGTTCGCACTGTCGCGCCGGGAAAGACGGGCAAACCGGCGAAGTCAACGATGCGTTCCATTGCG
This sequence comes from Anaerolineae bacterium, assembly GCA_035693785.1. GTDB lineage: Bacteria > Chloroflexota > Anaerolineae > Fen-1058 > Fen-1058 > DASSFZ01. The sequence goes on along the minus strand of DASSFZ010000204.1, from coordinate 6,404 downwards.
GCGTTCTGATTCAGGAAGTCACGTAGAGGTTTGCCATAGTTGGCGCGCAGGAACTTGTTGGAGACGATCATTCCAAATCGTCCACCGCGCTTAAGAACCTGGTGAGCACGCTCGATGAAGTATGCGTAAAGATCAGAACGTTCATCGTGGCAGGCGTAGTTTGCCCTGAGGTAATCCTTGAACGGCTTGAAAGTCTCCATGCGGATATATGGCGGATTCCCGATCACGCAATCGAACCCGCCCGCCTTTATCGCGTCGGGGAACTCGCGCTCCCAGTCAAACGGGTTGACGCGCCTCAGTTCTTCTGTGTCGGGCATCAACTGATCGGAGAAATAGTCCGGCCCGATCAGGCTGTTGCCGCACTTGATGTTCGCGTCGAGGTTGGGCAGCGCGCGCTCCGGGAACAACGCCAACTGCCGGCCCAGCGTCTCGTCGCTCTCGCCCTCCAGCACCTTGAGCAGCAGGCTCAACTTCGTCACTTCGGCCGCCTGCTGGTCGATGTCCACGCCGAAGATGTGCGCGGTGAGGATACGCTTCTTCTCGGCGGTGGTGAGACGCCATGACCCGTCAGGAGCCTGGTAGATCGGCACACTACGGCTTATCACAGATCGCTTATCGCCGGTCGCCATAGGCGATACGCTATTTGCGATATGCCACTGCAGGTAGTAGTCGAGCAGGTATTCGTACGCGCCGAGCAGGAACGAGCCGCTGCCGCAGGCCATATCCAGCACGCAGAAGCCTTCGAGCTGCTTCGGCGCTTTACCTTCGACGAGCTTGCCGACGGTGTTCTTGACGATGTACTCGACGATGTAGGCCGGGGTGTAGTACACGCCGCCGGCCTTCTTCACTTCCGGCTTCTCTTCGACTTTGGCGTGATGCGACGGCGTCAGGCGGATGACTTTGCCGAGGAACTGCTCGTACACGCTTCCCAGAATCTCGGCGGGCAGGACGCTGAACTCGTAGGGTGACTGCGGATAGTACAGGCCCGCCAGGATCGGCTTGAGAACGCCGTCGTCCACCTTGAGCTTCAGAGCGAGCGCGTCGCCTTTGGACGAGAAGTCGAACAGACCGGCATTGTACTTCGCGTCGGCGGCGCGGCACAGGTCGATCAGCCCGGCGTAGACACTCCCCTCACCCGTCGACGCCTTTCCGACGGGAGAGGCTGCCGAAGGCGTGGGGGTGAGGGCCAGCAACTTCCCGTACGGCTCGATGCCGCGATCCTCGGCCATGCGCAGGAAGATGAGGCGGTCGATGGTGCGCTGCACGGCGTCGTTCAGCTCGTCGATGGTCAGGCGCGGGTTGCGCAGCGCGATGTTGCGCGCCAGCACGTCGCGCCAGTGTTCGATCTCTTTCAGGAACTCGGCATCGACCTCGCCCGTGCCGCGCTTGCCCTTGGCCGTCTGCGCGTACGCATCGAACGAGCCAGAGCGCACCGCGCCGTACGAGAACACGTCCCACAGCTCGCGCCAGCGGTCGGGGTATTCCTCGAATGTAAGGTAGTTGATGCGACCGACGCTCACCTTGTCTTTGTCCGAGGGCCGCGCCCGGCAGTCGTACACCGCTAGCTCTTCGAAGTCGGTGAGGATCGACAGCGGGAGTTTCGCGCTCCAGGCGTAGCGCCGGAGCTGATAGGCATGGTCGGGATTCGTCTTGATCGACTCGGCAGGCTTCTTGGCTTCGGCGAAGAAGGCCGGATCGCGCCCGATGCGAAAGGCGTAGTCGGGCGCTTTCTTGCCCATTTCCGTCTCCAGCGAGTCTTCGAGGACGACCGGCTGGTATTGCGGCGCGGCACGCTCGGCGTTGTACACATCCCAGTCGAGCGCGATGAACAGTGGGTCGATCAGGTTTTGGCGAGCGTGGGCTTCTTTGTAGCCGGGGGCGTGGAAGGCGGTACGGTTGGTCTGGTAGTGCTTGACCAGTCGGGCGATTTCATCGAGGGATTGGTCGAACGTCTTCGCCATCGTCACCCCTGAAGCTCTGAGAGGAGTCAGTCATGCACGTGGAAGGGCGTGCCGGTCAACACATTGCTCAGTTGTGAACTGAGCGAGTTGCGGCGGCTGCTCATGCCCGATACAGCCGCTACCGCGAATACGGTTGCGCCGTCTTCAACGCACTCAAAGCGGAATAGTGCTTCTCGTTGAACGTCGCCAGTGTGATACCCAGCCCAATCGCCGTCTCGGCGATGAGTGAATCCAACAAGCCCAGGTTATGGCTCAAATGATAGGCCGTGAAGTCAGCCAATGCCCGAGCACAGTCGGTCTGAGTTGGCCAGTAGAGTGTGTAGGGGTGGAGGAGCGCCTCGACGCGCTGCTGCTCGTCTATTGTGCGACAGCCTTGTAGCAGTTCCATCACTACCAGACCGGGCAGGCCCAGCTCCTCGGTTAGAGATGCTTGAAGCCAGGCCACGGCCGGTGGGTGTTTCCGCAGGACATCGATCATTACATCGGTGTCAAGCAGGATCATCACCGGCCCTCTCGCGACGTTCGGCCTGTCGACGAAGTTGACGCGCAAACTCGGCGCTATCTGCAATGTCGGTTCGATCTTCCCAAAGGCCAACCAGACCGGAGTCCAGCAGATTGGCCGCCGTCATAACGCGCTGTGGCGCCGGGGCATCCACCAACACGATCACTTCGGCAGACGCGCCCGGTGTCAATTCGGGCGAACGAATCTCAACCAGGCCACCCGGCTGGACAATGGTTTTTGTGCGGACTGCCAGTGTCATCATCATACCTCCTGCAATTCAGTATAGCATGTCTTGGCGCTCGGTCAAAGGCGAGGCGATCTTAAGCGCAGCGCCTATTTCCTACATCAATTCGCAGGCTGAAGCCTGCACTCCAATCGCCCTACACCCTCTACTTGCCGGTGGTCAAGCGCAACTTCCCGTGAACACCGTTATAATTGTGCTGGAGCACTCGATATGCGCCGCCCAGGATTAGCTTCGCCTCCTTCTCTCGCGCAGTACGCCTTGGCGGTTTTGTCCACCGTCACCGCAACGGTCGTGCTGTTGATCTTGCGGGACAGCCTGAGCACGCCGATCGTCGCGCTGCTTTATCTCCTGCCGGTTGTCTTCAGCACGGCGACCTGGGGGTTCGGTCCGGGCGTCGTCGCTGCGTTATGCGCTTTCTTGTCCTTCAATTTCCTCTTCATTGTACCGTACTACACGTTTGCCGTTCACCAGGCGCACGACGTTTTGGCGTTGGTCGTTTTCCTGATCGTCGCCGTCGTCATCAGCCGGTTGCTGGGGCGCGCCCGAGCCGGCGTGACGGCTGCGACCGCGCGCGAGCAAGAGACAGCCAGCTTGTACGAGCTGAGCATGGCGCTGGCCGGGTTGCAGGACGAGCAGGCGATTGCCCGCACCATCGCCGAACATGTGCTGGAGACCTTTCAGGCCGAGCACGTCGAGCTGCTCATCAAGGGGAAAGTCGGCCACTTCCGCGTCTCTCTGCCCGAGCCGCCAGCTCCGCTATCGGACCAGCCGATGTGTATGACTCCGCTTGAGACAGCGCGTGGTCGTCAAGGAGAAATTCGTCTCTGGCGCGGTGAGCCGCCGATTGCGCCGGTCGAAGAGCGCCTGTTACGCACCTTCGCCAGCCAGGGCGCACTGGCGCTCGAACGCGCACGCCTGGCCCAGGCAGAGACGCGGGCCAAAGTGCTGGAGGAAAGCGACCGGCTGAAATCCGCGCTCCTGTCGTCCGTCTCACACGAGCTGCGATCCCCGCTGGCGGCGATCAAGGCCGGCATCACCAGCCTGCGCAGCCGTGAGGTGCACTGGGATTCACCGGCCGGCGCCGATCTGCTCGCCGTCGTGGAAGAAGAAGTCGATCACCTCAACCGGCTGGTCGGCAACTTGCTGGATATGTCACGCATCGAGTCAGGCGCGCTCAAACCGAAGCGCCAATGGAACGTCCTGGTCGACATCTTCGGCAGCGCGCTGGAGCGTATGCACCGCGCCGCCGAAGCGTATCGGATCGAAATCGATCTGCGTGACGATCTGCCACTTGTGCCGGTGGATGCTGCGCAGTTAGAGCAGGTCTTCACCAATCTGATCAGCAATAGCCTCAAGTATGCGCCGCCGGGTTCCGTCATCTACATCGGCGCCTGCCCGCAGGACGACCAGACGCTGCTCGTCGAGATGCGCAATCAAGGCCCGCCGATCGACGAAGAGCATTTGGAGCGCATCTTCGACAAGTTCTATCGTGTGACCGCCGCCGATCGGGTGACCGGCACCGGGCTAGGGCTGTCGATTTGCAAAGGGATTGTTGAAGCGCACGGGGGACGCATCTGGGCCGAGAACCGACCGGATGGCCTGGCCTTCAAATTCACGCTGCCGTTGACGTGGGATGGCGCGCAGCCGCCTGTGCTGCCGCCCACCGTGTTGAGCGAGTCTGAATCATCATGAGCACACAGCCGCACATCCTCGTCATCGACGACGAACCGCAAATCCTCCGCGCCATGCGCACGATCCTCACCGAGAAGCAGTTTCGCGTGACGACGGCCAGTCGGGGCGAAGAAGGCCTGGCGCTGGCCGCCGCCAATCCGCCCGATGTCGTCATCCTCGACCTCGGTCTACCGGATGTCGACGGTATCGAAGTCTGCGCGCGGCTGCGCGAGTGGACGCACATCCCCATCATCGTGCTATCGGTGCGCGACAGGGAACAAGACAAGGTTGCGGCCCTGGATAAGGGCGCGGACGATTACCTCACCAAGCCGTTCGCGGTCCAAGAGCTCTTGGCGCGCGTTCGCGTTGCGTTGCGGCATCTCACGCAGGCCAAAGGGAGTCCAAAGACCGTTGTCACGGCTGGCCCGATAGCGATCGATCTGACTCGTCACGTCGTGACCCGCGAGGGTGTCGAAGTGAAGTTGACCGCCACCGAGTTTAACCTGCTGGCGTACCTGGCCACGAATGCCGGGCGGCTTCTGACGCATGAGAGCATTTTGACACACGTCTGGGGGCCGGAAGCCGCCGGTCGCGCCGAGTATCTGCGTGTGTTCATCGGCCAGTTGCGCAAGAAGCTGGAAGCCGATCCGCGACGGCCCCGCATGATCCTCAACGAGCCGGGCATCGGCTATCGTTTTGTTGCCGACGACTAATTCGACAATATCGCATTTAGGCTCAAGCCGCCGTCCTCGGCGCGGCGAGCCGAAGTGTTTTGTCGCCGACGATTAAATCGGGTATCACGAGTCAGCATACAGAGAACGCCCCGATCTGGGGCGTTCTTTATTTGTCCCTTACACCTCCGCTTAAATCCTTTGCTTCAACTTTATTCCGTCGATACTCCTTTATTTGTCCCTTACGCATTTGGTCGAAACTTTTGCCCGGCCCTTATTTCTTTTTGATACAGTCTCAGCAGAGCGGGCTCCCACGCCCGCGGATCGGCGGCATGGGAGACGCCTCTGCTAGCAATTCTGGATCTACTGAGTCTAGAGGCACACAACCGAATCGAGGGCGAGGCAAGAGATGATCATTCAACCATCACCTGATACTTCCATACCTGACACACCTGAACGACATCAGGATGGTGTTGCATTGATGGCTTCGATGCCGGTCATCGTGTCGAACGACACGCATGCTGTTGGTGCGGGATCGCCAGGCGCCAGTCGCTTGCTGGTGCTGGTGCCGGATCTCGACGTCGACGAAGTCACCTTAGCTCAGTGCGTGTGGTCGCTGGCCGAGCCGCGCAGCCTGCCGGTGCTCTACCTCGGGATTTCTTCGGATCCCTTCCGAGAGTCGCCGGTCAGGCGACGTCTGGCCACGTTGGCCGCCATCACACGTGATAATCGAATACAGGTGGATACCCGGTATCTCCCTGCACACAACTGGCCGGAGGCGATTCAAGTCACATGCCGGCCCGGCGATTTAATCGTCTCTCCTCCGGAACGAGCTCTCTCCCTCCAGTCGAACGGCTATCGATCTGGGCGCAAGGCTCTCTCGGCAGCGGTAGGTGCGCCGGTGCATGTCTTGCCGGATCCCCTCTTCGACACGCGCCCGGATCGCCGCCGGCGTTTGAAACGCTTTGTTTTCTGGCCGGTCAGCCTGGCCATCCTGGCCGGCTTCTTCTGGCTTCAGGTGCAAATCGATCAAGCCACAAGTGGTTCGGTCCAGATCATCTTGCTCAGCATATCCGTCCTCGCCGAGGGCGGCCTGCTTCTGCTCTGGCATACCCTGACGAGTGAGGAACCATGACCGACAACAATCGATTGACTTCTCATTTGACTCCATCATCCGCGCCGGACAGCGCGGCCGATGCGACCAGCCATCTTCAGCAGGAATACGATGCATGGCAGGCGCTCTTCGCAGCGCAGCCGACGCTCGTCCAGCGTTTTCTGGAAGCGCAGGCACGCGCACTGGCCGATGCGATCCCGCAGCCCCACCCGGTTTCGCAGATGCGCTTCACATTGCCTGA
>DASSFZ010000203.1:0-5408 GCA_035693785.1 Anaerolineae bacterium | reverse complement strand
CGCACACGCTTCAACTGTCGAGGCTCGACGCGCTTGGGCTTCTCGTCGAGCGGCGTGTACAGGTGATGGCCGTCTGTCGCAAAGACGATTGGGACGACGTGCGGCTGGCCGGAGGCGTCCGCAGTCGCCAGCCGGGCCACCCGCATCCGGGCCAGGAAACGCAATTCGGCCTCGGTAAAGGTTGTCCGACTCATTGCCACTGATGCGCTCACGCCGTAGGCAAGAGGTTCTACGCTGCGACAATATCTCCGTACATCTCCGGGCGCCGATCGCGGTAGAACTGCCACGTGTTGCGGACTTCCTGCACCAGATCGAGATTCAGGTCGGCGACGATCAACTGCTCTTCGGTGTCGCTCGCCTTCGCTTGGCGGGTGAGGATGTCAGGCACGTACTGGCCGCGCGGGTCGCAGAAATACGACATGCCGTAATAGTCGTTCGGGCCAAGCTCCTCCTCCTTGCCGACGCGATTGATCGTGCCGACGAACACGCCGTTGAAGATGGCGTGCGAGCGCTGCTCGATTTCCCACAAGTGCATCGACAGCCCGCGCGAGGTGGCCGACGGGATGAAGATGATCTCCGCGCCGTGCAGGCCGAGCATGCGCGGCCCTTCCGGGAAGTGCCGGTCGTAACAAATGTACACACCGACCTTGCCGACGGCAGTGTCGAAAACCGGATAACCGAGATTGCCCGGGCGGAAGTAGAACTTCTCCCAGAAGCCATTGACCTGCGGGATGTGCGTCTTGCGATACTTGCCCAGAAATGCGCCGTCGGCGTCGATCACGGCGGCGGTGTTGTAGTATACGCCCGTCTGGTCTTCCTCGTACATCGGCACGATCAGCACCATCTTGAGCCGCTTCGCCAGGTCCATCGCCAGCTTGGTCGTCGGGCCGTCGGGGATGCGCTCGGTCCAACTGTAGTGCTTCGCATCCTGCACCTGGCAGAAGTACGGGCCGTAGAACAACTCCTGCCAGCACATGATCTGTGTGCCGTGCTTCGCCGCTTCCTCGGCGGCGGCGACGTGCTTCTCGATCATTTTCTCTTTGCTGCCCGGCCACGTCGCCTGGAACAGCGCGCCGCGAACGATACGTGCCATGCTCACCTCCGAAAAGAGTTCCCTGAGTTCCTTCAGTTCCTGTTACAAGAAGTGGGGAACTCAGGGAACTGAGGGAATTACTCGCCGCCCGGCCTTACTTCGACCGTGATGGGTGTGAAGCCGGCGCCCTTCGTGTCGCCCTCCAACCCCTCCAGCGCCTTCGCGGATAGGTCGGTGCGATACGCGCCTGCGTCCGGCTCTTTGGTCAGCACTTTGCCCTCAATCGCCACGGCGACCGTTTGATCGTACAGCGCCTTGTCCATCTGGCCGATGCCGTTGGGTGAGGGCCAGATCAGCTTGTTGATCTCATTGAGCTGCCAGCGCATGTGGCTTTCGCCCAGCGTTGGGCCGGCCGCCAGCACGTGCGCCACGCACGCGTCGAAATTGTCGCGACAGAAGATCCAGCCCTTATAGGACGCGCGCAGGAATCTCACGGCCACGTCCTCATTGCCCTCCTGCCCCAGCCAGCTCTCGGTTGCCCACAAAGCGTCCTGCAGCATGGCCGTGCCGACGTCGTTGTAGTTAATCACAACCAGGTCTTCGGGCTGGTATAGCTCGCCGGTAGCGGGGTTGACCTGCTCCAGCACCTGAGCGTACTCGTTGTACGTCATCGCCTCGGCGGCGTCGATCTCGTTCGTCAGCAGCAGCGTCATATCGAACGGCTGAATCTTGATCGTCACATCGTCCGGATTCTCTGGATCGATCCCGAACTTGCGCAGCGCAGCGAAGACTTCGTGCTCGTTGCCGAAGTCCCACACTCCGACGCGCTTGCCTCTGAGGTCTTCCACCGACTGGATACCGCTGCCGGCAAACGCCACCGACAGCGTGCCCGAGCGCTGGAAGACCTGGCTGATGTTCACCAGGTCGGCGCCCTGCTCGCGCGACTGGAGCGCTTTGGGCGTCCAGGCGATGCAGATATCCGCGCCACCGTTGGCGCACACCTGTTGCGGTGTGATTTCCGGCGCGCCTTCGAGGAATGTCACGTCGAGACTTTCTTCTTTGTAGTAACCCTCGGCCAGCGCCGCGTAGTAGCCGGCGAACTGCGACTGCGCCACCCACTGCAGCTGCAGGCGGACCGCAGCCATCTCCTGCGGCGCCTCGGTCGTGGCCGCTTCCGTCGCGGCGGGTGCGGCCTGCTGGCAGGCCGACAACGCCAGACTGGCGACGATGAGCAGTCCGAACAGTCCCAATGCTTTGCGATTCATTTCTCTCTCCTCCTGGAAGATGAACTAAGATCGAATCACTTGAAGACCGCATGAATGGTTGAAAGTCGCCGGGCATCCCCCCTTTCGTCAGCCAGAGATTGACTCGCGTCGCACGATTTGCGTTTTGCGCCTCAGCCTCATTCCGTCTTCCGAACCGACACGTGCCAGGGCATGACGCTGCGCTCGGCGACGGCCACGACCAGATAGAACGCGATGCCGATCACGCTGACAAGCAGGATCGCCGCCCAGGTGTTCTCGAACCGAAAGCTGGCTGATTCCTGCGTGATGTATTTGCCAATGGTTGCCCGCTCCACTCCGAAGAAGTCGGCCACCACTGCACCGATCATGCTCAGCACCGTCGCCACCCGCAGCGCGCTGAACAGGAACGGCAGCGCGTTCGGAATGCGCAGCGCGAACAGAATCTTGAAGTCGCTGGCGGCGTAGGAGCGCATCATCTCCAGCGCGCTGGCATCGACCTCGACCAGCCCACGCACCATGTTGATCATCACCGGGAAGAACACGATCACGGCCACGATCGCCATCCACGAGAACGGGTTGCTGGGGCCGAACCAGTTGAACAGGATCGGCGAAAAGGCGATAATCGGCACCGAGTTGGCGGCGATGGCGAACGGCATCATCGCCTGGCGCAACATCACCCAGCGCGCCGTGACCAGCGCCATGACGATGCCGCCAGCGCTGCCCAGCGCGAAGCCGCCGAACGCGCTGCGCAGCGTATTGAACGCCTTGTCGAACAGGATCGACTGCTGGTCGGCGAATGCTTCGAGAATGCTCGTCGGCTTGGGGATCAGAAACTGCTTGATGTCGAACACGCGCACGATCAGTTCCCAGGCCAGCAGCACCACCACCGCCACGACGAGCGTCGGCAGGTAATAGCGCAGGCGACTGAGAGCGACTGGCTTATCGCTTATCGCATAGCGCTTATCGCTTGTATCGGGTTGACTGTCGCTCATCGTCTCACTTGTCGCCCGTCACTCGCCATGCGTCACACGCCGTACGCCTCGCGCAGGCTCTCGCGCACTTCGGTCACCGCCGCGAAGAAGCGCGGATCTTCGCGCGTCTCGAAGTTGCGCGGCCGCAGCAAGTCGATGTTCGTCACTTTCGTGATGCGCCCCGGCCGCGGCGACATGACCACCACCCGGCTGGACAGAAACACGGCTTCGGGGATGCTGTGCGTGACGAAAATGATCGTGCCGCCCGCCTTGCCCCAGATGTTGAGCAGCTCCATGTTCATCCGCTCGCGGGTGAACTCGTCCAGCGCGCCGAACGGCTCGTCCATCAGCAGCAGCGCCGGCTCGAAGGCCAGCGCCCGCGCGATGGCGACGCGCTGCTGCATCCCGCCTGATAGCTGCCAGGGGTGATAGTCGGCGAACTTCTCCAGCTCGACCAGCTTCAGCATCGCGCGCGCGCGTTCGGCTCGCTCGCGCGGCGAATAGCCCATGATCTCCAGCGGCAACTGCACGTTCTGGCTCACGCTGCGCCAGTCGTACAGCGTCGCCGCTTGGAACACGAAGCCGTAATCGCGATCCTGCCGCGCCTGATGCGGCGGCTTGCCGTTGACCAGCAGCTGCCCGGATGTGGGCTGGAGCAGATCGGCGATCAGCCGCAGCAGCGTCGATTTGCCACAGCCCGACGGGCCGGTCAGCGACACGAACTCGTTGGCGCCGATCTCCAGGTTGATGTCCTGCAAGGCCACCACCGGATCGCCGCTGCCCGAATTGAAGACCTTGTGGACGTTCTTAATCGAAACGACTTTCTGATCCGGGTTACTGGTTTGTGAACCGCCGCTCGTCGACGTATCCACGCCTCACTCCTGAACTCTAACTCTCGACGCTCACTCGTCGCCTCATCACCCAGCGCTCGACCAGCGACACTGCGCTGAAAAACAGAATCCCGACCAGCGCCGCGATCACGATCGTCGCCCACAGCTTTTCCGGCTCGGAGGCATAGTTGCCGCTGTGGCGCAGGATTGCCGCCGCCAGCCCATCGCTGCGGCTCGACGGCAGCTCGCCGACGATCGCGCCGACCACGCTGCCCGTCGCCGACACTTTCAGCGCGGTGAAGATGTACGGCAGCGCCGCCGGCACGCGCAGCTTCCACAGCACCGCCCAGGCCGGCGCGGCGTACGATCGCATCAGCTCCAGCGCTATCGGGTCGGGCGACAGCAGCCCGCGCAGCGTGTTGATCGTCACCGGGAAGAAGGTGAGGTAGGCGGAGATGACCGCCACCGGCAGCCAGCCCGCGCCGAGCGCGCTGACGATCATCGGCGCGATCGCCAGGATCGGCACCGTCTGCGAGGCGATCGCATACGGCAGCAGGGCGCGCTCCAACAGCTTGGAATGCGCGAACAGCGTGCCCAGGACGAAGCCCAGCAGACTGCCGGCCACGAACCCGACGAACGCCTCGCGCCAAGTGAAGAAGGCCGCTTCGGCCAGGATGCCGACCAGCAGCAGCGGGCCATTGCGCCGGGCCGGCTGCAGCAGCTGCTCGGCGATGTTCTGCCAGTGCGGCATCTTCCACGGAAAGTCGGTCAGCGGCAGTGTGTTGCCCGTCGCCTGGCCGAGCGCGATGTACACTTCCCAGAAGCACAGCAGCGCCGAGATGACGACGAACACGCCCAGCGTGCGCGAGACGCGGCCGGGCGCAACGAACAGGGCAACTAACGCTAGAGCGATGCCGGCCAGCGGCAGTGGATACAGCAGCGAGCCGTCCACCGGCGGAACGTTCAGCACCAGCACATCGAAGCTCAGCAGGACCCACAGCAACGCGCGCTGGCTCGACGCCGATCGTCGGGCCAGCGCGTACAGTCCGCCGCCCGATAGGCCGGCTGCCAGCAGGCTCATGCCGACCAGAGCGATGCGAGCCGTCCCCAGCGCCGACGCATCATCCAGATTGTTGCGCGCGGCGAGCCACAGCGCCAACTGGCCGGGCGTGGACTCGACCAGCGAAGGGTCGTCCAGCGGCATGGCGATGTAGGCCGCGGCCATGACCAGGCCGATCGCCAGCGTGACGAGCGTCAAGGCGAAGGGCAGCACGCGCCGGGCGGTGGGCCGGGGCGCGTCCACTTCGCTCGATGGACGTAGATCAGTTTC
>DASSFZ010000202.1:0-14268 GCA_035693785.1 Anaerolineae bacterium | reverse complement strand
CCAATCAGGCAGGTCAGCCTGGGTGAGATCAAGTGCTTCCTGCCCGGCCTGCTCCATACCAGCCGTTTCGCTCTCCAGGTCGCTCAGCCAACTTGGCAATTCAGGCTGCTCGGCCATCTCAGCCACGGGCGGCGCTGCGATCTCGGACAACCAGTCGGGAGGCGCAGTTTCCTCCGCGGCCCCGGGCGTTTCAGCCAGCCCGGCCTGCAGCCAGTCGGGCAAAGGCTCGCTCGGCTGCGCGCCGGCCGGTGTAGGTTCAGCGCCGGCGCCTGCTGATTCCACCGGAGCCTCGGCCGGCGCTTGCGCCTGCTGCCAGAGTGTATCAATCCACTCCGGCGTCTCTGCGGAGGACTCCGCCGGAAGCTCCATGCTTTCCAGCCATTCAGGAATCTCGCCTTCGGTGGGTGGACCAAGCTCAATCGGCGGGCCTGACGGCGGTGGGGGAAGGCCAGGCACGGAGAGGGACTCAGGCTCCTCGAGTGTCAGTCCGGCTAAGCCTGAAAGCCATTCGGGCACTTCTTCCACGGCTGCCTGGGGAGAGACAGGCGTGAACTGCAGCCCCCGTTCCAGCCGTTCCACCGTCGTCTTCTGTTCGGCGAGAGGAGAGGCGGGGCCGAGCAGTGCATTCGCCCGCAGATTGTCTGGATCGATGGCCTGCGCCCGGCGCAGGAGCATCTCGCCTTCGTCCGCAAGACCGCTGTTGAGGTAGATCTCGCCAAGGATCAGGCCGGCCGTCAGGCAGTAGGGCAGCTTTTCGAGAATGCCTTCGGCTACGCTGGCGGCTTCGCTTCGCTGGTCGTTGCGCCACAGTGTCTCAGCCAGGAGAACCTGGAGGTCGAGACGCTCGGGCGACTCTCGAAGCAGCGCGCGCAGCTCCGCGATAGCCTCGTCGTACAGATCGCCGTGAGCGTACATGCGCGCCAGCGCGCCGCGCGTGAGCGAGATGTACTGAGGCTCAACGCCGTCGCGCCGGCCATAGAGCCGCCGCAGCTCGCTCTGAATGACGTCGTTGCTTGGCATCAGCTCGAAGCCGCGCTCCATTTGCCACAGCGCCTCGTCGAGCGTGTCCTGCCGATCGCGCACGATGCTGAGGCCAATGCGCGCGACAAAGTCCTCCGGATCGACGCTCAAGACGCGCTCGAAGATGTCGAGCGCCGCGCGGTCGTCTTCTTTTTCCAGGGCGGCCTTGCCAAGCAGACGGTAGGCTTCCAGGTACTTCGGATAGACGCCCAGGATGTGGCGGCAATGGGCGACGGCTTCGTCGTAGGCATTGCCCTCAATAAGCGACTCTATCTCAGTGACATAATCCTGAAGTGCTATGTCGGCCATCGCAAAATCCTTCTCGGTAGTTCTTCAATGCGGCGCCTTACAACCTCACCATTAAGCTTAGCATAACTCAAATTGTGTTGCAAGTCGGGTTATTTCAGGCCAGGCCGTGCAACTCGCGGAGCTGTCTCAGATACTTCTCGTCAAACGGGCGTTCTGGGCGCGGAGACGGGCCGACCGGGTCGGCGAAGGTTTCGTCGCCGAGAAGAGCCGCAAAAGTGGCGACCACACCGTAGGCCAGCCCTTGCAGCCCGTAGCCGCCCTCCAGCGTCAGCACCAACCGCCCGCCGCACAGCTCCTCACTCAAGGCGACGAGCCGCCGGGTCAGATCGAAGAACCCCCGATCGCTGACCGTCATCGAGCCGAGCAGGTCCGTCCAGTGGGGATCGTATCCGGCTGACGCCAGCATGAACTGCGGCCTGAAGCGGCGAGCGATCGGGGCAAGCAGGTCGTTGAAGAATCGCGCGTAAGCCGAATCCCCCCAGCCGGGAATCATCGGCACGTTTACCGTGAACCCGGCGCCCTTCCCGACCCCCGTCTCGCTCCAATGCCCGGTTCCCGGATAAATCCCCCACTGCTGGGTCGAGAAGAGCAGCACAGTGTCGTCGTCGTAGAAAATCGACTGTGTGCCGTTGCCGTGATGCAAGTCAAAATCGACGATCAGCACCCGCTCGATGCCGAGATCGTGACGGGCTGTTGCCGCGGCGACGGCGACGTTGTTGAACAGACAAAATCCCTCGCCATGATCGGCGAAAGCGTGGTGGCCCGGGGGACGCACCAGCGCGAAGGCATTCTTGAATTCACCACGCGCGACAGACTCGACTGCAGTCACCACACCACCCGCTGCAAGCAGCGCGGCTTCGTATGACCTGGGCGCGACGTAGGTCTCATCGCCACGGCCCGCCAGCCCGCCCCCGCCGCTCCGCGCCACGTGCTCGACGTGCTCCACATAGCGAGGCAGGTGCACACGGTACAGGCGCTCGAGCGTGATCGGCTGCGGCTCGAGCCGTCTGAGCCGCGAGCGCATGCCGGTCTGGTCGAGCGCTTCATTCACTTGCTCCAGCCGCTCGCGGCATTCCACGTGACCGGGATGATCGTGCTCGAGATAAGTTGGATGATAGACGTATGCCGTTGCCACGGGCTAGTTGTACTCGATAAAAGAACAGGGGCAACCCTTCGAGTCGCCCCACGTGCCGCCGAACGCTACTTGCCGGTCGCTGGCTGCGCTGCAATCGGCGCCGGCGCTTCGCGCTTCGAGGTACGAATTGCCCAGGCCAGCACGGCGAGCAGAACCAGCGACACGACCCATATCACCGCCTGGGCGGCGCCGGCGGCCGTAGCGTACTGGACGACAATCGGGGCGATGATTACGGACACCAGGTTCACCACTTTGATCATCGGGTTGAGCGCCGGGCCAGCGGTGTCTTTCATCGGATCGCCCACCGTGTCACCGACGACGGCGGCCTTGTGCCGCTCCGAACCCTTGCCCAGATTGTTGGCCGGGTCTTTCGGCTCATCTTCGATAAGCTTCTTCGCGTTGTCCCACGCGCCCCCGGCATTGTTCATGAACACCGCGAGCAGTTGTCCGGATAGAATGATACCCGCCAGGAAACCGCCCAGCGCTTCCACCTGCAGCACCAAGCCGACGAGGACCGGGGTAATCACACCCATCAATGCAAGCGGCACCAGTTCTTTCTGCGCAGCCGCGGTCGAGATCGATACAGCCTGCTGGTAATCCGGCTTGACCTTCCCCTCCAACACACCCAATTTAAACTGGCGCCGCACTTCCTGGACGATGAGCGAGGCCGCGCGCGAAACCGCCTGGATCGCGAACGACGAAAACAGCCACGGCAGCGCGCCGCCGATCAGCATCCCGACGAACACCTGGGGAACGTCCACACGAATGCCAATAGCCTGGATCCGGTCAGGTGCGGGCACACCGAGCGTTGCCTGTGCGCGACTCACATCCACCAGGAACGAGCCAAACAGCGACACGGCGGCGATGACGGCCGAGCCGATGGCTACGCCCTTTGTGATCGCCTTCGTCGTATTGCCAACCGCGTCCAAATCGGCCATGATTTGCTGAGCCGCCTTCGTCTCCTCATCCTCCATGCCCGACCAGGCCATCTCACCGATGCCGTTAGCATTGTCTGAGATCGGCCCGTAGGAATCCATCGCCACGTTGTTGCCGGTCAGGGTCAGCATGCCAATGCCTGTCATAGCTACGCCATACAGGATAAAGGTGATCCGGTCCGTGGCCGATACCTCCGGGATGCTGCCAAATATAAGGATAGACGCGAAGATGGTGATCGCGATGACGATGATCGCCCACACCGATGACTCGTAGCCGACCGCCACGCCCTGCAGGATTAGCGTGGCGGGACCGGTATCGGCGGCCTTCTTGATGCCCTTCACCGGCATGTTATGGGTGCTCGTGAAGTATTCGGTCAGCCGGTCGATCAGGATGGCGAGCAGCACGCCAACCGTCGTCGTCAGGAAGGGCCGCCACCAGCCACCGACATAGATCCCAAGCAGTGGAATCGTGGTTCCGCCAGGGACATTGTCACTGAGGTAGAAGCCTGCCATGAGACCAAACAGCAACACCGAGATCGCCGCCGACGACAGGAAGCCGGTGAAGATGGCCCGCATCGCATCGCCGGATTTGCCCGGCCCCCCGCGCACCAGGTACGTGCCGATGATCGACGACAGCACGCCAATGCCGCGCACCAGCAGCGGGTAGAGAATCCACTCGATGCGTCCCGTAATCGAAGTCAGCGCCAGGCCGAGGATCAACGCCGAGACGATCGTGACTTCATAGGACTCGAAAATATCGGCGGCCATGCCCGCGCAGTCGCCGACGTTGTCGCCCACCAGATCGGCGACGACGGCCGGGTTACGCGGGTCATCCTCCGGAATGCCGGCTTCGACTTTGCCCACCAGATCGGCACCGACGTCGGCAGCCTTCGTAAAGATACCGCCGCCCACGCGCATGAAGAGCGCCAGCAGTGTGCCGCCGAACCCGAAGCCGAGCAGCGCATCGGGAGCGGCTTTCCCCATGATGATGAAAATAATCGTGCCGCCGAACAGGCCCAGGCCGTCGGTCAACATGCCCGTGATCGTGCCCGCGCGGTAGGCGATGCGCAGCGCGTCGCCGAAGGATCGGCGCGCGGCGGCGGCCACGCGGACGTTGGCTTGCACGGCCATGCGCATGCCCAACTGGCCGACCGTCAAACTGAAGCCGGCGCCCATCACGAACGCCACGGCGCGAGCCAGGCCGACAATCAATCGAATCTGACTCTCATCCATTCCGGCGAAGCGCTCAATCGCTTCAGGCGACGGCGGAACGATATACACGCTCAAGAATAAGGCGCCTGTCAGCAGCGCGATAAGCGGGAGAATCGCCCGCAACTGTCGGCCGAGATAAGCATCTGCGCCTTCGCGAATCGCGCCCCACACTTCCTGCATTTTCGAGGTGCCTTTATCTTCGCGCAGAATCTGGTTGCGCAGGAAAAGCGCGTAGGCCAGTCCGAGGATGGCCACTCCCAATACGGCCCAGATCGCAACGCTCTCAAAGGGTGTCAGTTCGAGTCCGGCCATGGATCCACTCCCCGTTTCGAAAATAGATCCGGCGCAAACACGCACAAAAACGCCCGCAGGGACGGGCATCTCAAATCGGTTTGCGAACGTGTTTGCGTCTGTGAATGATTTTGCACATTCTAGCCTATTCTATTGATAAGTCAAGTGGATCTGTAGCTCGTCTCGACTCTCATGGGATCCACTTGGCGGTTGTCGCGATCCACGATACACTTTAAGGATGCTCAGGTCATTCGACTCGTGCGCGAATGAATACAAGGTCGAGGAGGATCAGGCAGCCTGCCCGGAACGGTGCTCCCGGTCTGTCGATACAGGGACTGGCCCGATTTTGGAACACATGTTCCATCGCGAGATGGAGGTGAGCCTGTTTCGGACGGCCAAAGGGGCATGGAAACCGCAAAATACCTGGCTTGCGCAATTTGTCGCTTGACAAACAAACTTTTGTTGTTGTAGTATGCTAGGGACTACCCCTGCGGCTGGATTGGTCCTATCGGGAGACTCGTAGAGCACCATGTGCCGCGCTCCTGGCGTCACGTGTGCTCTGTGTGTGTCGATGAGTGAGGAAATTGGCAACGCGAACTAAGAAACCCGCCACACCGGTCATTCCGGTCATCGAAGATTCGGTCACGACGGCAGCCGAGGAGCATCTGTTTGCTATCGGTCGCGAGCGCGGCTACGTGACGTACGACGAGGTTCTGGAAGCCTTCCCGGAAGCCGAGACCAACCTCGACCAGTTGGACGAGGTGATCGCGACGCTCGTCGAGAACGGCATCGAGCTGGGCGAGCCTCCGGAAGAAGAAGGCCCGGAAGAAGAAGACCTGCTCGACGTGCTCGACGAAGGCACCATCGCCGCCATCGAAACGGATGACACGGTCGGGCTGTATCTGAAAGAGATCGGCCACATTCCGCTGCTGACCGCCGACGAGGAAGTCGCGCTGGCCAAGCGTATCGAGAAGGGCCTCAGCGCGCTCAAGCGGTTGTCGTCGAACGGCCTGGACGCGAAGAAGCGCCGCGAGCTTGAAGAATCCATGCGCGACGGGCGCGCCGCCCGAGAGCATCTCATCACGGCGAACTCGCGACTGGTCATCAGCATCGCCAAGAAGTATATCGGCCGCGGCGTGCCGTTTTTGGATCTGATCCAGGAAGGCAACATCGGCCTGATACGCGCCGCGCGCAAGTTTGACTACCGGCGCGGCCACAAGTTCAGCACGTACGCCACGTGGTGGATTCGGCAGGCCGTCACGCGCGCGATCGCCGACCAGGGACGCACGATCCGCGTGCCCGTTCACATGGGCGATCAGATCAACAAGCTGATCCGGGTCAGCCACCAGCTCACGCAGGAGTTGGGCCGCGACCCGACTCCGGAGGAGCTGGCCGACGCGCTGCAGATCCCGGTGAAGAAGGCCGAGCAGATGATCCAGGTCGCGCGGCGCCCGATCTCGCTCGAGACGCCGACCGACGAAGACGAAGACTCGGTGCTGGGCGATTTCATCGAGGACGAGGAATCGGTTCAGCCTTCCGACGTGGTCACCCACAACCTGCTCAAGAGGCAGATCCAGGACATTCTATCCGCCCTGCCGCCGCGCGAAGTGCGCATCCTGCAGTTGCGGTACGGCCTGCTCGACGGGCAGTCGTACACGCTCGAGGAAGTCGGCAAGAAGCTGGGCGTCACGCGCGAGCGCGTGCGGCAGATCGAAGCGCAGGCGCTGTCGCGCCTGCGCCATCCCACACACTCGCGCAAGCTGCGCGACTACCTCCGAGAATAGCCCTTAGACCCCGGCACTTTGCCGGGGTCTTCTTTTTTCTTCCACGAATTCACACGAAATCGCGCGGATTTGTGCGGATTCCTGAACAACCCCAAAGCGCGGGTGAGCAGTTACGCCAGTTGACGCAAACCGGATGTCTCATCTATAATCCACGCATCCGCATAAGCTCTGGCTTCTGACAACTTAACGTTTACCCGCAGGGATCGGAGACCCGGTATGCCCACTTACACATCCGTTGCGGAGCGTTCTTTCGTCGCCGTCGATTACGATCATTGCTCCTATTGCGGCGCATGCGTGGCCGTGTGCCCGCCCGACTGCATCACACTGCACGACGCCACCCTGATTATCGATACGAGCGCATGCACGCTGTGCCGGCGGTGTATCCCCGCCTGCCCGACCGGCGCGCTGACGATGGTGGAGACCGTCGCATGAAGAGTCGCTACGACGTCGTCGTCATCGGCGCCGGGCCGGCCGGGTCGATCGCCGCGCGCACGGCGGCAGAAGCCGGGTTGGAGACGCTGCTGATCGAGAAACGGCAGGAGATCGGCTCGCCCGTGCGCTGCGGCGAAGCCGTAGGACGCGACACGACCGAGAAGTTCATCCCGCTCGATCCGAAATGGATCGCCGCCGAGATCGATTGCTTCAGCATCTACAACGTGCAGGGCGATCACGTCGTGATGCCACCGCTGGAGCGCACGCTCGTGCTTGAGCGCAAGATATTCGACCGCGAGCTGGCGCATTCGGCGGCGAAGGCCGGCGCGGAGGTCGTCGTCAAGGCGCGGGCGACCGGCCTGATCCGAAACGGCGGCGGGATCGAAGGTGTGAGGCTGGTCGTGCAAGGCGAGCCACACGAGGTACACGCGACGGTCGTCATCGGCGCGGATGGCACCGAGTCGCAGACGCCGCGCTGGGCCGGCTTGAAGTCGATCCCGCAGCTCAAGAACTATTATACCGCCGCGCAGTACCTGATGACCGACATTGACGTGAACCCGCGCATTTGCCAGTATCACATTGGATGGTCGATCGCGCCCGGTGGCTACTGCTGGGTCTTCCCCAAGGGCGACCAACAGGCGAACGTCGGGCTGGTGATGTGGGTCGATCCGAAGGAGACGAAAACGGCGATCGAATACCTCAACGAATTCGTCGCCGCTCGCTTCCCCGGCAAGTCGATCCTGGCGCAGGTCGTCGGTGGCATCCCCATCACGAACGTGCTGCCGGAGATGGTCACGGACGGCTACCTGGCCGTCGGCGACGCGGCGCACCAGAGCGATCCGCTCACGGCGGGCGGCATCACGAATGGCATGTACGGCGGCCTGTTCGCCGCGCAGGTCGCCGCCGAGGGGATCAAGAAGGACGACGTCTCGAAGAAGTTTCTGAAGAAGTACGAGCAGATGTGGGACGCCGAGTTCGGCAAGCTCTATCGCCGCCTGCTGCGCATCCGGCACGCCGTCCTGAATGTGCCCGACGACAAGCTCGGCAAGATGATCGCCGAGGCGTCGAAGCTGGATACGCAGATGATGTCGCTAAAGGACATCGCGATGATCGTGCTGAAGTCGCACCCGAAGCTGCTGCTCGAAGCCGTGCCGTATTTCCTGGGGCAGTAGTGATCCAGACTTCGGAAGTCTTGAAGCGAACCATTGCAGGCGAGGATGCCTGACCATCAAAGTAGCCTCGCTGGCGAGGCAGCGCCTGAAGACTTCCGAAGTCTTTCAGGAGACCCGTGAGGTCTTAGAACAACACGCTCGCCAACTGGCGACGGTAGTCTTTCACTGCCGGGTCGTCGCCCAGATATTCGAACAGCGCCAGGAGCGCCTGTTTCGCTTCGCCGTCGCGATAGTTCCGATTCTTCCTCAGCACGTCGAGCAGCGTTTCGATCGCCTCGTGCGCGCGCCGCTCCAGGACCAGCTCACCCGCCCGCCGATATAACCTGTCGAGTCCCTCGTCCGACCCATTCGGCCACTGCGCATAGGCGATGAGCGAGGCCAGCGGCAGCAAGGCTTCGGCAGTCGAATATTCCGGCGCGCTCGACGGCACTTCGCGCAGCGCCGCCTCGGCCTCTGCCCCCCGCCCTGCTGCCAGGTACATTCGGCCAAGCTCGAGCGCCGCTTCTGCGTGGTCGGGCTTCGCGTCGAGGATGCGCCGAAACGCCGCCGCCGCCTCGTCCCAGCGCTGCCCGTAGGCGAGCGACTGCGCCTCCATCATCCAACGATCGACCTGCGACGGCGCAAACGCCTTGATGAAATCGCGCACTTCGCGCTCGGCCCTCACGCCGACGAACTCGTCGACGACGCGCCCCTGCCGGAACATCTTGACCGCCGGGATGCCGCGCACGTCATACTGCGCCGCCAGGTTCGGGTTCTCGTCGGTGTTCACCTTCGCCAGGACGAACGCGCCATCGCCGTCGGCGGCAACGCGCTCGAGAGTGGGGCTTAAGACGCGGCACGGCCCGCACCACGGCGCCCAGAAGTCGACCAGGACAGGGGTTTTCTTGGAGCGCTCGACGACTTCGGCCTGAAAGGTTGTTTCGTTCACATCGATGATATGCTTGTTGTCACTCATTCTTGTGCCCTTCGATACGATTCGCCGGGTATTTTACCAGAAATGGGGACGAGTTGGCGAGTCAGCGAGTCAGCGAATCAGCGGGCGTATTCGTTGATTCGTTGCCCATTCGATGCACCAGATAGACAACGGATAAACGGATGCGCCGATCGGCATCCGGTTATCCGTTTTGCATCCGTTGCCTCTGTGCCCTCCCTCGAAGGCATTGAACGCGGGTGAACACCGGTTGTGGCAGATGTCAACCCATGGTCAGGGTGTGCTGGTCGGCGTGGGTGTATCGGTCGGCGTGGGCATATCCGTCGGCGTGGGTGTGTCGGATGGCGTGGGCGTGTCGGTCGGCGTGGGTGTATCGGTCGGCCTGGTTGTATCAGTCGGCGTCGGTGTGCTGGTCGGTGTCGGGGCAGGTGTTTGCGTTGGTGTGGGCGTTCCCGGGCAGAGAACCGTACCAAACGACGCGACGTCGGTGTTGCCGTCGAGATGCCAGACCAGGGCTATACCGCTGGAGCTTACACTGAAAACCCTTTGATAGGCACCCGGCGCGAACGTCGTCGGCTGACCACGATCACCGGGGCTGGGGACAAAGTAGTTATTCGACCCAATGGGAATCGTGACCGCGAATGTATTTGGATTGTCATAGCCGAAAAAGGCGACGAAAGTGCCATCGCCGTTGTCGACGATGCAATCCACTCTTGGGGAAACTTGCATTGGCAGGAGCGTAGGCGTGCTGCTGGGCGTCGGTGTATGTGACGGCGTTGAGGTGGCCGTCGGGATGAATGTCGGTGTGCTGGAAGGGACAGGCGTCTGAATCGGCCCAGGGGTATTGCTGGGAGCCGAAGTGGGCGGCGGTGTATCGGTTGGTATGGGGCTGGGCGTGAGTGTGACGGTTGGCTTCCACGTTGCAGTCGGTGCGCCGGCGGTTGCCGTAAGCGATGATCTCGACGTAGGCATGGGCGAAGCTGTCGAAGCCTGGCCGGGTGTAAGTGTGAGAGTCGGTGTCGCAGCCGGCGGAGCGGTTGGCGTAGCCGCCGGCTCGTCCACAGGCGGGGGCGATGCCGGCCAGATCGAATCGGGCACGAGGATCGGATCGACACCCTCATCGCGACGGATCGCGTCGACGATGTCGTTCCTGACGGCGCCGATGACGGTGAACGGCCACGGGCTGTAATCGGCCCGCAGCTTGGAATGGGTGTCGGCAGCGGACGGGCGGCTCGCTCCCAGCAAGGCCAGTTGACCACAACCGAACAGAAGGAGCAGCGCCACCGGCGCGAGCAGCAGCCAGTGCGCTAAATCGCGTAGCTGATTCTGTAAGTCCCTGTCTTTGAACAATGGGTCACTTCGCTGTGCTCAGTTCAATCGCATCTGTGCGACACGCGGCGCTGGCGGACTCAGAACTCCCATTGTCCTCTCCGGCTCGCGGCAGACAGAAGGCGATGGTGCTGCCAAGGGAACCCTGGCCGCGCACCCAGACTTGCCCGCCTGCCTTGTCGACGATCGCTCTGATCAAGGCCAGTTCCAGGTCGGTGCCGCCGCTGACCGCATTCGGTTCCACGAACGACTTCTCGAAAATGCGAGGCACGTCGCTCTCCTGAACCGGCGGTCCCTGATCGCCGACTTCGATCCAGACGTGTCTGCTGCGCGCGCTCGCAGACACACGGAGCTCGCCACCCTGCTGGCTTCTCAAAGCGGCCCGGCTGATCAACCCATGCAGGAGCTTGCGCAGCAGGCCTGCGTCGGTGTAGACCGCAGGCAGATCGGGAGACAGGCTCAGATTTACTGTGAGTTCCTTCGCACGGAGGGGTGGCCCTTCTAATAGATATCTTAAGGTTTCGTTCAAGACGGCTGAAAGGTCAACCTCTGTCGTCTTGATGCCGAAACTCGACTCATACCGCACCAGCGCCAGCATGTCGCCTGTCCAATCCTGGATGCGCCGCCACTCATTGACCAGACGATGCACCACCTCGGCCGCGCGCCGGCCGTTGTCCGCTGCTGTGCCGTCCAGCTGGGTCAGGGTGGCCATGGCCTGCGCCAAGGGAAGCTGAATCTTGCCGATCATCTCGGTCAAGATGCGCATCTTCAATTCGTCCAACTGTTTCAGGTGCGTGATGTCGCGCACGGCCATCACCCAGGCGTGGGATCGACTGCCTTTCGCGCCCATCGGCGTCAGGCTAACCATCTGTGTCGAACCGGCCGGCCAATCGACTTCGACGACGGCCGGTCGTTGGTCCCCAACCGCCTGCCAGTTGGCAACGACCGTGGCCAGAGGTTGCGGAAGAGCGGTCAACGCATCGCTGCCCACCAGGTCGTCCCGGCCCAGCAGGCGGATCGCGGCCGGATTGACGACGGTCAGGGCGCCGCTTGCATCTGCGGACAGAATCGCATCGCCGATGTTGGCGATCAGGAGCTGCAGCCGCTCGGCCTCGGCGCTCAGTTGAGCCTGCAACGCCTCTCGCTCCAGTTGCAGGTTCCGATAGGTAATGGCTCGCGCGACCGCCATCGACAGCTCGCCGATCGTTTCAAGCGGTTTGGTCAGGTAGTCGAAGGCCCCATCCTCGCGCATGGCGGCAATCGCCGATTTCACCGTCGCCACGCCGGTGATGACGATCACTTCCAGCCGTGGATCCAACCGGCGGGCCTCGCGCAGCAATTGAAAACCGTTCATGTTAGGTATCATGAGATCGGTCACCAGGACGGTGAAAGGCCCATCGGTTTGCAGAACCTGGAGGGCGTCGAGGCCATCTCGCGCGCTCTCGACGGTGTAACCGCGTCGCCGCAGGTGGGTCACCATCAAGTAACGCAGGCTCTCATCATCATCGACCACCAATATTTTTTCCTGCTCCACGGCTGATCTCCTTAAGAGGCGGCAAGAGGTTGCCGGGTTGGCAACAGGATGGTAAAGGTCGTACCTTGCCCGACCGTGCTCTCGACATCGATGCGTCCCTTGTGATGCGAGACGATGCCGTAGCTCACCGACAGACCCAGCCCGGTCCCTTCCCCGTCCGGTTTCGTCGTAAAGAAGGGATCGAAAACCCGGGTCAATTTCTCCGGCGGGATCCCAACGCCGGTGTCCTGAACGGCTATCGCCACCGCTTCACCAGCCTGACGCAAACTCACACGCAGGGTGCCGCCGTCCGGCATCGCCTGGATCGCATTCTGAATCAGATTAATCAGCACCTGCTCGATCTGCTGAGCATCGTAGATGACCATCACGGGTTGTGCCGGCAGGTCTGCGACCACTTCGACGCCGGCTCTCTGGACCAGGTATGCCGTCAATCGCAGCGCCGACTCGACCGTGGATGCCAGATCCTGCTGACTCATCTCGAGCATGGACTGCCGCGCGAATTTCAGTAGATCGGTGACGATCTGATTCGCCTGCGCTGCACTATCGCGAATCACGTCGAGTTGTTCCTGCGTCTCGGGATCAAGGTCCGTATCCTCCTGCAATGTCTCCGCCAGCCCTTTGATCACCATCAGAGGGTTCTTGACATCGTGGACGATACCCGCCGTCAATTGCCCGATGGCGGCCAGTTTCTCGGATTGAATCAGGTGCTGTTGAGTCTCCTGCAGCCGCGCGTTGATATCGGCCAGCTCCCGGTTGCGCTGTACCGATTCGGCATACAGGCGGGCGGCTTCCTCAGTGCGCTCACGGAGACGCAGCGTCATGCTGTCGAAGGCCGTCGCCAACGCACCGATTTCATCCGACCGGTTGAGTCCGGTGCGCTGATTGAGATCGCCGGCCGCTACGGCCTGCAATATGGCTTGCAGCCGCAAGATAGGCCGGGCGATGCTCTGCGACAGCCCGTAGCCGAGCAGGACGACGACCAGGGTCACCAGTGAGAAGAGCAGGCTGAACGTATCCCGGCTCGTCGCCTCGGTAGTGACGAGGTAACTGCTGGGCAAAACTACGCCCAGAAGGCCCAGCGTCTGCTCTCGCACTTCCAGCGGGGCGTAGACCATCTGAAAGTTTCGACCGTAGAGATCAACGTCGCGCGTTTGCGAAGGATCGACGTCGGCGACCGCCTGCGGGGTCATCTCCAGGGCGCTGTACCCTTCGTCCGGTTGGACCAGGGTGGTGGCCATCAGATTTCCGTGCCGGTCGAGCACGACGATGTCGGCGAGGGCTTGTGACTTCAACTCGACCAGAAGCGTCTGGAGACGTGTGCCGACCATCAGTGCACCGACAAGCGTGTCGGTCGAGTCCCGGACGGGGGCACTGGTAAAGAGGTATAGGCCGCGCTCGGTCTCCAACAGTTCGACGAATTTGTCACCGGCTGAATCAACCTGGCCGTCAAGGACGTTGCGGACCAGGCCAACCTCCGAGAAGTCTGCTCCTGTAGAGAACAGGTATTGGCCTGACACCGGATCGCGCGCCAGGGTGATGATCTCATGTCCATTCAGATCAATCGCTGTCACGGCTTCCACGTTGTTGTTCAGCACCAGCGGCCATAGGTGATCCTGCAAGCCGGCTGCATCCCGATCCGACATCGCCTGGTGAACGCCCTCGGTGTAAGCCATCAGGCGCAGGTCGGCCAGATTCGTCCGTTCCCGGCGGACGATCCCATCCGCGGCCACCCGGCTGGTTTCGTAGAGCTGGTTGACGAAGCGCTCCCGGATCGAGGAGGTCACCAGTCGCGTGACGACGTAGGTGCCGACCATGGCGATCAGCAGAGTCAGCACGACATAGGGGACGATCAGTTTCGCCCGCAGACTCGAGAGTTTCGGCAGCCGCACGGATCGGATCGACCGGCGATGCAGGCCAGTCACTGGCGCTTCATCCAACACGCGCCCCAATCCTTTCTGACTCAATGCCATTTCAATCCCCTGACGACCCGAAACCGGCGCTCTAACGCAGAATCGGCCGGCTTTTAGGACGCGTGCGTCACCCGCTGCGCTATGCCCTTTGCAGCCAGCTCCCTGAGACCATTGTAGCGGAATGCCATCAAATCAACGTTGGCGGTGGGATGAGGTTTGGTGTGGTCTGGGTTGGGATTGCATTTGGTTGAAGTGACATGATTTAGGGTGCGGA
>DASSFZ010000201.1:0-3981 GCA_035693785.1 Anaerolineae bacterium | reverse complement strand
TTCCCAAGGCGCCAGATTTCCTTGCTTCCAGACCCAGTTACACATCGGCCCTAGACGCGTTGGCAGCAGACCGGTTCGGATACCGCTCGCTCGCGATGCGCCTGACTCGTTGACCGGCATGACCGCGGCCGCAAGTAGCCCGCTTTAGTGCCAGGAGCTGTTGCAGCCGGACCGACCATGTCGCTGGCGCACAGAGACCAAATCCTTAGACCACGTGGCCCTCAGCCACCATTTTGCCACCACGCGCATTCCTATCATTTGCTCCACGAAGCCGACTCGCGGTGAGCGGCGCAAGCGATCGAGGAGAGCGTCATGAGCGCAACATTGGCAGCCACGGCCGTTTCCATCGTGCTGGTTCACGGGGGATTTGTCGACGGTTCCGGTTGGCAGCGGGTCTACAACATTCTGAAGAAGGACGGCTACAAAGTCAGCATCGTCCAGAACCCCACGATATCGCTGGATGACGATGTCGCCGTCACGAAGCGGGTTCTTGCGGTGCAATCGGGCCCCGTGGTTCTGGTGGGCCATTCTTATGGGGGTGTGGTAATCACGGAGGCCGGCAATGACCCGAAAGTAGCTGGGCTCGTGTACATCGCCGCATTTGCACCCGACAGGGGAGAATCGGTATCCGCGCTCGTCAAGGATCCGCCGCCCGGCGCGCCAGTGCCGCCGATACTACCTCCGCAGGATGGGTTCCTCTTTCTCGATAACGCCAAGTTCGCGGCTTCATTCGCTTCCGACGTGGACGCGGAGACGTCCCGCTGGTCGGGATGTGAACCTCGATGCTGGAGTGCCTGGAACGATGGACTGCCCTGGCATCAAGCGCGACGATCTCACCGTCCACGACCACCCGATCGGCGTTCAACCGCGATCCCGACTCCGCGATTCCCGGATACCATCCCGGCGAGGTCCTTGTTATTCCTGAATCGAAGCTCGACTTGACGATGGTTCTTGATGATCAGCGCCCGGTAGCCATCGAACTTGAGCTCGTAGATCCAGTCCTCGCCCTCGGGGAGTGACTTCACGACCTGCGCGGCCATGGGTACGACGAACGCGGGAGGTTTCCGCGTCGGTGCCGATCGCATTGTTCGTGCGGGGCGTGACTTGCTCTTTGTCATACGCGCGAGCTAACGACTGTGCGCCAGCGGCACAAAGGCGCAATCGTCCGGGGCTGGTCGGTTCCGCGCGTCGCCACAGCAAACCTGAGGTCCATGCGAGACGAGATCACAAGATGTAGTATCTGCGCGACTTTGCTGTTCGGGAAGACTGCATGACGCACGACGAATTGCTGGCACTGCTGACGAGGTCGCGCAGGGTCCTCGAGCGTCACCTGTTCGACGGCGAGACAATTCGTGACGATATCGCCGCGATCTGCATCGCGATCGACGACGCGCTTTCCCCCGAGCCGCGTGCGCAGAAGAACTCGCGCGCGGCGCTCGAAGCGATCGCCGAATGAATCCACGGCCGCAGCATTGTTTCAGCCGTCCGTCGCGGGACGTGACCGACAAAGAGAGAAATCGTGTAGTTGACTGAAGCCATCACCGCCGGGTCGCAAGGATCTCTCATGCCCAGCTATACACCGCCACTTCGCGAGATGAAGTTCGTCCTGCACGAGCTGCTCGACGTCACGTCTCAGCTGAAGCAACTCCCCCAGCACGCTGACCTCGAAGTCGAAACGATCGACGCAGTGCTCGAGGAAGCAGGCAAGTTCTGCGCTGAGGTGATATTTCCACTGAACCAGGTCGGCGATCGCGAGGGTTGCACGTATGCGGGGAACGGCGTCGTCACCACGCCGAGCGGATTCAAGGAAGCGTACCGGCAGTACGTGGAGGGCGGATGGGCGGCGCTGGGTGCGACTCCGGAGTTCGGCGGCCAGGGGTTGCCGTACGTGATCAGTTCCGCGATGTCGGAGATGATGAACTCGGCCAACCAGGCGTGGACGATGTACGCGGGTCTGTCCCACGGCGCCTACAACGCGCTGATGGCGTATGGCACGCCGGAGCAGAAGGAGCTCTACCTGCCGAAGCTCGTGTCGGGCGAGTGGACCGGCACGATGTGTCTCACCGAGGCGCATTGCGGTACTGATCTCGGTCTGCTGAAGACACGGGCGGAGCCACAGGCCGACGGCAGTTACACCATCACCGGAACGAAGATCTTCATCTCCGCCGGCGAGCACGACCTGTCGGAAAACATCTTGCACCTCGTGCTGGCGCGATTGCCGGACGCGCCAGGCGGCACCAAGGGCATTTCGCTGTTCATCGTGCCCAAGTACCTTCCAGCACCCGGCGGCGGAATTGGCGAGCGCAACGGCGTCAAGTGCGGCTCCATCGAGCACAAGATGGGCATCCGCGGCAACGCGACCTGCGTGATCAATCTCGACCAGGCGACGGGCTGGATGGTGGGCGCGCCGAACAAGGGCCTGAACGCGATGTTCGTGATGATGAATTCCGCGCGTCTCGGCGTCGGCATGCAGTCGTTGGGTCTCGCGGAAGTGGCGTACCAGAATTCCCTCGCCTACGCGAAAGAGCGGCTGCAGGGACGGTCGCTCACCGGGCCGAAAGCGGCCGGCAAACCCGCCGATCCGATCATTGTGCATCCCGACGTGCGCCGCATGCTGCTGACGCAGAAGGCGTACGTCGAGGCAGCGCGCGCATTCTGCTACTGGGCAGGTCTCGCCATTGACCGCGAGCACAAGCACCCCGATCCGGCCGTTCGCAGGGACATGGCGGACCTGGTCGCCCTGCTCACGCCCGTGATCAAGGGCTTCATCACTGACAACGGCTACGAGTGCACTACGCTCGCGATGCAGGTGCTCGGCGGCCACGGCTACATCGCGGAATGGGGTCTCGAACAGTACGTGCGCGATGCGCGCATCAACATGATCTATGAGGGCACGAACACGGTGCAGGCACTCGACCTGCTGGCCCGCAAGGTGCTGAGTGACATGGGCGCCAGGCTCATGAAGTTCGACAAGGTGATCCAGGACGTCATCAAGGCCAATGCCGAGCGGTCAGCGATGAAGGAATTCACCGGGCCGCTCGCGGAGCTCGCAGCCGAGGTCCGCAAGGTCACGATGGAGATCGGCCAGAAGGCGCTGCGGAACCCTGACGAAGTGGGTGCCGCGGCCGACCCGTACCTGCGCCTCGTCGGCCACCTCGTGTTCTCGTTCTCCTGGTGCTATTCGGCTGGCGTCGCGATGAAGATGATGGCGAGCGACCCGGCCAAGGCCGCGGATCCCTTCTACAAGGCGAAGCTGGCGACGGCGCGCTTCTACTTCGCCAAATTGCATCCAGAGACAGCGACGCTGCTCAGGAAGATCCGCGCGGGATCCGAACCACTCATGGCGCTCGAAGCGGAACTTTTCTGAACCACTCGGGCGCCAGGGCTCGCAGAGTCCGGGTTTGAGCCGTCAATGCCGGCGGGTTCGTCCTCCGAGCAACTTCAGCCACCTGTGCTCCGCAAGCCACTACATAGACTCCGGGCCACGTTGGACGTTGGAGCACATGCTGGGCGCCTCGAGCATCCCTGTCAGGGGCCGATCGAGGACGCCAGAGATTCCGCGGGCTGCGACGCGCACCAATTCGCAAACGCAAATATCCGACACACCCGTTTCTGTGCCGAACTCGGACCAACGGGAGCAGCCGCTTTAGAGCCAGTGCTCGCGGCGTTCTTGCGTGATGCCGTTCGATGAGGTTTAAGTTCGACAGTCCGGCAGGTCATCACTATTTGTAAGTAGCCGAAATAGTCGGAGTGGTTGGCAAGCATTTTGTGGCAAGGCCCACACGTCTTAGGTTTAACTGGTGTCTATAACTCCGCACGGTTGCGGGGCCGTTTCATCGTTGCTGCAATCGGTGGTAGGCTCTCGGCCACGCCAGGGACAGGACCCTATGCCATGGCCACCGTTGCGCCACCCATAGCATTCCGCGACCCCGACGTCTTGTCGGGTACTCCGCGGGCGCATGCGATAGATCGCTGGATCTT
>DASSFZ010000200.1:0-3394 GCA_035693785.1 Anaerolineae bacterium | reverse complement strand
AAACTCTCATTTGCGAAATCCGCATCCCAAAATCTTCGCGATCGACGTTTATGTTATAGAGGAATACTATAGCGCGGCCCTGCTGCAGCCAAAGGATTAACCACGGATGGCACGGATTACACAGATAACCACGGATGGCACGGATTACACAGATATGTTGAGGGGCAGCCATCCGTGTAATGTGTGGTAGAAATCTTCGCAGTGAGCTGAGGAAAGCGTTGAGGTCAGGAACGACGTGATCATCTGGAACCGTATGGCTGCGGAGACGCCCTCCGGCAAGCCATCCGGTAATGCAGGCGTCGCGCTGGAGTGGGGTTTCAAGATCCCGATGCGCGACGGTGTGACGCTCAACGGAACGGTCTACAAGCCGAAGGACATGGCGCGCCCGCTCCCCGTGATCTTCACCTTGACGCCCTACATCGCCGACACTTATCACGAACGCGGCATGACCTTCGCCCGCAACGGCTACGTGTACGTCATCGTCGACGCGCGCGGGCGCGGCAATTCGGAGGGTCGCTTCGAGCCTTTCTTCAACGAAAGCAAAGACGGCCACGACGTCGTCGAGTGGCTGGCGCGCCAGTCCTGGTCGAACGGCAAGGTGGCGATGTGGGGCGGCTCGTACGCGGGGTTCAACCAGTGGGCCACGCTCAAGGAGTTTCCCCCGCACCTGGCGACGATCGTGCCGGCCGCGGCGGCCTGCCCTGGCGTCGACTTCCCGGCGTTCAACAACATCTTCGCTTCCTACGAAGCGCAGTGGCTGACCTTCACCAGTGGCGTCACGCCGAATGTAAAGCTGTTCGACGACGCTTCGTTCTGGATCGGCCGCTTCCGCGAGCGTTATCTCCAGCATCGCCCGTTCAAGGAGCTCGACGCCATTGTCGGCAACCCTTCGCCGCACTTTCAGATGTGGCTCGACCATCCCGACACGGCGGCGTTCTGGGAACATCTCGCGCCGTCGCCCGACGACTACCGGAGAATGGACATCCCGATCTTGACGATCACGGGCATGTACGACGGCGATCAGCCGGGGGCGCTGCATTACTATCGGATGCACATGCGCTACGCGACGGCGAAAGCGCGAGCGCGCCATTACTTGATTTTCGGCCCGTGGGATCACGCCGGCACGCGCACGCCTACGCTGGAGGTCGGCGGATTGAAGTTCGGCGAGGCGAGCAAGCTCGATTTGAATCGGCTCCACAAGGAGTGGTACGACTGGACGATGAAGGGCGGCAAGCGGCCGGAATTTCTGGAGAAGCGCGTCGCCTACTACGTCACCGGCGCGGAGGAGTGGAAATACGCCGGCCGTCTCGATGCGATCCCCACGACGAGGCGCAGGCTCTATCTCCACTCGCCGAACGGGCGCGCGGGCGACGCTTTCAGCTCAGGCGTGCTGAGCCGGGAGAAGCCTGAGACAGGCGACCCCGATCGCTTTACGTACGATCCGCTCGACGTGCGCCCGGCCGAGATGGAGACTGAAGAGGTCAAGGCGTACCTGACCGACCAGCGTTACGCGCTCAACCTGTTCGGGGCCGGGCTGGTCTATCACAGCGAGCCGTTTTCGCACGAGGCCGAGATCACCGGCTGGCTCAAGCTCGTCGCGTGGATGGAGATGGACGTTCCCGACACCGACTTTCTCGTCGAGGTCTTCGAGATCACGCTGGACGGCCAGAGCATTGCGCTGGCCCAGGACGCCATGCGCGCGCGGTACCGCGCATCGCTGAAACGGCCTCGCCCGGTCGTGGCAGGCGCGATCGAGCGTTACGAGTTCGACTCGTTCTTCTTCATCTCGCGGCGCATCGCCAAAGGCAGCCGGCTGCGGCTGGTGCTGCGCGCGTCGAACACGATCTACCTGCAGAAGAACTATAACAGCGGAGGCGCGGTCGCCGAGGAGACGGCCCAAGACGCGCGCGTCGCCCACGTGGCGCTGTACCACGACGCGCAGCATCCGAGTTATCTCGAGATACCCGTCGCTCGGGCTGCCGGCGAGATCAGGAGACCGCGCCGCGACAAGTAGAAGTCCTCTTTTGACATGCCTGTTGACTGGGTGGAACACTCACACTATATACAGGATGACTACACGGAAATACCCCATATAGTCAAGAGTTGGGCGGCTCACTCGGACAAAGAGTCGCATACGCAATAGGCCATGATGATACTGCGCGTGATTTGCTTCCTGGGATTCCTAGTTAACTTCGCTGCTTGCGCCAACTCTAGTCGGCCAACTGAGCAGCCATCCGACTCTCAAACAGAATGGGTAGAGGTTATTCCTGTAAAGGTGGAGCAGTATGTTCGTGGCCAATACCTCGGTCAAAATAGCGAGACACCAATGTTGGTTGTCATTGAGTATTCGATTCCTTACGACGGTGCATATCAGGTCATACAGCTCATGAACGACAATACCGTTTTCGCCATGCGGGTAGTTCCAAATTGGGCAATCCAAGCAATGCAAGATGGTACATTGAACAAGTCGGAAAAAGACCGCATTCGAGAGAGTATCGACTTCTTGCACATGCGTTTGTCTGGCGAGGCCATATGGCCCCTTGGAAGCGTTCCAGGTCAGTTTATGATTTGGTTCGGTTACCCTACTGCATCGGGCTATGACTTATTGTCGTGCGCCGAGAACAGTTGCCCTTCAGAGGTCTGCACCATATACAGTGTTGCAGACGACGCATTCAAGAGGAGCGGTCGAGCAGGAATGGCCTGCCCGATTTCGGATAATTGAAGCACCTATCTTGAGCAGGTCGCCGCCCAACCCGTCAATGAAGCCGACCCGGCCAGCCCGGGTTAGCCATTCCGTGCGATACTAGACTTGGGCTGGCCGGGCGGCTCATCTCGAGGCCGTTAGCCGTCGCTTCCCAGTATCACCTGAAGAGCTTATCAGTCCCAACAGCTTTAATGGAACTCAATCTGCCTATATCTCACTTGCTTACCGACTGTAAGAACGTACTCATCGCCGGCATGGGTGGCGGGTTCGATGTCTTCTGCGGTTTACCTATTTACCTTGAATTGCAGCGGCGCGGGCAAGTCGTGCATCTGGCAAATTTCAGTTTCGCCGACATCGTGGGATTAAGAGATGGAACCCGCCTCTCCCCCACGCTCGTAGGCGTACACGCGGAATTGGTAGACTTCGCGCTGTATTTCCCGGAACTGTATGTAGCCCAGTGGTTCAAGGAAAAGCGCAACCAAGCTGTCACCGTCTGGTGCTTTGAGAAAACCGGTGCACGTCCTCTGCTTGAGAACTATCGAATCCTTGTCGAGCATCTCGCTGTCGATGGTATCCTGCTCATAGACGGCGGCGTCGATAGCCTGATGCGTGGTGATGAAGCGCGAATGGGGACCCTGATTGAGGACGCCACGTCACTATTCGCCGTAAACGAACTGGCCGAGATTCCTA
>DASSFZ010000199.1:0-5440 GCA_035693785.1 Anaerolineae bacterium | reverse complement strand
TAACATGAGCGTCATCGACGACATCAAAGACCGCATCGACATCGTCGACGTGGTGAGCGAGACGGTCAAGCTCAGGAAGAGCGGCCGCACGCACGTCGGCTTTTGTCCGTTCCACTCGAACACGCGCACGCCGTCGTTCGTCGTGTGGCCGGAGAGCGGCACGTGGAAATGCTTCGGCGCGTGCAACACGGGCGGCGACGTGTTCACGTTCGTGATGAGGCGCGACGGGCTGGAATTCCGCGAGGCGCTCGAGCTGCTCGCCGCGCGCAGCGGCGTCGAGCTGCCCAGGCCCGAAGCGCCGCAGCAAACTGCCGAGGCGAACGAGCGGCTGCGCGAGGCCGTTGCCGCCGCCGCGCAATGGTTCAACCACCTGCTCAAGAGCGGCCTGCAGGCGCAGCCCGCGCGCGATCACCTTCGCCAGCGCGGCATCAGCGATGCGACGATCGAGAAATTCCAGCTCGGCTACGCGCTGGATGACTGGCACGCGCTTCAAGGTTACTTGTCGGGCAAAGGCTTCACGGTGGCTGAACTGGTCGACGCCGGGCTGCTCGTCAAGCGCGACGACGGCAATGTGTTCGATCGGTTCCGCAATCGGCTCATGATCCCGATCCACGACTGGAAGGGCCGTCCCGCCGGCTTTGGCGCGCGGGCGCTGAAAGACGGCGATGAGCCCAAATATCTCAACTCGCCGCAGACCAAGCTCTTCGATAAGAGCAAGACGCTGTACGGCCTGCATTTTGCCAGGAACGCGATTCGCGAATCGGGCAGAGCCGTGATCGTCGAAGGATACATGGACGCCATCGCCGCGCACCAGGCGGGGTTCGCGAACGTCGTCGCCTCGCTTGGCACGGCATTGACCGAGATGCAGTTCAGGCAATTGCAGAAGCTGGCGCCGCACTTCATTCTCGCGCTCGACGCGGACGCAGCCGGCGTCAACGCCATGCTGCGCGGGCTTGACGTGGCGCGAGAAACGCTCGACCGGGACCTGCAGCCGATGTTCAATCCGCGCGGCTTGATCGGCTTCGAGGGCAAGCTGAAGGTTGACATCCGCGTGTTGGCGCTGCCCCCAGAGATGGATCCGGACGATCTCATCCGCTCGGCGCCTCAGAAGTGGAGCGAACTGGTCGACGGCGCAAAGCCGGTCGTGCAGTTCGTGACGGACACGCTGGCCGCTGGACGCGATCTGGGCGACCCGAAGGAGAAGGCGGCGCTGTCGCGCGAAGTCGCGCCGTTCATTCGCGACGTCGCCGATCCGGTCGAGCGAGCGGCGTACGCGCAGCGCCTGGCGCGACTGCTGAAAATCGACGAGCGCGCGGTGCTGGATCAGGTCGGGCTGGCCGGCGCGTCTGCATCGAGGCGGGCTAAAACGTCCGAGCCGGTCCAGCCGCCAACGCCCGCGCGGGCGGCGCTCGACCGCGAGCGTTACTGCCTGGCCGAATTGCTGCGTGCGACATCTCCGAAGGAGACGCTCCACGCGATCGACGATACCTTGACGCGCGTCGACCTGCCGCCGTTCGGCGCCGAGGACTTCGAAAGCGTCACACACCGTGAGGTCTTCCTGGCGATTCATGCGGCGCTGGAAGAGACCGGCAGCCTATCGCTCGACGACGTGCTCGATCGGCTCGATCCTTCGCTGCACGCCGACGTGCCGGCCTGGCTGGAATCGCCGCCGCCACGGCCTCAAGGGGGTCCGGACGTCGACGAGACACGCGGCGTCGTGGATGCGGCGCTGCTGCTGCGCGAGCGCAACTTGAGGACGCAGGGCGCGCAGATCGAAGACTTGATCCGCAGCGCCTCCGAAGAAGGCGACGCGGAGAGCGTCCGCGAGCTGGGTCAGGCCAAGCTGGTCCTGTCCGATCAGATGCGGCGCCTGTCACGCATCCGATATGCGCCGGAATTCATCCGCCAGTCTTACGCCGACGGCGGGCGCTGACCCTACTTGCCACAATCGGACGACGCGCGTAGAATAGTGCGCCGTACACGCCTGGTTCAGCATAGGCGATTCGAATCAGCCGTTGCGCGACCGATCTATGCCCAAGCGACCGAAGATAGCCCCGCGACTTAGCGAACCGATTAGCGACGACCTGGCCTTGGACGAGACCGAACCCATCGAGGTCGACCTGGCGACCGGCGAGGTCTTACTCGGCGAGGAGGAGACGTTCGTCGAGGACGAGCCGGCGGAGGCCGATCTCGAGGAGATCGAGTTCGAGGAAGAAGAGGAAGACGAGGAACGCGAGCCGCTCGAGTGGAGCGCTGAGCTGGCCGATGATCCCGTGCGCATGTACCTCAAGGAGATCGGCCAGGTGCGTCTCCTCGACGTCGATCAGGAGGTGTGGTTCGCCACGCAGATGAACGCGGTCGAGCACCTGCACCAGATCGAAGATCGCGCACGCGAGAGACTGCACCGCGAGCCAGCCGAGACCGACGTGATGCGCGAGATCTACGCCAACCTGCAGGCTAGCTGGAAAGGCGTCGAGAAGGCCAGCCGCAAGACGCACGCCAGGAAACCGAATCTGGCCGCGCTGGCCAGCGAGGTGCGCACGCTGCGCACCAGCCCGAGCATGACCAACCCTTCCACGCTGAGGCCGTACATCGGCAACGGGCGCGTCGAGCGCGTCGCCGGCTGGACCGAGCTGACCGGCATGCTGTTCGACGTGTACGCCTTGCTGTATCTCATGCCGATCGAGACGCTCGATTGGCTTTTCGAGCGTTTGAGGAAGAAGAGGACGCTGCCCGACACGCGCTCGTTCCTGAAGGCCCTGCCCGATGCGCAGCGCATCCGCGAATCGTTTCAGATTCTGGCCGAGTATTCGGAGCGCGCCAAGCAGAGCTTGATACGCGCCAATCTGCGGCTGGTCGTCAGCGTCGCCAAGCGCTACATCGGGCGCGGCATTTCGTTCCTGGACCTGATCCAGGAAGGCAACATCGGCTTGCTGCGCGCTGTCGAGAAGTTCGATCACACACGCGGCTACAAGTTCAGCACGTACGCCACGTGGTGGATCCGCCAGGCGATCAGCCGCGCCATCGCCGACCAGGCCCGCACCATCCGCATCCCCGTTCACATGGTCGAGACGATCAACCGTCTGCTGCGCGCGCAGCGTGAGCTGATGCAGGAGCTGGGTCGCGAAGCGACGGCCGAGGAAATCGCCGTCGAGCTGGGCCTGCTCGAGCCGGACGAGACACAGGCGATCCAGGCGGCGTGGGCGACCAACCAGCCGCTCGACCCGGCGTTGGATCGCAAAGTGCGCCGCGCCGCCGGCAAGGTGCGCCGCATCGTGCGCATCAGCCAGGAGCCGATGTCGCTGGAGATGCCCGTGGGCCAGGAAGAATCGAGCATGCTCAGCGACTTCATCGAGGACGAGACCGTCGTCGGCCCGGTCGACGCCGCGTCGAACCAGTTGCTCAAAGAGCAGGTGCAGTCGAGCCTCGACGCGCTATCCGAGCGCGAGCGCGAGGTGCTCGAGATGCGTTTCGGCTTGCGCGACGGCCAGAGCCACACGCTCGAGGAAGTCGGCCAGTTCTTCGGCGTCACCCGCGAGCGCATCCGCCAGATCGAAGCCAAGGCGCTCCGCAAGCTGCGCCACCCCTACCGCAGCCGCAAGCTGCGCGATTACCTGACGTGATTAGACCTGGCAGGTCTCGAAGACCTGCCAGGTCTATCGTCAGGACGGCTCGACGATGGTGATTTCCGCCTCGGCGATCAGATCGGGCATGCGCGCCACCTCGAGCCGCGCGCGGACGTGCCACGTCAGCGCGGAATGCTCTCCCCGAAAAGTGGGCACGGCCCAATCGGGCGCTTTGAACGTGAACGGATACGTCATGTCTCCTGCGACGTGTTCCAGCTCGACGCGCGATTCGGCCTCCTGCTCGACGTCCTCGGCCCAAATGCCTTGTGCGCCGCCGCGCTCGCGTGAAAGCAGCTCGATCGTCAAACGCCGCGCTCGCCCCTCACCCGCACGGGTGACGCGCGCCGCGCCCTCGACGGTCTCGCCCAAGCGGTACACCGAGCGGGGCAACGCCAACTTGATCTTGCGGCCCGATGCATCGTGCGCCTCGACCGGCGCGGGCGGCTCGACGACGGCCGGCACGCTTGCCAGGACGACGAACCCTGCCTCGGCGTGCAGGTCGACGTGGCGAGGCAAATCCACTTTCGCGCGAATGCCGTAGCCGATCTCCGTCAGCATGCCGTCGAAGCTGGGCGGCAGGTGCGGCGGCAGGACGACCTCGAACGGGAACGCATGCGTCCCGGCCGGCAGCGCGCTGCTCTCCGAGGCGGCCTTCCAGACCTCGATCGCCTGATCCAGCGGGTGCGTGCGCGCGATGTACGATGGCTGCGTCCCCCAGTTCGTGAACTCGGTGCCGACGGCGTGGAGCGTGATGCTGCGCGGATGCTGCTCGCTCGGCAGGGTCAAGACCAGCCGGCCGCGCAGCGTGTCGCCGGGACGATAGATGGCCTCGGCGGCATCCAGTTCGATGTGAAGTGCGCTCACCATCTCTCGTGGCGGACGATGTCTTCCATCGGCTTGCGGCCGGTGCGCTTGAGCACACTCGCGCGCGGCTTGCCTTCGATCGTGTCGCCCGGCTGCGGGACCGGATACCCGAATGAGAGCACGTGCTGCATCCGGTATTCCGCCGGCACGCCGAGCACGGCCTTGGCGTCTTCTTCGCGGTGCATCGACGCGATGCACGAGCCGATCCCGCTCGCCCAGGCGGCCAGCATCATGTTCTGAACGGCGCGGCCCGAATCGAACTCGCCGCGATAGTACTGCGGATCGAGCACCATCCCGATCGCCAGCGGCGCGCCGATCAGGTGGCTGGCGAAGTCGCCGCACTTCGAGAGCCGCAGGCGTGTCTCCGCGTCTCGAATGACGACGAACCACCAGGGCTGCGTGTTCTTGCTGCTGCCGCTCATGCGCCCGGCCTGCAAGATGCGGTGCAGCGCGTCGTCCGGGATGGGCGTGTCTTGAAACTGGCGCACCGCTCGCAGTGAAACGATCGTCTTGTACGCGTCCATGTCCCTCTCCATCTGTGTATCTATCTCGACAGTGTCAGAATCACGTGATTACGTGATCACGTGATCACGTATCACGTAATTACTCGTCATCGGACAATCGAGATGGATAGGCCATCCAGGTTCTCCCGGATGATAGGCAATATCACAGACTCCAGGCGCGGGTGGGCGGCGATCGCCTCGTTGTACGCATGAATGCCGCGCGAATCCTCGTCGCCGGGAGCGGGCGACATCACACGCCGGATCACGTTGTCGGCCAGGATGACTGTGCCAGGATGCGCGAGCCGCATCGAGAGATTCAGGTACTCGACGTACGCCTTCTTGTCGGCGTCGATGAAGATCAAGTCGAAAGGCGCCTCACCGCGCTCGATCATCTCGCGCAGCGTATCCACCGCCGACCCGACGCGGATTTCGACGCGCTCGCCGACG
>DASSFZ010000198.1:0-12242 GCA_035693785.1 Anaerolineae bacterium | reverse complement strand
GACGCGCCGAAGTCTGGCGCAGTGATTGCTGGAAACCGCAACTGAACGCGCCCGCCGACCAGCATCAACTCTGTCTGAGCCATCAGATCCGCGCTTTGCAGGGGGTCATCGACCGGCGTCCGCGCTTGCGGTGGGCACACGCGATGCAAGACGTGTTCCGCGCCGCGATTCATCTGGGGCATCGGCGCGAGGTCTTGACCCCCGCTGGCTTCGCCGGTCAGGTCACGCGCTTGGAGCGTCGTCTCGACCGCTTGCTGGCGCGGCGCATCACGGGCCACGTCGGCGCCAACCTGCTGGAGCGTTACCGCACGCATCGCGCGCATCTGTTCGTGTTCCTGTACCGCTCGGACGTGGCGGCGGACAATAACGCCTGCGAGCGCGCCCTGCGCCCGTCGGTGATCCATCGTAAAGTCATGGGCAGTTTCCGCTCGGAATGGGGCGCGCGGACTTACGCCGCCCTGGCCACCGTGCTGCACACGGCCAAGCGAGCAGGCGACAACGTCTTCCAGAAGCTGGTCAGCCTGATGGGCACGCCGGTCTTGCATTACCTCAACCCGTCCATCGCGTGAGCAGTTACGAGGTTGTTAGATGAGCTCAGGAGCAAACTGCTCCTCGGTCGGCTCCGCTCAGCAGTACCACGGTTCGCTGAGGCGCGGGATCGGTGCGTTGAGATAGTGCTCGTCCCACGGTGGAAACCGCGCACTCTTGGATGCAGCAGCCTCCCTGGCCAAATGCCACACCTTCCGGAAGATGGCCTGACGCGGCAGCTCCCGGTCCTGCCCTTCCTTGACAGCGGCGAGCACGCCGGCGTGCAATCGGTCGACCCGATCGTCGGGATGCGCCCACGGATAACACAGCGCGACCGGGTCGAATTCGTCGACGAATTCTTGAACCGTCGGCAGCTCCAGCAGCTTCGACCCGGCAGGAAGGAGCAGCCGGATAGCGTACTGGATGGGCGACACGTTCTCGATCAGATCGAGCCTGGCGACGTGGTCGAGCAAGTCCAGGAAACCTTCGAGCGTCGTCCACGGCGTGAATGGCACGAAGGTCGGGCAGAGCGTCAGCCCGACGGCGCGCAGCAGCGAGACGGCGCGCGCGAAGTCCTGCCGCGTATGCCGCTTGTCGAGGATCGCGAGCACCTCGTCGTCGACCGACTCGGCGGCGCTGGTGACGAACAGGCAGCCCGTGTCGCGCAAGACCGGCAGGAGGCGGGCGTGTCTCAAGAGATGCTCGATCTTGATCGTTACGTCGTAGGTCACGTTTGGAAACTCCTTGTGCAGCGCCTGGACGAGCGATAGGGCGTGGCCCGGCCCGTTGAAAAAGTCAGGGTCGCCGAACGTGATGTGGCGCGCGCCCGCTTCGACCTGCTGGCGGATGTCCGCCAGAACCACGTCGCGCTGGACGACGCGGAACTGTCCGTCGTAGACCGGGACGATGGGGCAGTGGCGGCACGAATGTTTGCAACCCCGGCTGGCTTCGGTGTAGCCGACCGTGCGCCGGACGCCATCGCCAAGGTTCAGATAGGCATACTTGGACAGGTCCGGCAGCCCGCTGCGGTCAGGCGCCAGGAAGCGCTGGCGGGCGAGTGAAATGTGCGGTTCCGGCTGGTGACTCGTTCGCGCCCTGCCGCCGTTAGCAGCCAATCTTTGATACAGCGCGGCAAGTCCTTCTTCAAACTCCCCACCCAGGATCGTCTCTGCGCCGAGTCCCCGCAGGTAGCCTTCGTTGACCGGCGCGTACAGGCCGTAGAAGCAGACGTGCGCGCGTGGGTTGATTGCCTTCACCCGCGCGACGAACGACGCGGCGATGCGCGTCGCGGTGTGCATCGGCACGTAGAAGGCGACCAAATCGGCGCACGCGATCGCGTGCCGATCCAAGCCCTGCACGGCCAGATCGAGGCACGTGACGCGCGCACCTTCGCGTTTCAGCCAGGCCGCAGGCGACGCCAATCCAAACGGCTGGCGACCGAGTTCATATGTGGAAATCAGGACGACGTTCATAATGCCACCTTGACACACGCTCGAAAGCGGATATAGTCTATCCAACTTCCGTGCGCGACGAGGCGCGTTCATGGCTCGATATCAAAAAACAGTTTGGTTTGTCAACTGCGCGAAGCTGGGGCGCGAGCTGCCGGCGCTGGATCGCCCGCCGTTTCCCGGCGAGCTGGGCCAGCGCGTCTTCGAGAACATATCGAAAGAGGGCTGGGAGTTGTGGAAACGGCAGTCGGTGCTGCTCATCAACCACTACGGGTTGAACATGGCCGATCCCAGCGCGCAGCAGTTCCTGATGGAGCAAATGGAAGAGTTCCTCTTCGGCGAAGGCGCGCAGATGCCTGAGGGCTGGATGCCGGAAGGGCAGGTGCCAGCCGGCAAGAGCGCCAAGTAGACGAAAGACCAACGACGAAACTCGTCGCTCGTTCTTCGCCTTTGGTCGTTCGTCAGATCGGCAGCAGTTGAATCGTCGGCTCAATCACGAATCGAAGCCGCCGATGCGCCTCGCGCAGCGCGGCTTCGACTTCGTCCGGCGACTCGCCGCGCGCGAAAATGAACCCCAGATAACTATCCCCCTCAGGCAAGGGCACGATCGGATTGTTCAGGCGAGCCGTGATCTGAACGTCCTCGATGCCGGGCGCCGCCCGCGCTTCGACCTCCCCTTCGACGCGCCGAAGGATGCCCGCTTCTGGAATCGGTATCATCATCACGCCGCCCGCTCGCCGCTCCCGATCGAGCGATTCGATGCCCAGGCCGCACGCCTGCCGCAAGATCAGTTCCTCTAACGAGACGTCCGTCCCGAAGCGCAGCGTCTTCGAGCACATCCCGCCGATCGATCGGCCCGCCACTTCGATGAGCCACGGCCCGGCTGCGTTGACGCGCAGCTCGGCGTGCATCGGACCCTCGCGCAGGCCGAGCGCCTGCGCCGCATCCGATGCGCATTGCGCGATTGCCGCCTGTACGTCCTGGGGCAGGCGCGACGGCGTGACGTAGATCGTCTCCTCGAAGAACGGCCCGTCGAGCGGATCGGGCTTGTCGAACAGCGCCAGCACTTTCAATCGCCCGTGGTCGAGCACGCCTTCCAGCGCCACCTCGAAACCTGGGACGAAATCTTCCACCAGGAACGGCTTGGGCCTGGGTGATGGATCGATGGAGTCCAGCAGCGCCTTCAGCCGTCCGGCAGCGATCACGAACTGATCCGGGTCATCGGCGCGCATCACGCCACGGCTGCCAGATAACCGCAGCGGCTTGACGACGCACGGGCACTCGACGCGCGCAGCCAGATCGCGGAAATCGTCGCCTGTAGAGCACAACCGGAATTCCGGCGCGCGCACGCCGCCTTGCGCCAATAGCGCGCGCATGCGATGCTTGTTCCTCGCCGCCTCGGCGGCTTCCGGCGAGTTGTGCGGCAGGCCGAGCGTCGCGCTCGCCCGCGCCGCCAGCAGCGAAGCGCCGTCGTCTACCGAGATGATCGCGTCCACGGGCCGGCTCGCGGCGAACTCGACGATCGCGCGCGTCGCCGCTTCGAGATCGAGAAAGTCGACGCCGAGCGGGACATTCCAATGCGCGGCCAGCTCCGGCGGCATGTCCACGACTCTGACGACTTCGAGACCCAGCCGCTCCGCTGCTTCGACGAACGCCCGCGCTCGATACGTCTTCGGCGTCATCAGCAGCATGACACGCCTGGGCCGTCCTGTCGGGAGTGAGAGATCGCGGTTCTCGGCGCGAAGCGGGGAAGAACCGGAGATAGGAGCGGCGATGACGTTCATTGCGCCTGAATTATACCGCTTGCGCTCACGAATGCGGCAACGGCGGGAAGGGCAGGATCAGGTCGCCCGGCTTACCCGGCACGTAGGCGCCGAAATAGAAGATGAGGTCCGTCGCCACAATCGCCAGCAGGGCGATGACGGCCCACGGCCGCCGGCCGTTTTCGACCAGCCAGCTCAGCGGCATGGCGACCAGCCAGCAGATCGCCGGTATCGCCACGACGTAATGCGAGCTGGACGGGGGGTCGGCCAGCAGGAAACCCCCGAGGAAGGCAGTTACCACGATCCACAGCACTGGCACGCTCCACGAGCGTCGTGTCCAGATCGACCGCGCGATGCCTATCACGAAGAGAGGCACAGCCAGCCCGATCAGCAGCGGCACACCCGGCGCGTAAAACCCGGCGTTGTCCGGGTACGTCGTGAACGCTCCAAGCGAGCGCGTAAGCTGATGCCAGAAGAACGCCGGCAAGTCGGGCTGTCCGCGCGTGAGAATCATGATGGCTTCGGGCTGCCAGGCGAAGACTTGGCGCGTCCGCAAAAGGAAATTAGTCGGGTCGCGCAGCGCGAACATGGCGAGAGGCGCTGCGACGCAGGCGGCGGTCACCAACATCTTGCCGGTGTGCACGAGAAGCTGTCGCCGATCGGCGCCCTGCCGCCACAAGGAGAAGATAACGAAGGCGAGCAAGAGTATTCCAATCCGGCTGCCGGGGTAGAAGTATTGCGAAAGCCCCATTGCCAGGCCCGCCAGGACAGCGCCTCCGCTCCAGCGCTGCTGCCATCCCCACACGAATGCGGCGAGCATCGCCGGCACCCAGACGCTGTCCCAGATGTTGTTGAGGCCAATGCGCGACCAGTGAACGTGAACGTGATAGGCTGCCATGAGCGCCGCAGCGAACAGGGCCGTGCGCCGATCGTGCAAGATCGACACGGCGGCGTAGGTTGCCACCACAGCCAGTGTGC
Organism: Anaerolineae bacterium; assembly: GCA_035693785.1. Taxonomy (GTDB): domain Bacteria; phylum Chloroflexota; class Anaerolineae; order Fen-1058; family Fen-1058; genus DASSFZ01. The sequence goes on along the minus strand of DASSFZ010000198.1, from coordinate 7,525 downwards.
CGGCCAGCGCGCTGGAGATGCGCAAGCCTGTGATGGTGTTTCCGAACACGTCGAGCGAAACCCGGATCAAGTAATGATACAGCGCCGGATGAGAGGCCGGTCCTGTGATGAACGGATTGTGCGTGCCACCCGAGGCCGGAAACAGGTGCTGCAGCGCGAAGCTGGCCACGCCGTACTCGTCGACGTGCAGTCCCCCCGGTATGGTCTCCAGGGATGTGACACGCAGCAGCAGCGCGGCCAGTATCAGGGGCGCCAACCAGAGCAGGCCCTTGTCCAGCCGCAGCCTGGGCCGATCGCTCGGCAGCAGGGCGAAGACGACGACAGCCACGCAGGCCGCCCACACCCAAAACTGCCAGCCTTCGACCCGGGTGTCCAGGGCATACGTGTATCCCATTGTGGCGGTCACCGCCACACACACCAGGCTCACCAGAATCCGCCAGAACTGGGAGCGACCTATCTTCAGAGCTTCGCGCCAGGGGTGAGGACCGGGCTTGACCTCGTCTCGGAGTAGGGGCTGCAGCGTTTGCTGCGGGAATGCGGCTGGAGCTGCCAGGGACGCGGGCATTGTCACCGGTCTGTGTGCTCGGCGCCGATGCCGGCGCCACGCCTGGATCGCGGGCGCTGCCAATGCGACGACCAGCGCGAAGAGCGCCGCGCCAAGCCAGATCGACTTGCTCGCCGGCGAGGGAGGCTTCTCCCTTTGCATATCTCAAGCCTTCGGGACTGGCGCCAGCCGCGCGATGCGCACCGATTCGCGCAAGATGATTTCCTTGTCGCGCTCCGGCGTGCTCATCAATTCCTCGATCCGCGCCGCGGTGACGTCGTCGATGCTGGCATTCTCCCACTCCTCGGTCACGTAGTTGCGCAGCTCGGTCAGCGTGTCCACATACGTCAGGAACGAGAAAATGCCCTGGCGCTCGATCGCGAACAGCCGGCGCGCGACAATCGTCGCCAGCGCTTCGTCGGCAGCCTCGTAGTCGCCGTAGTCGTCGGTCTCGCGCAGCCAGCCAGCCGCGTGCGCCTGCTCGCCGATACGCACGTCGATCGACGACGGCTCGGGTGGAGGATGGATGTCGATGAGAATGCCGTCGGGCTTCAGCAGGCGGTAGATTTTCTCAAGGGCATGCACCATGCCCGCGCGCTCGATTCATCAGAGCGCCCACGATAGAATCACGATGTCGAACGCGGGCGCAGCCGGCTCAAACTCCTGGATGCTCACCGCCTTGAACTCGACCCGATCGCGGAGTCGCGGCGGCAGGTCTTCCAGCGCAGCGGCGATCTCGTCGGCGTCGGGATCGATGGCGACGACGCGCACGGCGCGATCGGCGTAGCGCCACGTCAGGCGCCCGTCGCCGCAGCCAATCTCTAATACCCGCTTGCCGTCGATCTTGCCTGCGAAATCGAACAGGGCGGCAGTTTCGCTATCTTCGGGATCGGTGCGCACAGACATATCGGGTCAGTATCGCAGCAGCGCCGCCACGCCGGCTTCCTTCAGCCCGGCGTGATTCGCAATCATCTTGACCTGGCCGTTCTGCGTGATGACCTGCTCGATCATGGCCTCCACGGCGTTGGGGATGTGCGCGAACTTCCCACCACAGAACGGGCAGGTTTCCAAATGCTGCGCGGTGAGGTAACCGCACGTCGCGCAGCGATATCCGGCCGCGTCGTAGCCTTCCGACACGAGCAGCGTCTGGATGCGGCCGTTGTGAGCGGCGCTGAGGGTGTCGTCGAGCCGGGCCACGCCGTTCGAGCCTTTGGCGGCGGCGGTGATGACCGCATCGGCCAGCTCGTGCTCGCGGCGACGCGCCACATCGGCAAGGAGGGAGTACGTCATATCGCGCAAGTCGTTGTCCGCGACGTCGATGGCGGCGGCGAATGTGCCGGTCACGCGCTCAGGCCAGGGTGCGGGCAGTGCGGCAATGAACTCCTTCACCACGTCGTCGGCTCCACCGACGAGGACCTGCGTGCAGCGGTGCACGGCGAAGAATGCCCCTGCCGCCACCGCCGATTCCTTGACGTTGCGCCGGACGACTTCGGCCACACGGCGCGCCGCGTGACCGTCGAAACCGCCGCGTTGGCCGAAGACCGACCGGCCGCGCCCGGGCTTGACAGGGCGGACGTCTTCGCCCAGCACGCCGTCTAGCGTCACCAGCTCGCCCATCTGGTAATGCATCATCTTCGCGCCGAGCCGGTCGACCAGCGCCACACCGTAGCTGCCGTACGTGTCCCACAGCGACATCAACGGGGCAAGATAGGGCTTGCGCCCCACGTGCACATGGTTCGGCAGGGGCAGGGGCAGCGAGTAGGCCACCCATAGATGGCTGCGCTGCGCCGAGAACAGCGCCACGCCACGCCCCGACCAGTCGTACTCGTGGTCGAAAAACGACTCGATGCGCTCGACATCCTCGGCGGCGCCGTGGCCGTTCACGCTCTTCAACAGGTGGCGCAGCGTCAAGCGGTATTCGTCGGTCGACTTCTGCGTAGGGTCGACGTTGATGTACAGGCTGAGGACATCCGTTCCCTGATACGACGCGAGCTGCTGAATATCGGTTTGGCTCAACATACGCATCTCCTTTTGGGATGGTCACACGAGCACGTGTGGGGGCGATAGCGCCCGATTCAGTTGGTAAAGTTCGAGCGGCCTAGGGGCGCTCGCCGATCGTCAGATCGACTTCGAGCGTCTCGTCGCCGCGCAGAAACGTGATTTTCACGACCTGGCCGACTTCGGTCCTGGCGGTCAAATAGGATATCAAGTGGTCGAAATCGTCGACCGGGTAGCCGTCAATGGCGATGATGATGTCGCCGCCGGCCGTGACCGGAACGCCGCGCACGTCTCGCTCAGTGTCACCGCCGCGCAAGCCGGCCTGGTCGGCAGGCCCGCCCGGCAGCACCTCGGAGATCAGCACGCCGTGCGCCGTCGGAAGATCGAGCGCCGCTGCCAGCTCGGGCATGGTGAACGCGTTGGAGTAGTCCGACGAGATGCCCATATATGGGTAACGGACGCGCCCCGTCTCGATCAACTGTGGGACGACGCGCTTCAGCGTGTTGACCGGCACGGCAAAGCCCACGCCAGAGTTCGCGCGGTTTTCTCCCGTCGTGCGAATGGCGCTGTTCACGCCGACGACGCGGCCGTACGAGTCGAGCAGCGGACCGCCGGAATTGCCGGGGTTGATCGCCGCATCGGTCTGAATGATGTTGGGGTTCGAAAACTGGCCCAGGGCTTCACTGAACGTGTCAGCAGGAAGCGTGCGCCCGACGCCGCTGACGATCCCTACCGTCATCGTGCCCATCAGCCCGAAAGGATTGCCGATCGCGATCACACGCTGCCCAACCTTGACCTGATCCGAATCGCCCAGCTCGACCGGATGGAGCAGCGCGGCCTCGACCTTGATCTTGATCACGGCAAGGTCACTGGCCGGGTCGCCGCCGACCCGCTCGGCCTCGGCGACGCTGCCGTCGGCGAAGGTGACGTAGATGCGCCGGGCGTCCTCGACGACGTGATTGTTCGTGACGATGTGTCCCTCGACGTCGATGACGAAACCCGATCCCGATCCGAACTCGCCCACGTCCACTGCACCGGCGACGTCGATGTTCACGATGGACGGGTTCACGCGCTCGTACAGATTGATCAGGAGGAGTTCCTCCGCATCGGCCTCGATGACGATCGACTGCGGCAGAGCCGTCGGCCGCACCGGGATGGGCGTCGCCTCGACGGCGCGCGCCGGCACAGACGTTGGCGCCTCGAACACCGCCATGCCTCGGCACGCGGTGAGGAGCAGCGACAGTAATACCCAAATCGTTAAACGTGTCTTCATGAAGGGCCTCAAATGGTTATCCGTTGGGGCGCGCCACAGGCGCAGAGATAACTCCGTGGCAAGATCTGAATGCCTACCAGAGCGACTCCGGGACGGATGAGCGGGCGCCGGCTAGCGCCGGCGCAGCCGCGCCAGCTCCGAGAATAATCTCTTCTCTTCAGACGAGAGGTTCTGCGGAATTCGCACGTGGACCTTGACCAGCAGGTCGCCGCGGCCTCCAGGCTCGCGCAGGTGCGGCATGCCCTGGCCGCGCAGCTTGAAGGTGCGCCCGTCTTGCGTCTCGGGCGGGATCTTCAGGGACAGCGCGCCGTCGAACGTCTGCACGGATGCCTCGCCGCCCAGCACCGCCGTGTACAGATCGATCGGCATCTCGAGCGACAGATCGTCGCCGTCGCGCTTGAACCGGGGGTGCGGGCGCACGTTGACGACGAGGTACAGGTCGCCCTTCGGCCCGCTGCCGGCGCCGGCGCCGCCTTCGCCGGCCACGCGCACTCTCGAGCCGGTTTTCACGCCCGACGGAATCTTCACCTCGATGTGCTTGCCGTTCTTCTGGAAAGTGAGCGTCGCACCATGAAACGCTTCCTCGAGCGATATCTCGACGTTTTGCTCGACGTCGCGCCCGCGCACGTTGGCGCGCCGCCCGCGCACCGTGTCGCCGCCGAAGATGCTGGTGAAGAAGTCGGAGAACTGGCCGCCGAACAGATCGTTCAGATCTTCGACGCGGACGTTCCCCTGGCCCCAGTTGAAGCCGCGCGGATCGCCGCCCATGCGCTGCCACTCCTGGTAGCGCGAGCCGAGCTGATCGTACTTGCGGCGCTTGTCGGGATCGCCCAGCACTTCGTAAGCTTCGTTGATCTCCTTGAAGCGCTCTTCCGCTTTCTTGTCGCCAGGATGCCGGTCGGGGTGATGATCGCGCGCCAGCTTGCGATAGGCGCGCTTGACGTCGGCTTCGCTGGCCGACTTCGGCACGCCGAGGATCTTGTAGTAGTCTTTGTAGTCCATAGATAGCCCGATAACCCGTCCGCACACAATTCCAGTAAGCCTGCCTGACCCTAGATCATTTTATGTTCATCGCACGCGCGTGTCAAGCTGCTGAGCGGCACTCTAATGCGATTCTAATAGTTATACCCTCCGTGTCTCAGTGCCTCCGTGGCAAAACCTTGCTGGAAAAGCAACAATTCGACTGGGAAGGTACTACGGAGCCGGCGTCGCTTCAGGGGTCGGGCTTGGCTGCGGCGCGGGCGTCGCGGCCGACGACGGCAGCAGGCTGTTGATGTCGAGAATGAACGGCGCGTTCGACGGCAGCAGCACCGTGTTGATGCCCGGCGCCAGTTTTTCGATGTAGCGGAACGTCAGCAGGTCGGGATTGGCCTTCAGCGCGTCGCTGACCAGCCGGAGCGCTTCGGCTTCGGCCTGCGCGCGCAGGACGGTGGCCTGAGCGTCGCCGTCGGCCTTCGTGATGGCTGCGTCGCGCTGGCCGCGCGCTTCCTCGCGCAACCGTTCGGCTTCCTGCTTCTGCTGGTCCACCAGGAACCTGGCGCGGAGCGCGTTTTGCTCGGCGATCTGTTTCTCCTCGATGGATTTAGCGTAGTCTTCAGTGAAGGTGATGTTGCGCAGTTGGAACGCCTCCAAGATCAGCCCTTGCTGGGCATATTCTGTAATCAACTGCTCGAAGATCACTTGTTGGAGTTCGGCCCGTTTCACGCCGTAAATCTCTTCAACCTTGTAACGCGCAGACGTGTTGTAGATCACGTTGCGGGTCGTCGGGCGCACAAAGCTGGAAATGTAGCGATCTTGAGTCACCCATTTGCGGCGCAATTCAACCGCCTTCACCGGATCGACGGAGTAGCGGACGGTGGCGTCGATGAACACCTGCTGTCCATCGGACGTGCGGGCCTCGACCGCATCGTCGCCCTGAACGGCGCCTTCACCGAAGGCGCCCGACATGGTATATTCCTGCTGGGAGATACTGAAACGATTCACACTTTCCAGGAATGGAATCACCCAGTGGATGCCCGGGTTGAGCGGCTCGGGCCGGACACCGCCCGGCAACAGCGGGCTGACCACCACACCCACTTCGGTTTGATCGATGAAGGTCAATCCCGCGCCAAGCGCGTTCAGCGCGATCCCTAACACGAGCAAGATCGCCACGACCGCGATCGAGATGCGCATAGAGCGACCTTGCGCTCGAGAACTGACTACATAAAACACGTACAGGACCAGGAGGCCAATAGCCCCCCAACCCAAGATGCTGAGAATGGGCGAAATACTCATGGTTCATCCTCCGAAGGATTTATCGATTTGAGTTTGAAGCGGATTCAAATTGCGAGTAGATTATACCCCTTTCTCGCGCGGCCAGTAGACGGCAGGCTGACTTCACCCGACAGATAACCGATTTCTAGCAGCTTGTTGGAGAGAGAGGACCGGGCTCCCACGCCCGGCATTTGCCTTGAAACACGCTGAATCTACGGCGTGCCCACTCCGCTATCCTCTTGCATTTCGCCCGCCCCCGAACGATAATCCAGGCATGCGGCAGACCTTCGCCGAAGTCGCCGGGATCGACGCCGCAGGGCCTTTCGCGCGGATTCGTTTTTCTGCGCCGGAGCTGGCGCCCGCGCTCGAGCCGGGCCGCGCCATCCTGGCCCGATCGGTCGATTCCTACCTGCGCCGCACGTGGTGGCCGAGCGCAATTGAGGCCGGCGGATTTGCTGTGCTCGTCGCCGATCCGCCCTCTCTCGCGCTGCGCGCCGGCGATCGCGTCGACGTGCTGGGTCCGATCGGGCGCGGTTTTCAGGTAGAGAACGGGAGCCGAAACTTGTTGCTCGTCGCCGCCGGGTCGAGCGTGCCCATTCCCGATCTCGGCCCTTTGCTGGCGCTGATCGATCGCGCGCTCGCGGGGAGTCGTTCGGTGACGCTGGCGTATGCAGCGCCGTCGGCCGAGCAGGCGTATCCCGTTTCCGCGCTGCCGGCGGACATCGAGGTTATCCGCGCAATCGGCGCCGACCTCGTCGATCTCCTGGCGGATGCGATCGCATGGGCCGATCAGGTTTTCGCCTGCGGGCCGGACAGCTTCAACACGCGCCTCGCCGGCCTCGTCGAGTCGATTCGTTTTCCTGCGCCGCGCGGATTCGCCCAGGCGCTCCGCCCCGTCGAGCTGGCGTGCGGCGCCGGCGCGTGCTACGCATGCTGGAATGGATCGGGATTGTTCTGCGTGGATGGGCCGGTTTTCGAGCTGACTTCAAGACTTCGGAAGTCTGTCTGAGACTTCCGAAGTCTGAACAGGAGCAACCATGATTGAGCTTGCGCCGCAACACAAGACCGGGTTATCGCTTAAATCGCCGATCATGCCGGCCTCCGGCTGCGCCGGTTTTGCGAGCGAGTATGCGGCCCTTATCGACTGGAGCAGGTGGGGCGCGTTCGTCACCAATCCGGTGACGGCGCGGCCTCGCAAGCCGGCGGGCGATCCGGTCAGCATCGACCTGGGATCGGCTGCCCTGGTTCACACGGGCATTCCGAATCCCGGCATCAGCGCCGTCCTCAAAGAGGGCCAGGGCGCGTGGAGACGCTGGGGTATCCCTGTGATCGTCCACATCGCCAGCACCACACCCGACGACGTGGCCGAGTGCGCCGTGCGCCTTGTCGTCGTCGAAAGCGTGGGCGGCGTGGAATTGGGCGTGCGTGACGAGGAGGATGAAGGCGCGATCGCCGCG
>DASSFZ010000197.1:0-13150 GCA_035693785.1 Anaerolineae bacterium | reverse complement strand
TGACCTCGCCGAAGTCGACGGCGCCGGATGGAAACGGTGGGACCGAGCGCACATCGTCTTCGGCCAACAGGCCCTCTTCGAGCAGCTTATCGGGGCTGATCAATAGGGGGTTCCCTGCGAAGGCTGAAAAGCATTGGTACGGGGAGTCGCCGTAACCGGTCGGGCCGAGCGGCAGCACCTGCCACAGGCTTTGCTTCGCGTCGGCCAGGAAATCGACGAAGCGATAGGCATCGTCTCCCAGATCGCCAATGCCGTATCGGCCAGGCAGCGATGTCGGATGCAGCAGAATGCCGCTAGAACGTGGAAATCGCATATCGCTTATCGCCTATAGCGTATCGCTTGTTACCTCTTACGCCTCACAATGGTCACCACACGAAGCCCGACTCTCTCCAATCTCTAATCTCTAATCTCTAATCTCGCGCGCCCGATCACGGCCGCGAACTCGCTTAGCACCATGGCCGTCGCGCCCCAGACTTTGTGCGGGCCGATTTGAAAGAACGGTATTTCGACTTCCATACCGTGCAGCGTCCACACCTCGCGCCGCACGATGGACGGATCGAGCAGGATGGGAAGCGGCGTCTCGATCAGTTCGGCGACCTCGTCGGGCGTCGGCTGGAAGTCGGGGCGATCAGCGAGCGCGGCGACGTAGGGTGTGATCAGGAATCCACTCGGAGGGATGTACACCGTCGACAGGTTTCCCAGCACCGCCGATGGGTCCACCGTCACCCCGATCTCCTCGCTCGTCTCCCGCAGCGCCGTGTCGAGAAGCGACTCACCCGGCTCCTGTGCGCCGCCCGGCAGTGAGATTTGTCCCTTGTGCAGCTCCAGATCGTCCTTGCGGCGCGTCAAGGGGAAATGCAGTGTGCCGCCGCGCGGGTACAGCAGAATCAAAACACCCGCCGGTCGAGCGTCGGCGGGTGGGCCTTTGAGCATCTGCTCGAGGCGATATTGCGCCGCCAGCCGCGCTTGCGCGGCAATGCCCGGTAGTGGGCCCCGAAGCGCTTTCCGGACGTGCTCCAACGTGACCGTGGTCGACATTCGCAGTCGGATAGGTTCTAAACCACCAGCTTATAGCCGACGCCCGACACCGTTTCGATCTGCGCCGAGCTGCCAGCCAGCTTCTTTCGCAAGTGCGCCACGTGCACGTCGACGGTGCGTGTCTGTCCGGCGAAATCGTAGCCCCAAGCCAACTCCAGCAGTTTCTCGCGGCTGAGGACGATACCTTTGTTCTCGGCGAGCGTGCGCAGGCACTCGAACTCCTTGGCACGCAGGTCCACCAGCCGGTCGCCGACGTGCACTTCGTGGCGCGCCGGGTCGATCGTCACGTCGCCGACGCGGATGGCCTGCCCTGGCGCGCTGGCCCGCTCGGCACGGCGCAAGATGGCTCTGATGCGCGCCACCAGCTCGCGCGGGTTGAAGGGCTTGGTCATGTAGTCGTCCGCGCCCAGCTCCAGCCCGACGATCTTGTCTACGTCGTCGTCGCGCGCGGTGAGCATGACGATGGGCAGATCGCGCTGCTCGCCCGCGCGCACGCGGCGGCACACCTCCCAGCCGTCGACGACGGGCAGCATGAGGTCGAGCACGACCAGCGCAGGCCGGATCGCCGCGATTTTGTCGAGCGCCGTTTGTCCATCGCCCGCCGATTCGACGCGGTAGCCTTCCTGCGCCAGATACAGCCGCGCCAATTCGACGATATTCGCTTCGTCGTCCACGACGAGAATCGTTTCCTTTGGCATATCGCCTATCGCTTATCGCCTATCGCGTATCGCCTATCTCCTATCGCAATCGCGATCCCCTTTTCTCCAACCTCCAATCTCCAATCTCCGACCTCCAACCTCCAATCTCCAATCTCAGCCTTCCGCAATCGCCTCGATCTCGATCAGCGCGTTTCGCGGCAGGGCCGCCACCTGGAACGTGCTGCGCGCCGGCGGGTTCGATGGAAAGAACTCGGCGTACACGGCGTTCATCGCCGAGAACTGGCTCAGGTCGGCCAGGAACACGGTCGTTTTGACCACGCGGTCGAGCGACGTGCCTGCCGCCTTGAGAATAGCTTTGATGTTATGGAGCGCCTGGCGCGTTTGCGCTTCGATGCCTCCCTCGACGATCTGGCCGCTGACCGGATCAAACCCCACCTGGCCGGCCGTGTAAACGAACCCACCCGAACGTATAGCCTGCGAGTACGGCCCGATGGCCTTGGGCGCATGCTCGGTGTGAATCACGCTTCGGACTTCCTTTTTGCCAGCGGGCTTTTTTGGCCGCCGCGAGGCAGGCTTTTTCGAAGCAGGTTTACGAGTCGCCATGGCTCGCCTCCGCGTTAAGGTGCCGCCGATTCTAATGCGGCATACGAGGACTGTCAACACGCACGCGCCAACACGTTCCCAACGCACCCCAAACTGCACAAATCCCCAAAAGCGCGAAAATCGAGGCATCGATCCTGTTCGGATCGATACCAGATGATTTTGGAGACACGCTCTATGGCTGAACTGCTCAATACGCGGGACGTCGCCCGCATGTATCGCGTCACGAGCGCCACCGTGCTGAACTGGATTCACGCCGGAAAGCTCAAGGCGTACACCACGCCGGGCGGCCATTACCGAATCGCGCGGGAAGATCTGGAGGCCTTCTCGCATGACTACGGATATTCGCCTGCAGCGGGCATCCCGACCTTCGGTCTTCGACTGCTGTTCGTCGGCTCGGATGCGCCTCTTTTCGAGCGGCTGCGCGATGCGGTGCGCGTTCAATGGCCGGCGGCGCAGGTCGAGCAAGCGCGCACCGAGTTCGAGATCGGTTGGTGGATGGCGCGCCTGCGCCCGACGCATCTCGTCGTGCATTTCGATCTGATGCCGCCTGCGCTGATCGAGCTCTGCAAGCAGTTAGCCGGCGATGCCGAGCGCGAGCTATGCCTGGAGGCGCTCCCCGGGTCGCCGGAAGCAAACTGGGGCGAATGGATCGATCAACTTGGCCCTTCGGCTGCGGCGCAGCGTGCGCCCGGCAGGTGATGATGCCGATGCTGAATTCCTCGTCGCCGGTGGTGCGCGACGAGGCGCCGCCGGCGCTCGACGTGGACCTCTCGCTGTTCCGCGAAGACTTCCGGAACGAAGCGCGCGCGTACCTTTCGGCCATGTGGACGTTCGCCGACGCGGCGAACCTGGCTGCCGTCGAGGGCGCTGCCCGCGCGGCGATGATGGGTTATTCCGACATTGGGGAGCTTGCCGCGCACGCCGAGCACCTGCTGCTGGACATGCGCGACGGGAAGATCGGCCTCGATCCGATCCATCTGGATACGCTGCGCGACCTCGCGCAGCGCGTCGGGCAGATCGTTGAGGTTCTGTAATCGGATTGAGCGCGCTAGCGCTTACTTTACAACTGGAGTTTACAACAGGCTATCGGTCAATACTGCTGATGAACGCATCCAGTATGATCTTCAGGTGAAGAAACGCCTGTCCTCGATTCTCTTCGCGAATAGGCGGGTCATCGGAAGCGTAGTCCACTTCATCCAGGAGCACTTCCAGGATATAGCCGAGCACTTCAGGCTCGGGATAAGTCTCCAGCATCTTCTTCGTCGCACTGAAAAAGTCGCCTTCGGTATCAGTAGCCAGCAGGTCCAGGAATTCTTCGTTCGCCTGTTCGGCCTGCTTGAGCTGGGTCTGGGCTACTTTGCGGAGGCGTTTCGGACTCTGCTTCATAACCTGCCAGATCACCAGGCCCACGTAGAAAGAGAGCTGGCCTTCATGTTCGTCGAAAGGCGGTTGATCGCTCATCGCCAGCAAGTAAGCGAGGATAACGGGTTGCTCCACGTTCATCTGCTGAACAAGCTGTCGAGCTTGGTCGTCGGGCATGGCGGTCATGCGCTGCCAAGTTTGAGTAACGGTTTCAGCTAAGATCATGAGGAGCGTTCCTGAGCGGAGCACAGCGGAGTCGAAGAATTGCAACAAAGCAATCTCAGCTCCGCCCGCGAGAGATTGCTTCGCTGCGCTCGCAACACCTGCACTCACCGGCAGGCGCGGTGTAACGGGGGAAGTTACTGCGAAAGATTCTTTCGGGATTACAGGATAACGACTTGGCTGGCCTGCAGTCCCTTGGGGCCGCGCTCGACGCTGAACTCGACCCGCTGGCCTTCGTTCAGCGAGCGATAGCCTTCGGCCTGAATCGCGGAGTGGTGGACAAACACGTCCTCGCCGCCTTCACGCGAGATAAAACCGTACCCCTTGGTGGCGTTGAACCACTTGACGGTGCCCTGCGTTCGTTCGTTCACAGCTTGTTTCTCCTTCTGAGAATTGGATTTGTTAGGTCAAAGAGGCTCGCCGCCGGAAAAGAAAAATGCCCACCAAGACGAAAGCCTGGCGGACATCTTAGAACCGAACAGGAACTTTCTTCATCCTACAACAAAAAGTTTACCACATAAGCTCGTTTTCGTCAAACTCTGTTGACTGGTGATTATTCACAAGGCCGTCGTGTGGCAATGCCGCTGGCATGTTTTGCCGGGCCGTTTGGTTCTCGATGCAATCGGTGATATAGTATTGTACTTCGAGTTATGGCTGCCGGGGGGTCAGGCCATCGCCTTGAGAGGACTCGACGTGAAGCACATCTTGTTTTGCTCAATCATTCTGCTGACTGTGGCGGCCTGTCAAACGCCGCAGCCCTCGCCTGCGCCGGCCATGACTGCGCTCGCGCCCGTGAGCACCGCGATAACGCCGCCTGTCATCAGTGCTACGACCGCGCCCACGGCCGAGCCGACGGCGGTTCCCTCCGCAGCGCCGGCGACCGCTCCGGCGGCCGAACCAACGGCAGCGCCAACTGAATCGACGGCGACGCCCAAACCGACACAGGCCCCGGCTGCCAGCGACGTGTACGTGACCGCCGAGGGCGGTCTCAACCTGCGCGCCGAGGCAAGCTCATCGGCTACGCTCCTCCGGCTGCTGCCCTTCGGCACGCGCCTGACCGCGCTCGGCCAGCCCACTGCGCCGGATGCCACCGGTATCGCCTGGCAGAACGTGCAGACCGACGACGGGCAGTCGGGCTGGGCGGCCGCCCAATACCTGACGAACGCATCGCCGGAAGCGGCGGCTGCGCCATCACCCACGCCGGAGACACCCGGCTCCGTGCCCGGCTTCACGCCTGGCTACGTGTACGTCGCCTCGGTCGGCGGTTTGAACATGCGCGCGGCGGCGAGCGTATCGTCGTCCGTCATCGCGATGCTGGCGGACGGCCAGCGGCTTCAGACCAACGGGCTGTCCTCCGGGCCGGACAGCGCGGGCATCACCTGGCTGAACGTGAAGACGGAAGACAATATTGAGGGTTGGGTGGCGGCGGAGTTTGTGAGGGAACAGGTGCCGTCGGTTGCGCCGGCCACGCCGCCGGCGAACGTGTCTGACGCCGTCGCTGAAATCCTGCGCCGTACGAACGACCTGCGCGCGCAGCACGGCCTGAATCCGTACGCTTTTGACGAGGTCCTAGCACAACTGGCGCTGGCGCACAGCCAGTACATGGCGCAGAACGGCATCACGCACACGGGGGCCGGTGGGCTGAGTGCCAAGCAGCGAATCGCCAATGCCGGATACGGCGGGCGGCCAACCGAAAACATCTACGGCGGCCAGGCCACGATCGACCAGGCCTGGGAGTACTGGGCCACCGATCCGCCCCACGTCGACAACTTGCTCAACCCGTTCAACACCCTCGTCGGCATTGGCGTGTACCAGACCGGCCTGTTGACGTATTACACGATGGACTTCGCTAAGCCGCCTGAATAGACAAGGTGACCGGCACTTTTGACGTGCCGGTCACCTTGCAAGACTTCGGAACTCTTTATCTGGGCATGGCCTTCAACACTCGGATTAACCGGGCGACTTCGTCCAGCGTATTGTAGTGCGCCGCACCGACGCGCACCATGCCGCCTGATTCCTCAAGCCCTAATCGCTCCATGATCGCCAGCGCGTAGTAGTTGCCGTCCCACACGTAGATATTGTGACCGGCCAGATACTCCGCAATGGCGCGCGGCGACCTGCCTTCCATCGTGAAGGACACCGTCGGCACGCGCCGATCCAACTGATTCAGATCGGTGATGCCCCACACCTTCACCCCATCGATCGACGACAGCGCTTCAATCAGCGCGCGGCTCAGCTCCTTCTCGTTTTCCTTGATCGCCATCATCGCCGTGACCAGTTTCGCCCGCCTGCTCGCGCTGTTCACTGCCAACTGATCACTGATAACTTGCTCTCCCAGCCACACAAAATATCTCAACGCCCCCAGCGTGCCCGCGATACCTTCGTGGTTCTGCGTGCCTGTCTCGAACTTGTCGGGCGGCCGGTCACCTGCAGGTCGCACCTTGTAAGCCGGCAGCCGATCGAGCAGGTCGTACTTGCCATAGAGCGCGCCGACGTGCGGCCCGAAGAACTTGTACGCCGAGCAAGCCAGCAGGTCGCAGTCGAGATCGGTCACGTCGATCGGGCCGTGCGGCGCGTACTGCACCGCGTCGACGAAGACCAGCGACCCTACCGCGTGCGCCATCTCGACGATGGTCTTCACGTCGTTAATCGTGCCGACTGCATTTGAAGCATACCCGACGGCCACCACCTTCGTCCGTTCGCCGATCGCCGCTTCGAGTGAACCCATGTCGAGCGTGCAATCGCCGGGGGTGATGTCCACCCATCTCACGACCACACCGCGCTCCCCCAATGCCAGCCACGGCGCGATGTTCGCGTCGTGATCGAGGCGCGTCACGACGACCTCGTCGCCCGGCTCTAGCGTGCGGCCGATCGCGCGGCTGACGCCGAACGTCAGCGTCGTCATGTTCGGGCCGAAGACGATCTCGTCGGGCGAGGCCGCGCCGAGGAAGTCGGCCATCGCCGCGTGCGCCTCACGCAGGATCGCGTCAGAGCGGATGCTGGTGGCAAATACGCCGCCGTGATTCGCGTTGTGGCACCGGTAGTAATCGGTCACCGCGTCGATCACCTCACGGGCGACTTGCGTTCCGCCGGGGTTGTCGAAGAAGATCGGCGGGTGACCATCAGTGATTGGCACAAGCGAGGGGAAGTGAGATCGGATTGTATTAACATCTAAAGCCATAGGCGTTGTGCCTCACTATTCATATCATACAGTCATACTAATCACGCTGCAGTCTAACATCCCGCCCTACGGCTGTCAAGCTGTTGTCTCCCGCCATCTTGGTTGGATAGGGTGAGGTTAACTCTCCCCGTACATCGCGATGCCCAGGGCGCCCGGCCCCGAATACACGGCCAGGACCGGCGGCAGCTCCAGGACGTAGCAGTCGATCGCCGGCCAGGTCGATTGCGCCCAGGCGCGCATCGACTCGGCCCGCGCGGCGTCGCCCGCGTGCACGATGGCCGCGTGAACGCGCTCGCCCCGCACGCGGCCGGCCAGCTCGTCCTTCAGCCGCTCGATCGCGCGCTCGGCGCTGCGCGCAGTGAAGGCGATGTGCGGCGCGCCGTCGACGTGGCGCAAGACCGGCACCGGCCTCACCATCGACCCGATGTACTGCGCGATGTTCGGCACACGGCCCGAGCGCGCCGCAAATTTCAGTGACTCCAGCACGATCCAGAACTCCATGCGCTCGCCCGCCTGCCGCGCGGCAGCGGCGATCGCCCACAGGTCGCCGCCTGCTTTACGCGCCCGCGCCGCCGCCAGCACGACGAGCGCCTGCCCGGCCGACGTCTGCCGCGCGTCGAGCAGCGTGACCGGAAGATCCGGGATCAGCCGCCGCGCCGAGTCGGCGTGCTGATACGCCGCCGTTCGCTCGCGCGGCGGCAGGATGACCAGCACGGCATCGACTTTGCCCAACAGCGATCGATACAGCGCGGCGTAGTCTTCTTGCGAAGGGCCTTTCGTGTTCGGAAGGTGACGCCCGTCGCGCAGCAGGCGGAACACCTCGTCGCGCGAGATCTGAATCCCATCGCGCAGCATGCGCCCGCCGGCGAGGATGTAGTAGGGGAGGACGTGCAGATCGTAGCGCGCGATCAGCCCGGCGCTCAACCCGCTGCTGCTGTCGGTGACGATCGCGATGCGCGACATTACTCTCGCTCTGATGGCTCGCCTTGCGCCCTGCGCGACGCGCCTCGCAAAAGAACGTTCTTCAACATCGCCGGGAGGCTGCCCGATGTTTTGTGCATCTCGTCGACCGCGGCGGCGGCGGCGGAGATCGCCAGAACGATCCAGGGCGCGGCCAGCGCCGCCCCGCTCGCTCCCGCCGCGATCATCAGCCCGAATGTCAGGATCAAGGCGATTCCGGCGGAGAGGGCGACGAGGCGCGTCACGCGCAAGATGGTCAGGCCGATGACACTGCCGGTGACCATGGCCACCGGCGCCAGCACGAGCAGCATGCCGAAGCCGGTGGCGACGCCCTTCCCGCCTTTGAATCCCAAGAACGGCGAGGTGATGTGGCCCAGCATCGCCGCCACCCCGACGGCCACGATGGCCCAATCGGAAAGTCCTACCAGTTTAGCCAACAGCGCAGGCAGCGCCCCCTTGAGCAGATCGAGGATCGTGACGAGCCAGCCCCATCCGCGCCCGACGTGTCCCATGACGTTGTGCGCGCCGGGATTCTTCGACCCGACGGCGCGGATGTCCACACCCCGCGCGCGGGAGACGATCACCGCGTACGGGACCGATCCGAAGATGTAGCCGATCACGAGCAAGGCCAGCAGCGTGGCGTCAATCGACATACGGCACTGATTGTAGCATGGTCGAGGGAGAATGGGATTCGTGGCAGACCTGCCAGGTCTTGGCGATCCATAGCATGGCTGGCCCTGACAAATGAGACCTAGCAGGTCTAAGGGCGCGCGGGGCGCTGCAGGCGGACGGATCGATCCGACGACCAGGGCGCGTACGGCGCCATCGTGATCGAGGCCAGCGCCAGCAGCACCGTGTCGTAGTTCACGCGCCAGCCGGCGAAGTCGAGCCAGGCCAGATCGCGATCGGGCTTGAGCGGCACGCCGGCTTCGGCCAACACCTCGCAGGCCTCGTCGAATTCCTCGCGGCTGATGCTGATCGGGTCGCCCCGCCTGGGTTGGGGATCGTACGAGACTCGAAAGAAGCCGGCGATGCGGCGCAGCGCGATGTAGCCGGCGCGGATGCACAGGTCGGCCTGCGGATCGCGCGGCGCGTCGATCGCCGCGTTGACCAGCGACGCCGCGTCGAGCACTGCGCCCGCCGCCGTCACCCACGAACGCTCGGGTTTCGGCGAGCGGAAGAACACCAACGCCGCGAGCGAGGTGTGGCTTTCCTCGACGTCCGCGAACCACGCCTCCCACGCCGTCCAGACTTCGCTCAGGCGACGCAAGCCGTGAATGCGGTTGTAGCGCAGGATCATCTCGACCGCCGACGGCGGTGATCCGGCGCGCACTTCGAGCAGCGTCACCGCCGCCTCGCGCCGCGAGAAGGCCGAGTAGATCGTCGGCAGGTACGCAATCAGCAGCGCGATCAGGATCAGTCCGATCATGGCTTCGGCGAAGGCCAGGATCGTCTCCGGCAGGCCGTCCAGCGCGGCGAAGCCGAGCGTAAGCAGCGACGAGCCGCTGGCGCGCAGCGCGTCGTACCACGACCCGATGCCGGCTGCCCACAACATGCCGGAGAACCCGATCCACACCAGGACCAGCCACGCCGCGAGCAAGAGCAGCAAGCCGATCGGCGCGTAGAGCGCCATAATGCGGTCGCGCCCCTCATACGTGCGCGCTTTTCGCACGCGTCGATCGAACGTCCGGCGCAGCGACGTGAACACGGCGCGGGCGACGAAGTCGCTCGCGCTGCGCGGGAGGACGAACGTTCGAATCGCCGAGGCCAGCGCGGCAAAGACGACGGATGCGCCGAGGAGGAAGACGGCGATGCGAAGCACGATCTGGAGAAGGGTGGGCCAGTGGTTGAGAGTCATCGCGCCGAATTATACCCGCTCGGCCATCGCCGCGCGGCAGATCGTGGTAAACTCGCTCTCAAGGGAGGGGGTGGGTGAGGGTATATGCCTCTCATCCAGGTTACCGATCTCCACAAGGAATTCCGCGTTTACAAGCACCATCGAGGCGCGCGCGGCGCGATCCGCAACCTGTTCACGCGCGAGTATCGCATCGTGCGCGCCGTCGACGGCGTGACGTTCGCCATCGAGGCAGGCGAGCTGGTGGGCTACCTCGGCCCGAACGGCGCTGGCAAATCGACGACGATCAAGATGCTCACCGGTATCCTCGTCCCGACGCACGGCGAGGTGATCGTCGACGGGCGCGTGCCGTGGAAGCAGCGCGTCGACCACGCGCGCGGAATCGGCGTCGTGTTCGGCCAGCGCACCAACCTGTGGTGGGACCTGCCGGTCATCGAGTCGCTCGACCTGCTGCGACACGTGTACCGCGTGCCGGAGGATCGCTACGAGCGCAACCTGTCACACTTCGGCGAGATGCTGGGGTTGGACGAGTTTCTGCACACGCCTGCCCGCTCGCTGTCGCTCGGCCAGCGCATGCGCGCCGATCTGGCCGCTGCGCTGCTGCACGATCCGCGCATCGTGTTCCTCGACGAGCCGACGATCGGGCTGGACGTCGTGGCCAAGGAGCGCATCCGGCGCTTCATCCAGTCGATCAATCGCGAGCGCGGGGTGACGGTGATCCTGACGACGCACGACCTGGGTGACGTGCAGAAACTGTGCGAGCGGGTGATGATGATCGATCACGGCAAGCTGCTGTTCGACGGGCCGCCGGGCGATCTGGTGAGCCGCTTCGGCGGCGAGCGCGAGCTGGTCGTGGACTTCGCGCAGGACTACGAGGACGTGTCCGTCGACGGAGCGCGCATCGCGCTACGCGACGGGCGGCGCGTCACGTATCGTTTCGCACGCGGCGCGATCAGCGCCTCGGAGCTGATCCAGCGCCTGAGCGTGACGTATCGCATCGAAGATTTGAGCGTGCAGGAGCCGCAGATTGAGGATACGGTGAGGCGGATTTACGAGCAGGGGTTGTTGAGAAAGACGTAGGACAGGTTTCCATACCTGCCTGAAAGAAGGCGGCTTATGAAAGCCGCCCTACGCCGAGAAAACTCAAAACTCCACCCACGTCCCCACGCCAAACTGTTTCGCCTTGCGATAGACGTGCTCGGCTGCGGCGAGGTCTTCGACGGCCAGCCCGACCGACTTGAACAGCGTGATCTCGCCGCCGGATGTCCGGCCCGGTTTCGCGCCGATCAGCACTTCGCCGATCTCGGCTCTGATGTGCTCCGGTCCGATCGCGCCCTCGCGCACCGCCAACAGGTAATCGCCGGCCTCGTTGAGCGTCGACTCGCGCCGGTCGACGAACAGACTGGCCGCGGCCATCGTCGCCGCGTCGATCTCGCGCGCCGCCGGGACGCTTGCCCCGACGGCGTTGATGTGCGCGCCGGGGATGATCCACTCGCGCTTCAATACCGGCTCGCTGGCCGTCGTCGCCGTGACGACGATGTCTGCATTTTCGACGGCCAGCTCGACACCGTCCACCGCGTCGATCGGCGCCAGCACGTGGAATCCCATCTCGGCGGCGAAGGCGCGCGCGCGCTCGAAATCGCGGCTGGCGACACGCACGCGCTTGATAGGGCGGACGGCGGCCATCGCGGCGAGGTGCCAGCGCGCCTGCACGCCGGCGCCGACGATCGCCAGGTCGGTCGCGTCCTGGCGCGCCAGCACATTCGTCGCGACGGCTGAGACGGCGGCGGTGCGAATCGCCGTGACGGCAGAGGCGTTCAGCAGCGCGAGTAGCTCGCCCGTCTCGGCGCTGAGCAGCATCACCGCGCCCTGGTGCGCGTCCAGACCCCTGGCCGTGTTGCCGGGGAACACAGACACTGCTTTCAACCCGAAGGCCGCGCGCTCGCCGGATCGGTACGCGGGCATCAGGCCCAACAGCCCGGCGGCATCGGGCGGGCGCACCATCATGCGCAGCGGCTGATGCACCTGCCCTTTTGCCAGCGCGACCAGCGCGCCGGCCATCACGTCGACGCATTCGTCCATCGGCAGCAACTGCTCGACATCGGCGTGAGTGAGGATGAGTGTGTTCATCGACAAGCTCCCATGTAGCAGTTTCCGATTGCGGGTACGCCGCTCCGGAATCGAGCCTTCAGGCGGTTTCCGGCCAATGCCTCGACTCCGGCGTAAGCCAAAGTGGAAGCCGCTCCAAGCCGGTGAAACTGCGCGCCAATGCTCGGCGCAGTTTGCCTTTCGTGACGAGTAGTGTATCATCTAGCGCACTCTCCTGCAACGCACCATCCGAGAGCCTATCTGGAAATCCCGTAGCGGGCGCATCCCTATGCGCCAGCAAGCGGCATGGGGATGCCGCCCTACGGTTTTCGGATGGGTGCTGAGGAGGAACCGAGAATGTCTGACAACCCGATCGCCGTTGGGCAGCCCGCGCCCGACTTTTCACTCGCGGCGAGCGCCGGCCTCAGCCCGCTGAGCCTGGCCGGCCTGCGCGGCAAGACCGTCGTGCTCGCCTTCTACGTGCTCGACTTCACCGACACCTGAAGGACGGAGCTTGCCTCGTTTCAGAAGAACCTCTCTCGATTCGAGGCGGCGAATGCCCAGGTGCTGGGCATCAGCGTGGACAGTGTGCACTCGCATCGCGCCTTCGCCAGGGAGCTGGGCGGCATCGACTTCCCCCTGCTGGCCGATTTCCATCCGAAAGGCGAAGTGACCAAAGCCTACGGCCTGTGGCGCGACGACAGAGGCTGCAGCCGGCGTGCGATCGTGATCGTCGATCGCGAAGGCATCGTCCGATACGTCGAGGTGATCCCGCAAGGTCCTCCGGACGTGGAGAAGGTGCTGAACGAGGTCAAAGCCATCTCGTAACCACGGATTTCCACCCCCGCACACAGCAGGCGAGGGCAGGCGGATCACACAGATATTGATGGGCCGCCATCCGTAGTGAACAATCTTCGCGGCCGCGCAGTGTCTGGGAGGCAATACTACAAGCAGGGAGGAATGCCATGCTTGCCATCCTGTTCTGGCTGCACTTGATGGGCATTTCCATTTGGGTCGGCGCGTCGTTCCTGATGCCGCTGGTGATCGTGCCGAGCGTGCAGGCCGGGATCGACCCGCCCGCGCGCCTGAAATTCATGCTCGCGCTGGCCGACCGGTTGCTCAGATGGATCCTGCTGTCGATCGCCGTGGTTGTGATCACCGGCATCCTGCAAACCGACCGGA
>DASSFZ010000196.1:0-2546 GCA_035693785.1 Anaerolineae bacterium | reverse complement strand
GGTGCACAAGACGTACCGGGCCACGCCGCAGGAGCAGGCCGCTTACATCATCCAGACGGCGACATTCGCCGTGTGGCTGCGCACCGAAGCGATGCTCGTGTTCCAGTTATACGACGACTTCGGCAACGGCTGTCCGGGCATCGACGCCTTCGGCCTGGTGCGAAATGTGCCGGCTGCGCCGTGCAATCCCGGCGACGGGACGCCGCGCCCGGCGTACCACGCCTACCAGGTCGTCACGCGTTACCTGTCCGGCCTGGCGCCATACTGGCGCAGGCGTCCGACAGTCAACCAGGAGCTTGTCGCGCTGCAAAATCAGGAAACCGGCGAGCGGGTGATCTCCATGTGGGCGCGAGACTACGTGACGGAGACGGTCACGATCACGGCCACCGCCTCGTCAGCAGTACTGGTCTATCCGGACGGCATCACCGAGACGATCGCGCCTGCGGACGGCATATATACGATCACACTGCCGATGGCAACCAATAGGAATACGCCGGCTGACGACAAAGCCCCCATCGGCGGCGCGCCGCGCATCCTGATCGAGCACGACCCGGCGATCGTCATTAGCCCTTGACCCATCTTCGGGACACAATTCGTGGAGTGTGGAGCGTGGAGCGTGCAGCGCGTAGCGTGAAGCGAGCATCTTCGCTCCCCGCCTCACGCTTCCCAATTCACGCCTCCGTTTCACGCCTCACGTTTCACGTTTCACGCTTCACGGTCTACCCCTGTCCCAATGTACAGCCCGCCTCTATCACAACTCTAACAAAAACACGATATATTTCGATTATCCTCGAAGACTTCGCCCGCAAGGCGCTGCCTGCGCGGCCGGGGCGCCGGCAGGTGAGCGGGAGTGCGGAGACGGAAGCTTCGAAAACCGAAAGGAGCCACATGGCTACAAGCAGTCTGCAGGAAGCGACTGCGTTCCTCGAGTCGTACTCGAATGCAGTCGCGGCGGTGGCCGGCGCGGTGTCGCCGGCTATTGTGCGTGTGGAGGCGGCGCGGCGTCATCGCGGCCACTCCCACTGGGGTCCGGGACGCGCCCGCGTCGGGCACGGCTCGGGCGTGGTGATCGACGCGGAGAAGGGTCACATCTTGACCAATTTCCACGTCACGCGCGATTCGGACAAGGTCACGGTCACGTTCGGCGATGGAAAGGAGGTCGAAGCGGACGTGCTGGGCGTGGACGACGTGTCCGATCTGGCCCTCGTCAAGGCGCCGGCGGGCAGCCTGACGGCAGTCCCGCTCGGCGACTCGGACGCGCTGAAGGTCGGCCAGACCGTGATCGCGCTGGGTAATCCGAACGGCGACCGCGTCGTGGCGACGGCGGGCATCGTCTCGGCGATCGGTATCGAGCTGCGCGGGCCGAGCGGCCGGGTGATGGGCGGCCTGATCCAGACCGACGCGCTGTTCAACCCGGGCATGAGCGGCGGGGCGCTGGTCAACGCGCGCGGCCAGGTGATCGGCATCAACACCGCGTCGTTCATGGAAGCGCAGGGCATCAACCTGGCGATCGGCATCAGCACGGCGACGAAGATCGCCGGGCAGTTGATTGCCGGCGGCGTCAAGCGGCCGCGGCTCGGCGTCGCGGGCGAGCGCACACGAATCTACGAAGGGCTGACCAAGCATCACAAGCTTGAGGTCACACACGGCATCGCGGTGCGCGGCGTCGAAGAAGGCAGCGGCGCGGCGGCGGCCGGCCTCCAGAAGGGCGACATCCTCGTCGGCGTCGACGACCAGCCGGTACAGGGCGTCGACGATCTGCACCGCGTGCTGGCCGCCTACAAGGTCGGCGACGAAGTGACCGTCACCGCCATCCGCGACCTCGATTTGCTCAAGCTGAAGGTCAAGCTGGGCAGCGAGGAGTAGCACACACGGATTTCCCACCCCCGCACACAGCAGGCGAGGGCAGGCGGATTACACGGATCAACCACCAAGGCACCAAGACACGAAGTTTCTTGGTGTCTTGGTGTCCCTTCGCCTTCGCTCAGGGCAGGCTTCGTGGTAAAAGGGGGCTTCGATCACATGAGCGACTATGTAAAGCACTGGACGATGCCACTGATGACCAATCACCACCAGGCCATCGACGGAGATCGACCCGCACAACCGCCTCACCCCGAAAGCGACGAAGAGGTGCTCGACGCCTATTCGCGCGCCGTGATCGGCGTTGTGGAGAGGGTCGGCCCGGCGGTCGTGAGCATCGGCGTGAAGATGAAGAGCCGCTCGCGGCGCGAGCGCGGTGAAGGCGCAGGCTCAGGCGTGATCATCGCGCCGGACGGATACGTCTTGACGAACGACCACGTCGTCGAACGCGCCCAGGAGATCGAAGTCAGCCTGACGGATGGCAGCACGTTGTCCGCGCAGCTCGTCGGCGCAGACCCGGCGACTGACCTGGCCGTCGTGCGTGTCGGCGGCAGCGGGCTGCCATCCGCACAACTGGGCGATTCCGATGCGCTGCGTGTAGGCCAGTTGGTCATCGCCATCGGGAATCCGCTCGGGTTCCAAAATACGGTGTCGAGCGGGGTGATCTCTGCGCTGGGTCGCTCGCT
>DASSFZ010000195.1:0-14476 GCA_035693785.1 Anaerolineae bacterium | reverse complement strand
GTCATTTCGTACGGCGTCTCGTCGTACGGCTATGACATTCGCGTCGCCGATGAGTTCAAGATTTTCACTAACGTTCATTCCGCGATCGTCGATCCCAAGCACTTTGACCCAAAGTCGATGGTCGACTTCAAGGGTGACGTGTGCATCATTCCACCCAACTCGTTCGTGCTGGGCCGGACGATTGAATATTTTCGCATCCCGCGCGACGTCCTGGTGGTGTGCCTCGGAAAAAGCACCTATGCGCGCTGCGGCCTGATCGTGAATGTGACCCCCCTGGAGCCAGAATGGGAAGGCCACGTCACACTCGAAATCAGCAACACTACCCCCCTGCCCGCCAAAGTCTACGCCAACGAAGGCATCGCCCCGGTGCTCTTCTTCGTCGCCGATTCCGAGTGCGAGGTCTCGTACAAGGACAAAAAGGGCAAGTACGACAAGCAGACGGGCATCGTGCTGCCGAGGATCTTTCAGTGAGGAGCGTGCTCATGTCATACTTGCCGGCCTCTGGCAGAAACGGGGTTTCCAGAGTAAAATAGCCTCAACGGGCGAATAGCTCAGTTGGTGAGAGCGCCTCTCTTACAAAGAGGAGGTCGTAGGTTCGAGTCCTATTTCGCCCACTCCATTTCAGACCTGCCAGGTCTGCGAGACCTGGCAGGTCTTTCGATTATCCTTTGACCCCGCGCCCTCCCAGTGCTACAATCTTCTTGCAACTCTAACTCCCTACTCTCACTCTCTCCTCGAGGAGCAACCATGTCCGATTTCCTCTTCCACGGCGACCTGGCCCAACTCGATCCGGCCATCGCCGAGTTGATCGAGCACGAAGCCGAACGCCAGGCGCGCAAATTGATCCTGGTCCCGAGCGAGTCCGCCGCGTCGAAGGCGGTGCGCGAAGCGCTGGGTTCCGTCTTTCAGAACATTTACGCCGAGGGCTATCCCGACCCGCGCACCCGCGCCCAGACCGAGCCTGAGATTCTCGACTACGTCGAGCAGCTCGGCGCCTATCGGCGCTACGGCGACCCGCGCTACTACAAGGGCGTCGAGTACGCCGACATCGTCGAGGCGCTGGCGCGCCGCCGCTGTGCCGAGCTGTTCGCCACGCCGATCATTGGCCCCGGTCGCATCTTCGTCAATGTCCAGCCGCTGTCGGGTGCGCCGGCCAACAACGCCGTGTACGAAGCGCTGCTCAAGCCGGGCGATACCGTCATGGGCATGTCGCTCGTCGTCGGCGGGCACCTGACGCACGGATCGCCAGTCAACCGCTCGGGCAGGCATTTCAACATCGTCGCATACGACGTCGATCCGGCGACCGAGCAGCTCGATTACGACCACCTTCGCGATCTCGCGCGGCAGCACAAGCCGAAGATGATCATCGCCGGGTATACGTCGTACCCGTATGCGCCCGACTGGTCGAAGTTCCGCGCCATCGCCGACGAGGTCGGCGCGGTTCTGCTGGCCGATATCTCGCACGTCGCCGGGCTGGTCGCGGCCGGCGCGTTCCCCTCGCCGCTCGGCGCGGCGCACGTCATCACCTTCACGACGCACAAGACGCTGTGCGGCCCGCGCGGCGCGTGCATCCTCACACTCGACGCGTCGCTCTCACGCAAGATCGACCGGGCCGTATTCCCCGGTGAGCAGGGCGGCCCGCACGTCAACGCGATCGCCGGGATGGCCGTCGCCTTCAAGCTCGCGGCCGCCGAGGAGTTCAAGCAGTTGCAGCATCAGGTAGTCAAGAATGCCGTGGCGCTGGCGAAGGCGCTCGAAAATAACGGGCTGCGCATCGCCTACGGTGGAACCAGTTCGCATCTGCTGCTGGTCGACTGCAAATCGGTCAAAGCGAAAGACGGCACGCCGTTGATGGGCGATCCGGCGGCGCGCATCCTCGATCTGGCAAATATCGTCTGCAACCGCAACACGATCCCGGGCGATCGTGGCGCGGGGGCGGCGTCGGGCATCCGGTTCGGCACGCCGTGGGTCACGCAGCGCGGGCTGAAAGAAGCCGACATGAAGCGGCTCGGAGAGCTGATTGCCGGCGTGTTGAAGGCCTGCACGCCGTTCGCGTACGATGCCAGAAGTGGCGAAGCTTTTCGCGCCAAGGTCGACTTCGACGTGGTGGAGAACACAAAGCTCGAAGTGGCGCAGATCATTGCTGCGATGGAGGGCGACGTCGAGGCGAAGCCGAGTGGTTATCCCCATTTCTGGTCGCTCGCAGATGCCTACGGCGCGATCGCCGTATTCGAGATTCGCGGCGACAAGGCGCGCTCGCTCCTGCAGCAGGCGACGACGAACGACGTCGACGCGCTGAAGGATGGCGACTCGCAGCCGACGTTCCTCCTGGAAAAGGACGGCCGGGTGATGGCCGGCGGTTCCTTGAAGCGCGTCGACGCGTACACGTATCACCTGGCCGTGATGGGCCAACGCGGGGCGCGCGTCGCCGCGTGGCTGAGGGCGCTGTCCGACGGATTCGCATCCTTCGACGACGATACGCACGCCAAGCTGGCCGGCCCGGTGTCGGTGAAGCACTTGGCCGAAGCGCAGACGGCCGGTCCGCTCGCGCTCGATCTCGAAGGTGCGGTTGCAGTCTACAAACCGTATTTTATCGGCATGCGAGGTGAGAACCTTGCGAAGGTTTTAGACCCTTCGACTGCGCTCAGGGCAGGCCCTTCGGAAGGTTTGCCCACCCTACCCCCCTTTAGCTGGACCGAAGCCCACGACGCGCCGCTCAAGCGCACGACGCTGTACGAGACGCACAAGAAGATGGGCGCGAAGATGGTGCCCTTCGCCGGATGGGAGATGCCGGTGTGGTACACCGGCGTGATCGAAGAGCACAAGGCCGTGCGCGAGGCGGCGGGCTTGTTCGACGTCAGCCACATGGGCGTGCTCGACGCGTCCGGCCCGAACGCCGCTGCTTTCCTCGATCTGATCACCACCAACGACGTGGCCGCGCTGGGGATCGGCAACTCGCACTACAGCTACTTGCTCGGCTCCGACGGCATCCCGATCGACGACCTGATGATCTACCGGATCCAGGCAGAGCGGTACCTGATCGTCGTCAACGCCAGCAACAACGACAAGGACTGGGCGTGGATGAACGCCGTCAACGAGGGCACGGTGCGCATCGACGCCGCGCGGCCGTGGGCGCGCAGTACCGCGCCGTGTGCCTTGCGCGATTTGCGCGATCGCCGGTGGGGCGACGAGTGCCGCGTCGACATCGCGCTGCAGGGTCCCAAATCGTTGGCAATCCTCCAGTCGATTTGCGATAACAAAGCCGATGCGGCCAGACTCGACAAGATGCCGCGCACCGACGTGATGCGCGCGACGCTGAAAGGGTTCGACGCGATCATCTCGCGCACCGGATATACCGGTGAATCGGTCGGCTACGAGCTATTTGTCCATCCAGACAAAGCGTCGGCCTTCTGGGATCTCCTGGTGGAAGTCGGGACGCCGCTGGGGATGAAGCCGATCGGCCTGGGCGCGCGCGACAGCCTGCGCACAGAAGCCGGCCTGCCGCTGTACGGCCACGAGCTGGCCGGGCCAATGAACATGAACCCCGCCGACGCCGGGTTCGCCTCGTACGTCAAGACCTACAAGCCGTTCTTCGTCGGGCGCGCGCCGTACCTGGCGCACGACGCCGGGCGCAAGATGGAGAATGCCCGCTTCCGCATGAACGACAAGGGTGTGCGCGTGCCGAAGGGCGCGGCGGCCCTCGAAACCGGCGGCGACATGGACTACGTCATCGACAAACGGGGGCGTGTGATCGGCCGCGTACTGTCGTGCGCGGTCGACAGCGAGGGCTATATGACCGGCCAGGCGCTGGTCGAGATGAAGTACACGGTCGAAGGGACTCCCATCGGCATCTTACCTGCGTCCAAAGATGCCAAACCGGCGGCGGACTTGAAGATCGGCTCGCGTGTGCCGACGATCGACCCGGCGACGGTGGTCAGCCGGTTTCCGAAGCGGAAGTAATGGACGCAATACTCGCAGCGGGAAAGGTAACTGCTCAGCCACTTGTGGCGTGTCATTCCGAACGTAGTGAGGAATCTCTACTCCGTCGGGTGTCAGGTGTCAGGTGTCAGGTGTCGGATAGTGTCATTCCGAACGCAGTGAGGAACCTCGTCCGACCGGCGAGCGCGGCGCGCCGGGGTCGAGATGCCTCGTCGTTCCTCCTCGGCATGACACGTCTGGCGTGGCCAGAGTTGCGAGAGGCATGACGGCCATGGCCGGCTATTCCGATCTGACCCTGTACCGGCGGCTGCTGCGCCAGGCGCGGCCTTATTGGCTCCATACCGCAGGCATCTTCCTGATCAGCCTGCTCGCAAGCCCTCTTGCGCTTCTGACCCCTTTGCCATTGAAGATGGTCGTCGACAACGTGATCGGCTCTCACCCGCTTCCCAGTTTTGTGGATGCGCTGCTGCCGGCGGCCATCGCTCAATCCGGCGTCGCCCTGCTCATACTCGCAGCCGGGCTTCAGGTGGGTATCACGCTATTGAGCCAGCTTCAGGAGCTGGGAGCCTCCTTGTTGCGCACCTTCACGGGCGAGAAGCTGGTGCTGGAGTTCCGGGCGCAGTTATTCCGGCACGTCCAGCGTCTCTCGCTCACGTACGCCGACTCGAAAGGCACGGCCGACTCCACATACCGCATTCAATATGACGCGCCTGCCATCCAGAGTATTGCGATCGACGGCGTCATCCCCTTCATCACGGCGGGTTTGACGATCGCCGGGATGATCTACGTCACGGCCCGCATTGACCGGGAATTGGCCCTGATCGCGCTGGCGGTTACACCCATTCTTTTCTTGCTTACACGCTTCTATCGGAAACGCCTGCGCATGCAGTCGCGTGAGGTGAAGCGACTCGAAAGCTCCGCCGTGTCGGTCGTGCAGGAGGTGCTGTCCGCCCTGCGTGTCGTGAAAGCGTTCGGACAGGAGGATCGCGAAGAGGAGCGCTTCGTGCGCCGCTCCAGTGAAGGCATGCGTGCCCGTATCCACCTCACTTTCGTCGAGGGGGGCTTCGGACTCCTCGTCGGGCTGACCAGCGCGATCGGGATTTCGGCCGTCCTCTTCATCGGTGCGCTCCACGTCTCGGAGGGCATCCTGACCCTGGGCGATCTCCTCCTGGTGATAAGCTATCTGTCGCAGTTGTACGCGCCCTTGAAGACGATGAGCAAAAAGGCGGCGGGACTGCAATCGCACCTGGCCGGCGCCGAGCGGGCATTTTCTCTTCTCGACGAAGCACCGGATGTGCCCGAACGGCCGAACGCCCGGCCACTCGTGCGCGCCTCCGGCGACGTTATTTTCCACAACGTCTCTTTCGCCTACCCCGCTGGGTGGGGCGTCCCCTCCGCTCCGCTACGAGGATCTGCGTCAAGCAGCGAGATGGACCATCCTATCTTGCACGACATATCCTTCGAGATCCCTGCCGGGGCACGATGTGGTATCGCCGGCGCGACGGGCGCGGGCAAGACCACGCTCGTGGGCCTGTTGACCCGATTCTACGATCCCACGGCGGGCGAGATCCTGCTCGACGGCATCGATCTGCGCGACTACAAGCTGGCCGACCTGCGCAACCAGTTCGCCATCGTCCTTCAGGAGCCGGTGCTCTTCTCGACCAGCGTTGCTGAGAACATCGCTTACGCGCGTCCTGGCGTTGTTGAACGCGACATCGTCGCGGCCGCGAAGGCGGCCGGCGCACACGAGTTCATCGTCCGCCTGCCCCGTGGATACGAGACGCCAGTCGGCGAGCGCGGCATGCGCCTTTCGGGTGGCGAGCGCCAGCGCATCGCGCTGGCCCGCGCCTTTCTCAAGGACGCTCCCATTCTGATTCTTGACGAGCCGACCAGCTCCGTCGATGTAAAGACGGAGGCCGCGATCATGGAAGCCATGGGACGCCTCATGCGCGGCCGCACCACTTTTATGATCGCCCACCGATTGAGCACGCTGAGTATCTGCGACGCACGAATCGAGATCGAGCAAGGTCGAATCGTCGCCATCTCAGAACATGCCACATCGACGCCACTGGAGCGCATTGAGCCGATCGCACCGATGCAGCCGCGAGGACAGGGGGACCGCGAACGTGTTAACCACCGCCGAGATCACATACACCGACCTGCGTGAACACCCCGCCGTCCGGGCGTGGGGCGAACTCTGGCCACGGTGGGCCGAGCCGGAGCGCGTCGAAATCCTGAAAGATCACGCGAAGTCGACGGTATACCGGCTCGAGGGTGTCGGGCGTGGAAGGACGGCGATTATCGCCAAGCGCTGCCGGACGGATATCGCGGCGATCGAACGCACCATTTATGAAGATGTTCTCCCCAGCCTGCCCATAACTACTCTTCACTACTATGGATTCGTGGAGGAAAATGATCAATTCTGCTGGCTCTTTCTGGAGGACGCGGGGCAAGAGCACTTTTCGCCCGTGATCGAGGAGCATCGCGCGCTCGCCGCGCAGTGGCTGGCTCTAATGCATACCTCTCACGCCGCCTTTGGATTGTGCGATCGCTTTGGCACGCCTAAGTTCGATATCAAGGAACTGGCGGGGCGTGCCGGCGAGTGACCATTTTCAGCCACTATTGCAAAGGTGGCGGCGTACTCGTTGCCTCCCTCGCTTTGTTCTCTTCCCCGACGATACAAGATTAAGTGAAACTTCATATTCACTTCATGCCGTCTTCATGTTCATTTTGGTACAATTAATCTGGTCTAAGGAATGGCTGGTGGCAGCACATATGTTGGGACGGCAGTTGCACTGCGGACGCACGGACTTGTGTATAATCACCAGGAGGAATCGTGATTGCAGCAGCGCATAACTTAAGGAGAACCAGGATGATGAATACGCTTCGAGATGTTCACCGAAAGATCAGAGCCATAGCCTCCGGGCTTCAGAGCCGACGGGTTAGTCTCCTGGCCTGTGGGCTTCTCATCGGCATCCTCGTGGCCGCCTGTAGCGGTGGTTCGCCGTCACCCACTCCATCGGCCAATACGCCGTCATCCGCTCCATCGGCCAATACGCCGGCGGCGAGCCAGGCCACTGCTACGGGTCAAAGCCGTCTGCCGGGTCCAGAGGAATTCGGCATGACCACGGAGGAGCTTGTCACGAGCGTCGAGGCTGTAGAATCGCTGATTTCCAAATGCATGAGTGATGCCGGGTTCGAATACATCGCCGTCGATTACGACACCGTCCGCAAAGGCATGGTCGCCGACAAATCGCTTCCCGGAGTCAGCGACGACGACTACATCGCCCAGTACGGGTATGGCATTTCGACGCTGTATACCGGTCTGCCCCCGCAACTGGCTGATGTGGCCACCCCGGCCCAAATAGGCCTGGGTGAACAGAACGTTCGAATCTTCAACAGCCTGTCGCCTGCCGATCAGGTGGCCTACAACCGGACGCTCTTCGGCGAGAATATCGACGCGACTTTAGCGGTTTCGCTCGAGGCCGAGGACTTCTCGCGCACCGGCGGATGCACCCGCGCCGCCATCGAGCAGGTTTTCGCTCGGGAACAGTTAAGCGCGACCTATCTCAATCCATTGGATGCCCTTATCGAGCAGGATCCGCGCATGATCGCCGCCCTTGACGAATTTGCCAGTTGCGTTCGCGAGGAGGGTTTCAACTACAGTCATCCGAATGAGATCGAGCCTGATATAAACAACCGGCTCGATGCCATCACAAAAGGCGCTCCTCTCGAGGCGTTGTCGGCTGAGGCCCAGGCCGCCCTCGCAGAACTCCAAGGCTATGAGCGAGCGGTTGCCGCACTTGCCACTTCGTGCGAGGAGGACATCGTCGAGCCGGTTCAGGCTCAGATTGAGAGAGAATTGTACGGTGGCCAACAGCCATGACTGAAACGGGCCGCGCGAGTAAAGGCCGCCGACAGAGATTCACCGCCGATAAGTCAAGCATCCTGAGCGAGTAAGGGTCATCATGAGCAGAAAACGGAACTTAACACTCTTCATTGTCCTTGCGCTGGTGGTTCTTGTGGCGGCAGGGAGTTGGATTGCCGGGTCAAATCTCATGACTCCGGCAGAGGCGGCCGCGCGAACGGCGCCGCCGGTGCCATCGCCCATTCTGGTCCCGGTCGAGGAGCGCGTGCTGACGTCCGACATCGTGACGCGCGGCACGGCCCGGTACGGACGGCCACAATCCATCTCGATTGTTCCGTCCCCCTTGAAACCTGGCGCAGGGATCATCACCACGCTGCCGGTGCGGAATACCCAGTTGAATGAGGGTGATGTGATGCTCACTGCTTCGGGGCGCCCGGTATTCATTCTCCAGGGTGAGATCCCGGCCTACCGGGACCTTGTCCCCGGCAGTTCCGGCGATGATGTTCGCCAGTTGGAGAATGCACTCAAGCGGCTGGGGTTTGATCCCGGCCCTGTTGACGGATCTTTCGATGAGGAGACCAGCACAGCCGTGGCCGATTGGTATGCCTCGGCGGGATGGGAGCCGTTTGGGCCAACGCCCGAGCAACTAGCCAATATCCGTGCCCTCGAACAGGAATTGGCCGTAGGGATAAGCAACAGATCGGCGGCCTACGCCGCCGCCGCCGCCGCCCCCCTGGCAGTGGAAGCCGCACGCGCCAACGCCGATAGCGCCAATCAGGCTGCTGCCGCCGATGTGGCTGACAAGACCAGGCTCCGGGATTGGGCAACCGATGAAGACCGGGCGAAGGCCAA
The DNA here is from genome assembly GCA_035693785.1 of Anaerolineae bacterium. Lineage (GTDB taxonomy): Bacteria > Chloroflexota > Anaerolineae > Fen-1058 > Fen-1058 > DASSFZ01. Next base: position 5,817 of record DASSFZ010000195.1, on the reverse strand, counting down.
TGTAGATCTCGAAGTGGCTCGGGCCGGTGCGACAGCCACTCGATTGGCAGGTGAAATGGCCGTTCAGGCCGCCGTTGACGCACAGCAGGCCGCCGAACGTGAGGCCAAGCTGGCCGCCGATTCAGTCGTTCGGCTCGCTGCTGACCTCGAGATTGCTCGACGCAAGGCAGGTGTGCAGGTGCCGGCCGATGAGATCGTCTTTATTCCCGCTGTTCCTGTCCGTGTCGAGCAGATCAACGTCGTGGTGGGTGAAGCGCCGAGTGGGCCTGTGATGACGGTGACGAATTATCAATTAGCGATCGACTCATCCCTCGCCCTCGACGAAGCGCCGCTCGTCAAGCCAGGCCTGCCGGTCGCCATTGACGAACCGGACCTCGGGATCAAGGCCACGGGTGTCGTGGGCAGGGTAGCCGATACCCCCGGCACCTTCGGGGTCGACGGGTTCCACATCTACTTAGAGGTTCTTGTCGACGAGACCCCCGTTGCGCTCGAGGGCTTCTCGTTGCGCCTCACGATTCCGGTCAAATCAACCGGGGGGATGGTCACCGTCGTTCCGGTCAGCGCGCTGTCGCTCGCCGCCGACGGGACTTCAAGAGTCCAGGTAGAGCGCAATGGCTCGCTTGAGTTCATCGCGGTCGAGCCGGGACTATCGGCCGACGGCTTCGTCGAGGTGACCCCGGTTGATGGAGCGCTGGCGCCGGGCCAGCTCGTAGTGATCGGGTTTGAGCAGCAATGATGACGACGACTCAGCCCAACACGACGAAATACGTCGTCGAACTCCATAAGGTCAGCCGGACATTTGGAAGCGAACCCGCTGTCCACGCGCTCGTGGAGGTCGATCTATGGTTAGAGCATGGCGAGTGGCTGGCGATTACCGGCCCATCTGGCGCCGGAAAGTCAACCCTGCTACACATCATCGGCTGCCTGGACCGCCCGACCAGCGGCAGCTACGCCCTGGATGGCATAGACACCGCCACGTTGAGGGACAAAGAACGCGCCGGACTACGGAGCCGGCGCATCGGGTTCGTGTTCCAATCCTTCCATTTGCTGCCCCACCGGTCTGTGCTGGAGAACGTGATGCTGGCAGAGGTGTACCGTAAGGAATCCCACCGCGGTCGACGAGACCGCGCGCTGGCAGCGATCGCGCGGGTCGGGCTTAGTCAGCGCGCCGATTTCTTACCGACGAAGCTGTCAGGCGGTGAGAAGCAGCGCGTCGCCATCGCCCGCGCCCTCGTCGGTTCTCCCAGCCTGCTGTTGTGTGACGAACCGACCGGAAATCTGGATTCGAAATCGAGCGCCGACCTCCTCGACCTCTTTGAGTCCTTAAACCGGCAAGGTCTCACGCTGGTCGTGGTGACCCACGACGAGAAGGTCGCCAATCGGGCGAGCCGCCGCGTGCACATCATCGATGGCTCACTGACGGACGTCACGAATGGAGAAAACAACAGGAAGCTGTCGCCCTCCCCAAGCACAAGCGTGAAGTCGAGCGCCGTTTCGCGGTCGGGTATCACGATCCGTGACCTCCTCGAGGAAGCGATTGCGGGGATGTTCGCCCGACCGTGGCGTATGGTGCTGACCATGTTGGGCATCGTCATTGGGCTGACCGCCCTCGTGGCGACGCTCGGCCTGTCAGCCACCGCCAACAACCGCATCATCAGTCAATTCGATGAGCTGGCCGCGACCGGGATCGTGGTCACCGCGCGGCCGGGCCCCGCGGGTGTCGATCCCAAGGCTCTGCCCTGGGACGCGCCGGCCCGTCTTGGCCGATTGAATGGCGTGGTCGCCGCCGGAACGCTGAGTGAGGTGAATATCGGAGACACGCTGGTTAGCTCGTCACCCGTGAAAGACCCTCGCAGCCAGACTGCTTTCAAGCTCTCGGTCAAGGCTGCCTCACCTGACTTGTTTACAGCCGTCAGAGCCGATCTGGAGACCGGACGTTTTCCAGATGGGGGACATTCGGATCGGGTGTACCGGGTCGCCATTCTCGGCCCGGGGGCCGCACTCCGGCTCGGTATCGTGAGCCTCGAGCAGCTCCCGGCCATCGCCATCGGCGATAAACTCTACCTGGTCATTGGTATCCTGCGCGGCGTCGCTCGCCAGCCCGATCTCCTTGGCTCAGTGATCATCCCTGAAGGCACGGCCCGCCACGATTTCGGCCTGGCCGGCCCTGGCTCGGTGATCGTCGAGACCCGCATTGGCGCGGCATCTCTCATCGTCCGGCAAACACCCCTGGCGCTGCGGCCTGACAACCCACGCGTGATTAGAGTTGAGCTTCCCCCAGAACCCCAGCGTGTGCGCGAGGCGGTGCAGGGTGACCTGAATGTCACGTTCCTCTTGCTGGGCGGCCTGTCCCTGATCGTAGGTGCGATTGGCATCGCCAACATTATGCTCGTGTCCGTAATGGAGCGCATCGGCGAGATCGGCCTGCGTCGGGCCATCGGAGCCACTCGCGGGCACATCGCCGCGCAGTTCTTACTCGAGAGCGCCTCTCTGGGCGCTCTCGGAGGCATCCTCGGCGCCAGCCTCGGAGTTCTCGTCGTGGTGGCTGTCTCCGCCTTCCAGGCCTGGGCTCCGGTGCTAGACCCAGCGGCGCCCGTCCTCGCCCCACTGGTCGGTGGCGGGATCGGCTTGGTGTCGGGCACCTATCCGGCTTTGCGCGCTGCACGCATGGAACCGGTTGAGGCGTTTCGAAATTGAACCTGACCGAGCCTGCAACATCCCAGGTAGAGAGACTCGCAGACAAGCGCTACGTCACGCTGATCTTGCGCCTGCGGATCGACCGGCGGGAGCGCCTGGTTCATGGCGAGGTTGTGGATACGGAGGGCAAGTCGCAAGGCCGGTTTGCCGGGTGGCGAGAAATGACCCGCACGGTGCGTAATTACCTGATGAGCCATTAGCCACTCGAATTTTGTGCTATTATCTTTGACTTGCGGTACTTGACTCATTATAATCTTTGCATCCATCAGTCAGCAGGATGTCTTGAATGCGCATCTTGATCGTCGAGGACCAGCCCAACGTCTCAAACTACGTCAAACGGGCATTAGAAGAACAAGGATACGCGGTCGATTTAGCGCGCACCGGGCGGGAAGCCTTGGATTGGGCCGAAGTCGTCGAATATGACCTGATTGTGCTGGACATTATGCTGCCGGAGATGGATGGCATCACGGTGTGCCGTCGCTTGCGGAGTCAAGGTCATCCGGCTGCGATCCTGATGTTGACTGCCCGTGATACCGTCGACGACCGCGTGACTGGGCTGGATGCCGGCGCCGATGATTATCTGGTCAAACCGTTTAGCTTGAAAGAGCTGCTGGCTCGACTCCGGGCGCTGGCTCGTCGTCGCACGGCCAAGACTTCAACCCTGCAAGTCGCAAACCTCAGCCTGGATACACGCACCCGCGTGGTGATGCGCAGCAACACATTCATCAAACTGACGGCCAAAGAATACGCCATACTGGAATGTTTGATGCGCGAACCCGGCCGGGTTTTAACCCGCACCGAGATTGCCGAGTCCGTTTGGAATTATGATGCCTACAACCAATCCAACGTGGTGGACGTCTACATTCGCAACTTGCGGCGCAAAATTGACGACGCTTTCGACGTGAAACTCATCCACACGGTGCGGGGAGCTGGTTATTGCCTGTCGGACCAGGATAGCGATGCATGAAACGCTTGAAAACGCTTCGGGTGCGGTTTGCCCTATGGACGGCGGGGTTACTGTTTGCCGCTTTAACGCTGTTTGGTCTCTTTGTGTACGCGAATATGTCTCGCAGCTTGGCCGCAGCAGTTGACGAGAAGTTGCGCTTAGTTGTGGTTCAACTGGTAGCAGAAGTTGATGTGGAGGGAGGTGAGCCGGTCATCAATGAAAACCCAATCGAGGATCCGGAATATGCCCAACTCCGTGAACAGGGCTTCAGTATGCGGTTACTGGACCTGACCGGACAGGTGGTGCAGGAATTTGGCCCGTATAGAGATTTGCCGCAACCTCAATTAAGCTTTATTGTCCCCGATCAGCCCGGCGAGTTCACTACCCTTATCGACGCCGGCAGTCAAGACCCGGTTCGCGTCTATACCACTCCAATTGTTGTTGAGGAAGAGTTAGTAGGCACACTGCAAGTTGCCCAAAATCTAAAGGAAGTGAGGCGCACCCTCGATTTGTTGCTCATAACCCTGCTCTTAGGCGGACCGCTGATCGTGATTGTGGCCGGCAGCGGCGGGTATTTTTTGGCAGCGCGGGCCTTAGCCCCGATAGATAAAATAACCCGTATGGCCCGCTACATCTCTGCCGAAGAGTTGTCGGCCCGCCTGAACCTGCCCGAGACCGATGATGAGGTGGGGCGGCTGGCCGCCACTTTTGACTCGATGTTGGCCCGGCTGGACGATGCCTTCCGGCGGGAACGCCAGTTCACCGCCGACGCGTCCCATGAATTACGGACCCCTCTGTCCGCCATACACACGATTATCGGCAGCACGTTAGCGCGGCGGCGCGCCCCGGCAGAGTATGAACAGGCCATGATTGACCTGGGCCAGGAAGCCGAGCGCATGAGAACATTGACCGAAGGACTCCTCGATCTGGCGCGTCTTGATGCGACCCGGCAGCCCGCGAAATTCGAGCGCGTCGATTTGTCAAACCTGCTGAAAGACGTTGTTGACTCTCTCCGTCCACTGGCAGAAGATAAGGGACTGAAGCTCATTGACCATGTGCCGGATAATGGTCTAACCTTAATGGGAGATAGTGATGGACTGATCCGGTTATTTGTGAACCTGTTGGACAATGCCATCAAATACACTGAACAAGGTTCCATCACCATTTCAGCCCATCCGACAAGTGAACAATTGCTGGAAGTCACCATCCGTGATACCGGCGTTGGCATGACGCCTGAGCATCTGACTCGCATATTTGACCGCTTTTATCGTGTGGATGCGTCCCGTAGTAAGGATGGCATCGGTTTGGGTTTGGCCATTGTCAAAAATGCAGCCCGCGCTCACGGCGGAAAAGTATCTGTAGAAAGCAAATTTGGAGAAGGAACAACATTTATCGTGCAATTACCAACAAAGTAATGGTGTTGAGGTGGGCAGTAGCTAACAACAGGCCCGGCATCTGACCGATGCCGGGCCTGTGATGATTAAATTTCAGTACTGAATAGGGGGACTGTCCCCCGGAGGGTATGCTACTCCGCCGGTGAAGTGTGAGCGTACACGTCCTCGCTGATCTCGTAGGCGTGCTTCTCCAGTTCCAGAGCCTCAGCGCGGACCTCCGCCAGGGCTTCCGGGTCAAGCTGCACGAGCTCGACCAGCTCTAGGTCCTCTTGCGTTGCATCGTCTCCTCTCCAGCCGACTCGAACCTCGCCCACGCCGCGCGCGTAGTACTTGAGCTGGAAGGCGCCCAGCTCGTCCAGGCTGGACTCTGCGATCACCAGAACGTCCTCGTAGCAGTCGACAGGGACACAGGTCTCCTGGCCCATCTGATCCACCTGCGCAAAGTCCGTCCACTCGACCGCGGGCCCCCACCCCTGAAAGTAACTGGGCATCCCCGGCTGCGGCTCTGCCCACATCTTGATTCCCGCCCGCGCGTCTTCGAGGCCGGCGATCCAGGTCGGCGCCTTGACGAATTCGCCGCCCTCGTATTCCTCCGGGTACTCACCCAGGTACCAGACGTTGCCGTCGTTGTCCTGGGCGTAAAAGGCGATCTCCTTCTCCACCACCTCGCCATCGCTGTAGTCCACAACCCAGGCGACGACCGTGCGCACACCCTCGATCTCCTTAGTCAGGTCGGTGACGGTGAACTCAATGCGATGAGCAAAGGTCTCACCATCTTCG
>DASSFZ010000194.1:0-5126 GCA_035693785.1 Anaerolineae bacterium | reverse complement strand
TCGCGATCCGGAAGTCGATTGTGGCTGCTGATGGATCGTCGAGATTGAGCGGAGTGACCTCGACTCTCACTGCCGCTTCGTCGTTGAACTGCATGGCATTGGCTGCAGGCTGCGCGGCACTCTCGGACGCCGAGCCAGCAGTGTCAGCCGGTTTCGGGGTCAGCCTATCGGGACCCGGCGCAGAGCTGGTCGAGCCGCTGCACGCCGCAAGAATGAACCCAAGCGCGACGAGCGACAAAATGATCCAGGGCTTGCTCATGAATGACTCTCCATCATTTGGGTATGGCGCTGCTCTTTGCGGATCGTCCGCACGATGATGATGATGCCGATCACGTTCATCGCCAGGCCAACGAGCATGAACGGAATCTTGTACGCGGCGAGGAAGGATGCCGCAGCCGACAAACCCAGGAGCGGCAGCAAATCGGCGACGTGGTGTGCGCAGCAGGCGACCATCGCCGCGGTCGACGTGCCGCCGCCTGCACCCATCATCGCCTTGGACGCCCGCGAGCCGTGCCGCAGCACGCCGCGCAGGTAGGTGTACAGCCCGACCTGTGTGCCGAAGCCGGCCATGATCGGAATCACCAGCCAGGCATCTTGTCCGAACAACTCGACTGCATGTTCCCATCCCTGGGCCAGCGTCACGATCGTCATGTACAATGCGAACAGCGCCAGCGCGCCGCCGACGCCCATCAGGATCGGCAGGCGATACTTGTGCCACCGCGCCTCGCGCGTCGCCCAGGTCAGTAGCCTGCTTCGAACCGCAACCGCATCAAATGCCTCGTTCATGCTCGACTTCCCTTGCAAACTGCCGCCAGTGTAGCGGAATAGCGGGCTGCCTGCCAGCGTGGATCGGCCTGATTGCATCCCCGCCAAATGGCGGGTGTCATGTGTCATGCCGCTCACCTGACACACGACGCCCGCTTAAAGAAAGCCTCCCGCTCGCAGAACGGGAGGCGACTGCCGGGGGTATTCATCGAGCGGTGCTGTCACTGCAAATCCTGCTTCATCAGGTCATACTCCTCGCGGGTGATCTCACCGCGCGCAAAGCGCTGATCGAGAATCTCCTTCGCGGTTAGATCGCGTCCGGTCGATGACGAAGTCCGCCCGCTGTTGAACAGCGCCTGAGCCAGCCACACCGCCCCAACGATCAACCCGACCCAGAACAGAATCATGATCAACCCGCCGCCTAAACCCATGCCGAACATGCCTCACGCTCCTTTCCGTTAGGTGTTGAGATCCGCCAGCATCTGCTGATACTGCTCACGCGTGATCTCGCCGCGCGCATAGCGAACTTGCAGGATGTCGCGTGGTGAGACGCTTGAGGGGGCCGCTTGGGACGCCCGCCCGTTCGCGTCGATGCGCCTGACCAGCCAGGCGATCAGCAGCACGACGCCGAGGATCAGGCCAATCGTGATCACCCAGTTCAAGATCATGCCGATCCAGCCAAACGTCCCGAAGTCTCCGAATCCAGTCATCATGGTTACCACTCCTTGTTCAGTTTACGCGCTCATCATAGCGAAGTTGGTTAAAGGCGTCTTGAAGCGAATTTAAAGATTCGGTAAAGATGGGTATGTCGATTCAGTTGGCGATGGGAAGGGTGAAGGTGAAGGTGCTGCCCTCACCGGGGCCTGGGCTGGCGGCCCACATACGCCCGCCGTGCGCTTCGACGAGGTGCTTGGCGATGGTCAGGCCGATGCCGCTGCCGCCGCCTGCGCGAGAGCGGGATTTGTCCACCCGATAGAAGCGCGTGAAGACGTGCGGCAGGTGCTCGGGGGGGATGCCGATGCCGGTGTCGCTGACAAAGATGTAGATTTCGCCGCCGTGGCGCCGCGCGGCCACGCGCACTTTGCCCTCGGCCGGTGTGTATTGCAGTGCATTACCGGCCAGGTTGAGCAGTACCTGACCGATGCGGTCTTCATCCACCATCACAGCAGGCAGACCGGCAGGCAGGTCGGTTTCAAGCGCGACCTGTTTCTCGGTGAACTGGCGACCGAGCCGGGCGGCCAGGGTATCCACTAATTGATGCACCTGCACCGGACGACGGTTGAGTGAATAGGCCCCCGCCTCGACGCGGCTGAGCTCTTGCAGGTCTGCTACCAGGTGCTGCAGGCGGTCGGCTTCGCGGTACACCTGTTGGAACGTCTCGACCTCGGCGGGCAGCACGCCGTCGATCAGGCCCTCCATCGAGCCTTTGATCGCCGTCAGCGGCGTGCGCAGCTCGTGAGCCACGTCGCCGATCAGTTGGCGGCGCATGCTCTCCGTTCGTTCCAGTTTGTCGGCCATCTGGTTGAAGTGAAGCGCCAGTTGGGCCAGTTCGTCGAGTTCATTCTTGGCCGGGTCGCCGGATACACGCACGCGCTCGCCGTAGTGCCCACCGGCGATGCGCTGGGTGGCCGCCGTCATGGCGCGCACCGGAGCGACGACCTGCCGGCTGACGAACAGGCTGACCGCGACGGCTCCGATGAGCGCCGCCAATGCAGCCAGCGTCAGCGCCTCGCTGACTGCACCGCGGAAGTCGGCGAGCAGGTCGCCCATGTCCATCATTTGCCCGCCCATCATCATCGAGTCCATGCCGGCGATATGGCGCTGAAACGCGCCGGGCGCAGCGAAGTTCGCAGCCGTCGCCAGCACTGCGACGCCCACGACAATCACGATCAGGTACGACAGAAAAATCTTCCAGCCCAGATGCCGTCGAATGTGACTCGCAATCATCCCACTCCCTCGTCCTCAAAGCGATAGCCCACGCCTCGCACCGTGGCGATGAACGGCTCGCCCAACTTCTGGCGGATGTGCCCAACGTGCACATCGACGACGCGTATTTCGCCGTAATAATCGTAGCCCCAAACTCGTTCCAGGAGCTGCTCGCGGCTGAGCACCTTGCCGTGATGCTCGGCCAGCGTCTTCAGCAGATCGAATTCGATCGTCGTCAGTTCCACCGGCTCGTCGTCCAGCCATACCTGGCGACTGCCGGTGTCGATGCGAACGTGCCGGAAAGCCAGCACCTCGCCGGATAGCAGGCTTGCGCCGGTTCGCAGCCGGCGCAGCGCAGCCTTGACGCGGGCAACCAGCTCGCGCGGGCTGAACGGCTTGGTCAGGTAATCGTCCGCGCCAACCGACAGGCCGATCACCTTGTCGGCTTCTTCGGACTTGGCCGTGAGCAGGATGACGTACACGTCCGACTCGCGGCGCAGGTGCGATAGCACTTCCAACCCGTCCATGCCCGGCAGCATGATGTCCAACACGATGAGGTCAGGCCTGAAGGCGCGCGCGGCTTTCAGCGCGGATGGCCCGTCCATTGCCGTGTACGTCTCGTAGCCCTCCTTCTGTAGATAGGCGGTCGCCAGGTTGAGGATGCTCTGCTCGTCATCGACCAATAGAATCTTTGTGGAGGACACGCCATGCTCCTCAAGGGGACAAAGGTATGACACGCATTCTATCCGAAAACAACGACCGGGCAAAGACGGCCCGGTCTGTTCACCTACGTCCTTATCAGCGTTTATCCGCGTTCATCCGCGTCCTGTTACTCTTCGCTCATCTCGACGAAGTCGCCGTGCCAGGTGTGAACGAAGACCTGCCGGGTGTACCCGTTGACGCTGAGCATGCCTACCGGCTGGCCATCGCGCAGGATATCGAGCGTGTAGTAGCCGTAGAACGGGGTCGCGCGTTCGTCGGCCTTTGTACCGGGCAGATTGGTGTCCAGGTAGCTCCGCGCGGCCTGGATCGCATCCCCGGCGCTGACCGGCATCTGGCCGGACGTCTGAGGAGGCCACGTTCTGCCCATCATGCCGCCGCCCATCATACCGCCGAAGTCGCCCATCGGGCTGTACTTCTGGTTCCACATCATGTTGGGACCGTATTCGGGATAGACGGCCAGCGTCACCGGATCGACCAGCACTTCCAGCGCGCCGATACCGGTGCTCTTCTCGACAATCTGCGCGTAAGCGTGGTTGTCGAAGACCATCACTTCGCCGACGATCAGGTCGGGATTGCCGAGACCGGCGACGTAATCCTCGACAGCGACCCGCGCCTGTTCGAGCGAGATGGGTTCGACGCCGTACAGGCTGCCGCTATATCCGCCCATCATGCCGCGGCCCATCATCCCCGATCCGCCCATCATGCCACCCCCCATCATGCCAGGGCCATGGGGCAGCGTGCCGGAGTAGGTCTGAGCGTAGCCCATCATACCTGGCCCCATGCCATAGCCGTAGGGAACCTGGGTCGATCCGGTCTGGTCCGGATCGTAACCGTAGGAGCGGCCCATCATGGTCGGACCATAGCCGGCCCAGCCCGAAGCGCCGCGCGCGATAAGCACGCCGCTCCACACCAGCGCCGCCGCCACGACGACGATGCCGACGATAATCAGTGTCCAGCGTAAAGTCCTGTTCATGGTTGCCTCCAGTCGATCTTCCTTTCAGCCTGAATTGATGGCCTCACTTTAACCGGCCTGCTCAAAGGTCACGTGAAGGCAAGTTAAAGATTGTGTAAAGATTTGTCGCGCCACTGCTTCTTGACGCGCGAGGTGACGGTCGGCATCGACACGATCAGGCTGAGCAACCCGACCCATACCATGCCACCCACACGCGCCACCGTCGGATAGTCGCCGAAGGCGCTCGCCGCGATCAGAAACAGCAGCGCCGCGCCGGCCGAAATCGGCAGGTAGATCAGCGCGGATCTGCGCACTATTTCTCGCTCGACTTGTTCGTGTTCCATTGGGCCTCTCCTGTCATTTTCCTGCAGCGGCCGCCGTTAGTTGAGGCTTGCGCGAATCGGTGTGCCCCAACGGCCCGCCTTCGCCCCGCCGCGTCGACGGCGTGAAACGCTTGAGCAAGAGCGTATTGAGCGTAACCGATACCGAGCTGAACGCCATGAAGGCCGCCGCCAGTTCGGGGCTGACGACCAACTGACCGGCAGGGTACAACAGCCCGGCGGCAATGGGGATACCTAGCGTGTTGTAGACGAAAGCCCAGAACAGGTTCTGCTTCACCTTGCGCATGGTGGCCTTGGCGGTTTCGAGCGCCACGACGACATCGCGCAGGTCATCTTTGATCAGGATCACGTGGCCGGTTTCTTTCGCCACGTCCGTGCCTGACCCGATCGCCATGCCGACATCGGCCTGGGCCAATGCG
>DASSFZ010000193.1:0-6042 GCA_035693785.1 Anaerolineae bacterium | reverse complement strand
CTGCACTCCGAACACCAGATATAGCTGTTGCCAAAGTCCTGTCATCTTTAGGGGTCAGCAACTTTATACACAACTCTATCGGAAGTTTTCGAGTTCTCAATCGAAAAATACAATTCCTCTGCGATTTCATTCGATGAGCCTATTAGCCAAACCTTGTGAGTGGCTCGATTGTACTCAATGACTTTGTTCCAGCTTGCCCCACCATCTGCCGTATACGTTAATAAACACTTTGTATTCGCTGTCGAATAAGGTAGATTCGCCCATATTTCGCTCCCCTTTTTCGACTTCCTTTGGACCATATTATCGATCGGGCTTCGACGATAAGGATCGGGCACGACGATCTTCTCGAACGTCTTGCCATCTCTTGTCTCGACAATGAAATTGGTTCCACCCTGATAATCTGTCCCGAATAGAATCTTCTCGCCATTTTCCACGACGGAGGTATACCCGCCCATTTGGATATGGAATCTATTGACAGGCCTCCATTTATCAGGGTTCGTCAAATCAGATGCGCTTGATGAATCACATACCCATAGCTTTTTGTAGTTATCACCATCTGCCATGAATACCTTGTTAAGCAATTTGCTGTACTTAACAAGGTGGACATGCTTATTGGTGCCCTTGCTTATTAAGAAACCTGACCGTTCCCACGTTTCTCCCTCATCAGAACTAAAATAGAGATAGGCCAGCTTCCTCCAACCGTTCTTGTCCCAAACATTACCATATTCTCCTATGATCAATGTCGTGTCCGGTGTTTCTGTCATTGCATTGTTATGTCTGAAGAAACTTTCCGAAGAACCCAGATCCAGTGACTTCTCAAACGAGCCACCGTTGTCTGAACTTCTATAAACAGCTCCTTCGATGCATACAAAGATTGTGTTCCGGCTGGAGAGAAATATGGACTTAATCTTTGCGGGGAATCTCTTGATGAAGGTTATTGATTTTCCATTATCTGTGCTTTTATACAGGTCTCTATCGTCTGAATCTAGACAGCCAACGATCTCCTTATTGTTGTTGATAAATAGAAGTTTCCAATTGTGATCGGTACGAATAACGCTTAGCCCTCGGCTTCTGAAAAAGCGATCTAGTTTTTCGCTAAAACCCAAACCGTTCAAGCTTTCGTTCTCGAATGTCAACGCCTCACTATTGCTAAATTTCAAGTATTTCCGTTTCGGAAACAACCCTAATCTATGGAATAACTCCCAAACTATGAATGATGCGAGTTCGCGGGATTTGCCATATTTATATATGTCACGAACAAATGGAAATGGGTTTTTCACTTTTCTCTCAAACAATACAGAATGGCGTTTTGTTAGTTCACGTCCCATGACTATCTTCCTCCTACTTTTTCAATATGAGAGGCAAATAAACATCAGGCCCTTTGAGGCGCGCCAGAATGATGCCATCCAGAGGTTGTAGTGTTACTTTCTCAGCGGATGAACCATCATTATAGCGAGCCCGGGAACGGAGATGCAAAGCGTCGGCGAGGCAAGGCGCTTCACCCTGACAGTGCATACGTACAACATTGATCTTGTCGGGTGACAGGGGTACTTCGGCTACAAAGTGCCATTCATCACCGCCGGAGCGTTGATCGAATGTCTCTGAAGCGACGACTTGTTCCCCGACGACCCGGCTTCACCGCTTCACGGTTCGCACCTGGCCGGAGCGCGCGCCGAGGCGGCGCAGGCCGTCGAGGACAGCGCCGGCGAGATGGGCGCCGAGCGAGCGCAGACCCGCAACGACACTGCCAGCCGCTTTGCGGACGGTCCTGCCACGACGCGCGCCGAACGCGCTGCGGTGGCGACCTTCCTGGAGGACAGCGCCGACAATATCGGCGCCGAGTGCATGCAATCTTTGAGCCGCGTTGCTCGCATCTTTGCGACGGGTTGCGCCACTGCGCTCCACCAGCATCACGCCGTCAACGGACGACGCCAGGATCAGACTATCGGCGAACGACAACACGGGCGACGCGACGATGATGACGAGGTCGGCCTGGCTGCTCAACTGCTGGACCAAGCTGACCGCGCGAGGTGAGGCCAGTAGTTCGAAGGGATCGTCGGACGCCACTGGGCCGGTGGGTAGAATGGATAGACCGGGCGCCCAGTCGACCGATACGAGCTCCGGCAGTGCAGACCGGCCGGCGAGCACGTCGGTCAGGCCGCCTTGCTCGACGATGCCGAACAGTTGGCCGATGGTCGGGCGGCGCAGGTTAGCATCCACCAGGATAATCTGGCTGCCGGTCTGGGCCAGGGTGACGGCCAGATTCGCCGCGACCTCGACCTCGCCGATATCATTATCGACCTGCGAGGTGCTGATTAGCAGCGAGCGCAGTGACACGGAGTGCGACGATCGGTCGCCGCTCTTGGAGAACAGCAGCTTGGTGGTCGCCAAAACGCGATAGTTCTCGGCGGCGCGTGAGCGGGGCTGCGCCTGGACGATCAGCCGCCGGCGGCCGGCGCCACGCGGCGTCTTGTACCTGGCGATGCCGCCGAGGACCGGCGCGCCCGTCACCTGCGCCCAATCCTCGGCCGACTTCACGGTGTCATTCAAATGCTCGAAGGCGAAAGCCACGAGCAGGGCCAGAAAGAGGCCAACCGCGCCGGACAGGACCGTATTCAACAGAATCCGAGGGCGAACCGGCGTGGGATCAGCTTGAGCCGTCTCAACGATGGCCAGGTAGTTAGGCATGTCCCGACCTTCACTAAAAAGCAGCAATTGCGTGTAACTTGTTTGCCACTCGGCAATCAGACTCTCCATAGCATCGATTTGAAGCTGCAGCTCCTGTTTCGTTTCAACAGACGACGCAGATGCCATCGTCGCTTCCAAATTCACGAGCTTGGCCTGCCCTGCATTAATGTTCGCCTCCAAGCCTTCAAGCCGCTGGCGCACGAACTCCAGGCGGGCTTCGTTCTCAGGGATCTGTTGGGCCGTGGGACTCTGCAGAATCAATTGATGCGCAATCTCATTTGCGATCATCTCGGCCTCGCCCGGCGAGTCGGCCTCAACCCTTACTTCAAGTAGCTGGGTGCCTTCCACCAGATTACCATGCACCCGTCGTCTCAACGCCTGCCACGACTCATTCAGGTTCAGCCGTTCAACGGCTCCTTGCAATACCGGCTGGCGCCGGACAATATCAGCAAAGGTCTGAGCCACAAGCTGGCTAGCCTCAATGTCTCTCCTCTCCAGATTGGCAATCTGGATAGACTGACCCACAATCAGGGTTGTCGAAGCCTGGTAAACACGCGGCTGCCTTCGACTAACCTCGTAACCGATGGCGGAGGCCGCTGCCACCACCACAATGATCAACCACAACCATCGAATGACGACGGTTATGTATCGACGTAGTTCTACGAAGTCGTTCATACCGCACCTCTCGTTATTCCTTCGCCGGCAGGCTGTCGGAGAAGCCCAGCCGAGGCGGCTCCTTGCGAAGCACCCCGCAGCGCACAGTGATGTGATAGTCGCGCGACCCCACTGTGTCGCGTCAACGGAAACGAAGATGAGCACACCGGCTGCGCTTGTCTTCACCCAGGCCAGCCGAAGAACGTTGTGATCGGACTACATGCTACTATGAAAAAGATGGTAATTTCGTCAGAATTCGGTAAGAAAATTGTGAGAGCATGAATCAGGGCCGAGGGAGCACACCGAATTCATGAGGCAGGGGCATCGATGCTAACTGAAAATGGGGTCTTGGTCACACTCAAATCAAACTGATTGCGGCATTTTTCTGATTCGGCCTGATAGGGGCTGAGCTCTGACCTGTGCCCGGGAGCCTATAACCCGCTTATCGTACCACACAACCGTTTGGCGCAGGCCTTCGACGAGGTCGACGGTTGGCTGGTAGGCGAGCACTGCGCGAGCAAGAGAGATGTCGCCGTGCGATCGGGCGATGTCGCCGGCACGCGGCGGCGCGAAGACCGGCTGCGCTTTGAGTTCCATGATCTCCCTGAGCATCGCCAGGAGTTCCAGCAGGCTCGTCTCGCGGCCGGTGCCGATGTTGAAGACGCTGCCGATCGCCGCCTGTGCGCTGCAGGCGAGCAGATTCGCCTCGACGACGTTGGCGACGTAGACGAAATCGCGCGACTGGTGGCCGTCGCCGTAGATCACCGGCTGCTTGCCGCCGAGCATCGCCGTGATGAAGCGTGGGATTACGTTGGCGTAGGTGCCTTGCGCGTTCTGCGAAGGGCCGAACACGTTGAAGTAGCGCAGACACACCGTCGGCAAGCCATAGACATGCGTGAAAGTGCGGCACAATTGTTCGCCGCTTAGCTTGGCCGCTGCGTAGGGCGAGAGCGGCCACGGCGTTAACTCCTCGTGAAGGAGAGAGGTGTGCTCACCATAAACGGCGCACGAGGATGAGAAGACGACCCGGTGCACGGCGGCATCGCGAGCAGCCAGCAGCAGATTGTGCGTGCCGACGACGTTCACGGCCAGGTTGCGCTCCGGGTGGTCGATGGACTCCGGCACCGAAACCAGCGCGGCCAGGTGAAGAACATACTCGACGCCCGCCACGGCCCGGCGCACCGTCGCCATGTCGGCAATGTCGCCTTTGATCAGCTCGATCCGATCCATCACGTCCGCGAGGTTTTCCCGCCGCCCGGTGGAGAAAACGTCCAGCACGCGCACCTGCGCCCCGCCAGCGACGAGCCGGCGCACGATATGCGACCCGATGAAGCCCGCGCCACCCGTCACCAGGAAAACACGGCCCGCCGGGTTGAATGGAGGGGATCGACGATCGGGCATTGGAGCTGATCTGAGGCTTCCGGCGGCCATGAATCACGTTCCTTTGAACTTCAACATGGTGGCAAACGTTCGGAAAACAACGTATAGATCGAGCCACACCGACCAGTGGCGCAGATAGTAGAAATCGTATTGCAGCTTGATCAACGCGTCTTCCACGGTGTTTCCGTACGAATAATGAATCTGTGCCCAGCCGGTGAGTCCGGGCTTGACGAGCAGCCGTGTGCGATAGAAGGGGATCGCCCGCTGTAATTCCTCGACAAATTCCGGACGCTCCGGGCGGGGACCGATCACGCTCATCTCTCCGCGCAGCACGTTGATGACCTGAGGCAGTTCATCCAGACGCGTCTTGCGCAGAATATATCCGACGCGGGTAATACGCGCGTCACCTTGCGTCGCCCAACGCGCTTGTCCATCCTTCTCCGCATCTGTGCGCATCGTGCGAAATTTGATGATCGAGAACGGCACGCCGGCGCGGCCGCATCGCGTCTGGCGGTAGAAAATCGGCCCGGGCGAATCCAGGCGGATGGCAAGCGCCACCGGCAGCAAGATCGGAATGAAAACCAGAAGCCCGACCAGCCCCAACACCACGTCGAGCAGGCGCCTGATGGCGCCAGGGATGGTGTCAAAGACAGGCATGCTGTGTATCGCGTCCAGCGCCCAACTATTTTCGATGTGCTGGATGGGCGTTCTGCGGTACAGCTTTTCGTACAGGTCGGGCATCTGCAGCACGCGAAATCCTTGCGCTTGACAGTCGATTAGCAATTGCACGAGACCATCTTCCAACTCGTGCGGGCTGGCCACCACGATCTGATGGATTCGACGCTGGCGTAACAAGTCAGATAAATCGGCGTAGCCCAACACCTGATACTGAGACGTATGTCGCTTGAGCGCACTGGCGATAAACTGCCCTGCCTCCTCTCCACCTATGACCAACACGCGGCGCCGGAAGGCCGGGGCACTGGAGAGGGTGGCATACATCCAGCGCCAGAGGATGATCGCCGGCAGGGCGACCAACAGGAAGTAGCCGAAAAAGAGGCGCGGCAGGAGGCGCGGAGCCAGGAAGAAAATGAACATATATATGACGAGAATCAGGACGCCGGTGATGACGACGCGCACGATACTTGAGATTCTGTCGTCTGAAGAAGGGATGTCGTAGAGGTCGTTGAGCCAGCCGAGCACCCACCAGCCGCAGAGCAGAATCGGGTACCAATACCAGCGGGTCTCAATATCCGCGTCATTGAGAGGCCGGCCGACGGCTTTCTGCCAAAGCAGCGTCGCCGCCCACACCGACAACAATAC
>DASSFZ010000192.1:0-3867 GCA_035693785.1 Anaerolineae bacterium | reverse complement strand
TGTCGCCTATCGAGTTCCGGCTACTCGCGACACTGATTCGAAACGAAGGCAAGGTGCTCACGCATCAGTTCTTGCTCGAGCAAGTCTGGGGTCCCACGTATAAAGACGAAAGACATTACCTCAAACTGTATATTTGGTATCTGCGCCAGAAGCTCGAAAAGGATCCCAACCACCCCCTGCTGTTCCTCACCGAGCGTGGCGTCGGCTACCGGCTGGCGCGCGAAGGCGAATCAGAAGTTTGAGTCGGGTTTGTGCAACCTCCGAGTCACCACCCGCTCGCCGCGAACAGTACGGACAGCAAGTCGGCGCGCTCGGCTGGTGTGAGCGGCCGTGGCTGAGCGTAATGCTCGCGGATGAAGGTCAACACCTCCAGGCTGAGCACCCGATTGTCGTAAATCACATACCGATCGAACAATCCCTGGCGCTGACCCGCCGTCGCAGACTGATCGAAAAACAGGTTGCCCAGGCCCCAGTGAATCACCGCGCCACTCGCAAAGTCGAAGCCCTGCGGATGGTGAGCCTGGCTGCCACTGACGATCGCCGCGCCAAGCTCCGCCGCCTGGCGAAACTCCAGCGCCTGTTGATAGGTAGGCTCGTAGGTGTAAAACTCCCAGTATTGGATGGTGAGGACTGGCAGCGCGCCTTGCGCGCGTAGTTCGTCGATCTGCGGCTTGACCCTGCTGAAATCGATCCCGCCGCCCTCGCGACAAGGATACGAGCCTGGCGACGAATCAGTGGCCCAGTCGATATCGGGGCCGTTGGGATTGCAGCCGACGAAACCGATCAGGTTGCCGTGATCTTCGATGGTGATCGGTCGAGCCGCGTCGGCTAGATTGTAGCCGCCGCCGAAATATGGGATGTTGTTCTGCACATAGAGATCGAGCGTGTACGAGAAGGGCATGCTGCCCCAATCGTTCAGGTGGTTGCCCGTATTCTCAATCACGTCCACACCCAGGCTGGTGATCAGGTCGAAATACTTGGGGTCGGAGCAGAACACAACCGAGCCTGTGCCGAGAATCGGCGCCGGACAGTTCGGGGTGAACGACACTTCGTTGCTGACGTGAAGAATATCGACTTCTTCCAGCCAGGGGCGGATGTGCTCCGCCGGCCACAGCACGCCGTTCTGCTCCATCATCCACGCCAGATCGCGAGTGAGCGCGGTGACGCCCGTCATGCCCAGGATCGTCATACGCGACTCGTCGCGATTGGTGTACGCCTCACCGAATGCCGCTTGCAGCTTCGCCGCCTCGTTCAGGTCGCCGCTCAACACGACGTCCGTAACCAATGGATAAGCAGCCAGGTCGAGGTTGCGCCGCAGCGGCGAGCGGCCGTCGACGTACAACACCTTCAGACGCGGGTCAAGCTCGTCGAAGGGGACGAATCCCCACGCATCGCGGTCAGCCCACAGTGCATCGGCGATCCGATCGGCCTCAAGCACTTCGACCGCGCCGGGCGCTGCCTCACCCAGGCGCGTACTGAGCGCAGCGTAAGTGTTCGGCGTCATGCGGAGCGGGCTGTGCTGCGCGCCAGGCGCTCCCTTCCAAGATGCTTCCACCTCAGTCCAGGTGGCTTCGTCGGCGACTGTCGGAAATGCGGCGACCAGGCCGAACACCTGCCGGCCAAGCGCTGGCAAACCGGCGGGAGCGCTGTAGCCGACTCTCACGCTCGCGCCGGACGCGTCTGGAACAGGGAAGAAATCATTCGGAAGCGCAGCTAACGTGTCGTCCAGGTGCGCCTTGAGACCAGAAGGGAGCCATGGGGCGACGTACACGCCAATCGGAACCGGCGTCGGCGTCGGCGAGAGTGTCGGTTCGGGTGTAGCGGTCGGCGCTTCGGTCGGAAGGGGTGGAGTCGTCGGGGCGGGCGTTGGGTCGCTCAATGCACACGCGCAGGCGAGAGCGGCGAGTGTGAGGAGGGCAGTCGCGGTGCGTATCATAATCGCTCAACGTCGTGTGGGACGGCTCGACATTGTAGCATCGCGGCGGATTTGTGACAAGGACGGGGAGGTAGTGGAGGAGCGTGATGGGTAATTGGGGATTGGTAATCGGGGCTTGGGAGGTTATGGTCGGGCAGCCTGAATCTGTTCGGCGATGTAGGCGATCGCTTCGTTGACGGTAGGCACGATGACTTCGCAAGGCCCGGCGAGCGCCTCGGCTTTCGGCCCGCCGGAAGATACGCCGAGCGCGCGCAGCCGCACGCTGACGCCGTGCTTCCCCAGCAGATCGACCGCGCCCGCAGCCGCGTGCAGGCCGGGCGTCGCATCTTCCACGACCCACAGGTCGACCGGCTGCTCGAACATGCGCGACATGAGCGGCACCGATTCACCTTCGGATACGAACCGGTACGCCACCTCCAGAGACTCGGATTCGCGGCAGGATATGGCGCTCAGGATAGCAGCCAGTGCCTGCACTGGCGCAGGCTTGGTGAGGTACTCCACCTTCGAGCCGACGCGGCGCGCCAGCCACTGCATACGCCCCATTCCAATCAGGGGAAGATCGGTCAGGCCGACGAGCCGCAGCGCAAGCTCGGCCTCCGGAGAATAGCCGACCGGCGCGCGATCGGCGTTGCCCAGCCAATCCAGCACGTCGGTGGGTGGGAGGCTGGGACGTGACGTGTAAACGCAAACCCGCGCGCCGGCGCGCGACATCAAATCCAGCAGCGTCGCCCGCGCCGAAGCGCTCAACGCAGCCCGATCTTCGTCGAACAGCAGCGAAGGCAGATCGAAGCGCGGGCGCCTGTGGTAAACTTCCTCGAACATCGTCGAGCCCAAGACGTGCTCTTGAAACAACTGTGTGACCGGCGCATTCACGAAGTCGTAGGGGTCGCCCAGCAGCCTGGAAAAGGCCACGGCCAGGCTTGCGCGCGCGGACTTGGAGAGGGGCAAGCCGCTCAACACGTGGGCCAGTGCGCCCATCGCGCGCTCGGCCGGCCGGCCGGACCAGTCGTCCGTGGCGGCGATCCAGTCCCGATAGTCGATGGGGCCGATCGTGGCCGATCGAAACTGCGACAGAAAGTCGTCGAATGGCGCGGCGGCCAGCGCCAGATCGGGGTTCTCTTTCAGCGCAGCCGTGACCAGGATGCCGATCGCCAGTGGGCAGATGTCCCACTCGTTCGTGAAGCCGTGCGCGTGGAACACTTCGATCGCCGCCGCATCGGGCGCGCGATCGCCCTGCCCCATCAGGCGGCTGTAGTGATTAATCGTCACCACGACGCCGGCGCGATAGCCACGGTCGTCGACCAGCACGCCGTCGACGTCGAGGAGCAGGATGTTCACGCGAGCCTCTTCATACAGTCATTTGCATTTCCGATTGAGCCGATCCAGGCGATGAGCCACTTCGGCCTTCAGGCGATCGCGCGCATATCCGGCCGGCAGCCTGCGCGCGATCCGGACGGCCCGGCGCGTCCACGCGCGAGCGCGATCCGGCTCGACCTCGCGCCATTCGTAATGCTTCGCCACCTCGACGCATGCCTCGGCGCCCTCCCACGTCTGCGACGCGCTGAGAGCCTCCCACACACCGAGCGCCTCCGCGTGCCGCTCCGTGCGCTTGAGCAGAAAGCCGAGCCGGTGAAGCGCACGCGTCTGGGTCTCCAGATCCGGGCGCGAAGCGAGACAGGCTCGCAGCGCCGCTTCGGCCTCGGCGACCCGGCCGGAATCGTCGTGCCACCTACCCAGCGCCAGCCAGTCGCCGGCGGCCAGCGTCCCGTCCGCTGAGCCTGAGTCGCCCTGTGACGATGCGGCAAACAGAGTCATCAGCCGCGTCGAAAGCGATACCATCGATAGGACGTCGACGGCGTTGTGGTACAGGACGCGCGGAATCTCGCTTGCGTCGCCTGAGCGGATATAGTCAATATACATATAGGGAATCT
>DASSFZ010000191.1:0-4650 GCA_035693785.1 Anaerolineae bacterium | reverse complement strand
CTGGATCAATTGCTGGGCGAAGCGTATCAGTTACCACGCCCATGAAATGAACAACAGGGCGACCTAAAGTCATGATGGCGGGTCCAAGATGAAACGTTTATCTATTCTGACGCTGGTCTTTGCAATCCTGTCGCTGGTCTTTATCGTTCTCCTGGTTTTCTTGAGGGTCGAGTTCCCCTTGTATCCACTGCTGAGTTACCAGGATGCCTTCGACGTTTTGACGCCCCTCGTACTCATTCCAGTCTACTGGCTACTGTTCAGGTATTCTGCCAAGGGCACATCCAGCCTGGCCGAAGACATCGCCTTCATGGTGCTGGCGGCTCTCTGGGTGGAAGGGCAGGGCCTACATCTGTCGGCCAATTCCATCAACAACCTCATTAACAGTCTGGCTCGCAACCAGGTCATTGACGTCAAGGCGACGGACATCTACCACCTTACATATTTTTTCGATGAACAGTTGGGGCATTACCTGTGGCATGTCGGCATGTTGGGCCTGGCGGCCCTGCTGATCTACCGCGAATGGCGCCAGCCCGCGGGCCTGGCGACGACCTGGTGGGCAACCCTCCTGGCAGGCATCATCTATGGCTTTTCTTATTTCTCAATCTTTCTCGAAGGGCAGACCGTGGTCGTGGGTTTGCCGTTCGCTATCATCGTTGTCGGGTTGACCTTGATCCGGGGACGCAGAAGGCTCGCGCAGCAGCCCGTGTTGGCCTTCTTCTTCGTCGCCTGTCTGGTGGCCTTTCTCCTATTCGCCGGCTGGGGACTGTATTGGCGCGGCTTCCCCCAGTTTTCTGACGTGGGGCTAATCTAGGTCGTTCATAGAGGCTCAACGAACCATGAGCCGCACGAAGCAGAAACTCCTAGAACAGATTTGCTTTGCATTGGTTCTCGCGCTCTTGAGTGGATGCAATGGCTCTCAAGTCACACCGACGCCGCTTCCACCAACTGCCACTGATATCCCACCTACCCCCATATCTAATCTACACAGTCCAACACCTAGCCCACCAACACCGACGCCGGTTGCCACGCCTGATCTAACTCAGCGTCCTTTGATCTGGTTTGCACCCCTGCCACCTCTAAGCGTGGACGAGGGGCGGCCCTTCATTGGCGCCGAGGACTTCATCGACTTGTTCAATCCGGACGCACCGTGGGCCCAGGCCGCCAATCGGATTCACGTGTTCAAGTTATACGGAGAATGGGTGGGGACGGACCCCTGGAACGTTCACGCCAGCGACGCCGAACTCCAGCAGGCAGTCGCTGACTTGAACCGGCGAGGTATTGCATTGGCAATGGAAGCAGGCCCCCTCGAGCCAACCTCGACTTGCGGGCAGGGGATCGAGGGTTTCGGTGGGCCTCTGAGAAGCGGGATTCGTGATGCGCGCCGGATCAAGGCAGCCGGAGGCACGTTATCGTTTATTGCGCTTGATGAGCCGTTTGCCTTTGCCAGCATTTACGACGGGCCGCAAGCTTGTCAGTGGTCACCCGAACGGGTGGCGCGTGAGGTTGGTGCCTACATTCAGGGCATGAGGACCATCTTTCCGGACCTCATTGTGGGCGACACGGAGCCTCTGTGGAGAGATGTCGACGTCGAAGACTACAAGAACTGGCTGCGTATCTTCCGCGAGGTTAATGGCTACGACCTCGCGTTCTTCCACCTGGATGTCGACTTCGGCCGCGCCGACTGGCCCGAGGCTGCAAAAGAACTGGAGGACTTCGCCAGAGGATGGGGCATCGAGTTCGGCATCATCTACATGGGAGACGGGCGTGCGCTCACCGACGAAGCCTGGCTGATCTCCGCCGGGGAGCGAGTGAAAACCTACGAGCTGATTACCGGTGGACAGCCGGACCATGTCCTGTTTCAATCCTGGACTGATCACCCCGACCGAACCCTGCCCGAGACAGAGCCTTACACCTTCACCTGGTTCGTCAACGCCTACTTCGAGGACAAGCCAAACCTGGGCGTCCGCACCGAAGGTCCTGGAGCGAACGTGGGTTACGGCAAGTCCATGTCGGCTTCAAGGTCGGCCCAATCTCCAGCCGAGAAGGCAGTCGACGGCAACACGGAAACTTTTTGGGGAGCCGGGGATTTCGCGCCACAGTGGATCGAGGTCGATCTCGGCGAGTCTTACACTATTGCGGAGCTGCGACTGCTCGTCGGTCAAAGCCCAGATGGCGAGACAGTTCACCAGGTATTGGTAAGAGGTCCGGGCACCCGGGATGCCTATGAGGTCTTGCACACCTTCAGTGGAGTAACGCTAGATCTCCAGTGGCTCACCCTTACCATGTCTGAGCCAGTGCAGGGGATTCGCTACGTTCGCATCGAGACCAAGAGCAGCCCATCCTGGGTGAGCTGGGGCGAGATTGAGGTCATTTCTGCCGAGTGAGAAATGCTTCACTAGGTGGGGCGGTCATCGGCAGTGGCTTGGCCGGCCAGAGCCTCAAGGGTCTGTCCGTCCAAGTGACAGCGTTGATCGTTCGGAATGGTTGGAGTATTAGCGCACCTCGATCACCGCCGGCACCGGCACCCACGAATCGACACCCCAGGTCCCGTTCCCCGTGCGCACCAGCAACCCTGACGACGTGCCGCCGTCGAGATTCAGCGCCGAATCCAGATCGAGATCCGACTGCGCCAGCCAGGCGGCCAGGCCGGTAACGCTGAACGCCGGGCGCGGGCTGACGAGGAACACGACGCGCCCCTGCCGGTCGACGCCGGCCACGGCGCGCGGCGCGGTTCTGCCGTCGTCGCGGATGTCGGCGTTGACCGCTCCGTCGACGAGCAGTGTCGGGAACGACTGCACCATCTGATCGAACGTCTCGCCCGGCGCATATGGCTGAACGATCAGCGAGCGCACCTGCACGCGCCCTTCGCGCACGCCGAACAAGCCGCCCAGATCGACGTACGTCTGGCCGAACGGCACGCCGTCGGCGATCAACAGGCCGAGCGCGCGGTTCTGCGAGTCGAAGAATCCGCCGTTGACTGCCAGCCTCGCTCCATCGTGAGCCAGCCATTGCCCGACGCGCAAGGGGCGAATCGGGTCGTAGCGCACGCGGAAGGCGACGCGGCCCGGATCGACGCGGGCGATGAACAGCCGATCGCGAGTCCGCTCGTGCGCCACGTCCAGCTCGCGTATTTCGACGCCGTCGCCGGCCGGCTGCCACCCGGTGTCGGCCGGAACGGGGGTGCGCGTGGGAGACGGGGTCAATGTCGCGGCTGCCGGTGGTAGCTGCGAGCGCGCGCCGGCCGAAGCGCATCCGCCGGCGAGCAGCGTGGCGACGAGGACGAAGAATCGTCTCATGGCGACTCGCCGCCGAGGCCGAACACCCTGGGTAGCACGACGATCGCGCCCGGCACGTCGCGACCCGAATCCCTTCCCCAGACCCGAACGACGTCCTGCGCGAGCATCCCGGCCGAGCTTCCCCCGTCGAGGTTGAGCGCGGCGTCGAGGTTGAAGTCGCTGTGCTTCAGCCAGCGGGCGAGGCCGGGCAGCGTGAAAGTCTGCGATGGGAACAGAATGAAAACGAGATGGCCCGCGCCGTCGATGCCGACGACGAGACGCTCGGCCATGTCGGTTAAATTGACGCAGCGGCGGGAACGAACTAAACCCTCTATCCGCTCGTCGGCGTGGGCCAGGCATGGATTGACAATGCCACCGGGCCAGAGGAGAAGCGGATACGACTCGATCGAAGCAACGATGCGGGCGTCATCGTCCCGGTCTGGCTCGCTCAGGCGCCGGATGGACACGCCCCCACCGCCGATGCGGAACTCGCCCTGCATGCGGCGATGGCGGCGGCCGAACGTGATGCCGTCGATTACCCACCGCCCGACCGGTGAATTGTCGGGCCTGAAGAAGCCGGCGTTGAGCGCGGCCAGTGTTCGCTCGGCGGTGAACCAGTCAGATACGCGGCGCGGGTTCTCCGGATCGTAGCGCACATGCACGTCGACGCGCGACGGATCGAGGCGCAGGGCGTACACGTGCGTGACCCGGCCATCCTGGAAAGCCGTCGACTGGCGAATCTGCACGCCTTCCTGAATCGTCTTCCAGCCGGCGGGTGTGACGCTCGGCGTCGGTGTGGGGCGCGGAGTAAGCGTCGGAGAGGGCAGCCACAGGGTTGGGGCCGGCGTGGGCGTGGCTGTGTCGACGGCGGCGACCACGATGGGCTGCGGCGATCGGCCACACCCGACGACGCCGATCGCGAGCGCGAGAAGAATCAGGACACGGATGAACGCGGATAAACGCGGATTGACCCTCGCAGCGAAGCGGAGGGGATTGGAACTACATCGCATGGTCACTACTCGGCTACTTGCAGCGTGTCATTCCGAACGCAGTGAGGAATCTCTGCTCCGACGGGCGGGCGCAGCGTGTCGGGGTAGAGATGCCTCGTCGTGCCTCCTCGGCATGACACAACGTGCCTCCTCGCATGACACAATCCGCGCCCATCGCCCCAGCGTGTCATTCCGAACGCAGTGAGGAATCTCTAGCACCCGATGTCTTGCGCGCGTAGAAGACGACGAGCGTGGTGCCATAGCGGCGGCGGTCGATCGGCTCAAAGTGCTCCAACGCCGTCTCCTGGTATTCGCGCGGGTCGATCTGCACGACGATCTCACCGTCATCGGCCAGCCAGCCAGGCCGAGCGTCGAGCACGCGAAGC
>DASSFZ010000190.1:0-32445 GCA_035693785.1 Anaerolineae bacterium | reverse complement strand
ACGTCGGGCGATTTGCGCGTGATCGAGGAGTCCGAGGGCAGCCTGGCGTTCGGCATGCGCGCGACGCTGGCCCGCGTCGGCTTCATGCCCGGGCCGGGCTGGGTAGGCACGGACATGCTCAAAGTCCGGCCGGACGTGAAGGTCATCGACGATCCGTACACAGGCAAGCCAGTAGCGGCATTCCCGGCAATCACCTGCGATGTGGCCGTGATTCATGCCCCTATCGCCGATCGGGCGGGCAACGCGCGGCTGGGCGGCAACCTGGCGGTCGACCGGGAGCTGTCGATGGTCGCGCGCCGCGTCGTCGTCACTGCCGAAGAGATCGTCGACGAGCTGGATGCGCCGGTCGACGTCGGGCAGTTATTCGTCACGTGCGTGGCTCACGCGCCGCGCGGCGCGCGTCCGACCTCGTGCTACCCGCTGTACCCCGTCGACGGCGCGGAGATTCTGCGCTACTTGGATGCCTGCGCGGCGGAGAAGTTCGACGCGTACCTGCGCGAGTTCGTCAGCGGGTAACCGTTCGGTGAGGGGTCTTTTCCTACCACCAAGACACAAAGGCACCAAGATCGTAAAGTGAGCGACTGCCTGTAAAACCGATTTGCCCATTCCCTTCTTCGTGTCTTCGCGCCTTTGTGGTGAGGATTAAGTGATGACCTGAACGGCTGCGCGCGGTTAAGAAGTCACTCCACGGGCCGTCCGTTTTGTGGTAAACTTAGCTCCGAATTCCGTTTAGAGATGAGGTGAGCTGATGGCTAAGACCGGCGAAAAAGTAGTGGGCAGCCGCATGAAGCTCGATCCCGAGAAGCTGACGAAGCACATCTGCGCCATCACGGGCGAGCGGATCAAGCTCGGCGATCTGTATCCCGTGAAGGACGGCCTGACAGGCAAAATGGTCTACTACAGCAAGAAGGCCTTCGACGCCGCGCACAAGGCGTAACGTCGGACGCCGTACGACTTTGCATCGAGACGCTCACCCTTGAGGGGGCGTCTCGATGTGTTTCGGACGTGGCGCACGCGCGCATCCTGCACTATAATCAGAGCTGCGACATAAATCACCCGGCATACCGCTCGCTGCGAGCGGCCGCGAAGGCGCACTGGATGTCGACTACCCCGCCCGGGACGGATACCACGTTCTACTACCCCAACAAAATGGGGCGCATCATCCTGATCGCGATCGAAGAGGTCATGGGGCGCAACGGAGTGAACGCGGTGCTCAACCTGGCTGGCCTCAAGCACCTGATCAACAACTATCCCCCGAACAACTTCGATCGCGCTTTCTCGTTCGAGGAAGTCTCGGCGCTGCTGAAGGCGTTGGAGGACCTGTACGGGCCGCGCGGCGGGCGCGCGCTGGCCGTGCGCGCCGGGCGCGCCGTGTTCAAGTTCGGCCTCAAGGATTTCGGCCCGATCCTCGGCATCGCCGACCTGGCGTTCCGCATCATGCCGCTGAATATGAAGATGAAGGTCGGATTCGAGGTGTTCGCCGAGCTGTTCAACAAGTTCACCGATCAGATCGTGCGCCTGGGCGAGGACGAAAAAGCCTATTACTGGATCATCGAGCGCTGCCCGATGTGCTGGGGCCGCAAGTCGGAAGGGCCGGTCGGGTCGCTGGCGACGGGCATCCTGCAGGAAGGTTTGTACTGGCTGACGGGCGGCAAGAATTTCCACGTCGAGGAGACCGAGTGCGTCGCCTGCAACGCGCACCAGGGACTGTTCGTCATCGACAAGCGACCGCTGGACTGAGAAGAGGAGTGAAGCCATGGAAGATCGACCCATGCCCAACGCCAACCTGCGCCTGCTGCTGGTCGCGCTTCAGGACGTGATGGGCGAGAACGGCTTGAAAGCGGTGCTCAAGCAAGGGGGGCTGGAGCGCTACGTCGACAACTTCCCACCGGACGACACGAACCGCGACGCGAAGTTCAGCGAATACGGGCAGATCCAGCAGGCCGTGGAGAGCTTCTACGGCGGTCCGCGCGGCGCGCGGGCGATGATGCGCCGCGCCGGCCACGCCACGTTTCAGCACACGCTCAAGTCGCGGCCGGCCATCCTGGGCATGGTCGGCGTCGCGCTCAAGGCGCTGCCCGAGGGCACGCGCATGAAATTCATCCTTGATCGCATCGCCAGAGCCTCGACCGATGAAGTCAACCTGCCCGCCCGCGTCGAGGAACACGACGATCATTTCATGTTCGTCGCCGAGGCCTGTACGTGCGTGTTCCGGCAGCGCGACCCGAAGCTCGGGCCGTGCTGCTTCGTCACCGCCGGCGTGCTGGAGGCGGCGATCGAGTGGGCGACCGGCAAGCGCCACACCGTCAAAGAGATCGCGTGCCTGCAGAACGGCGACGATGCGTGCCGTTACCGAGTCGAGAAGGCGGCAGACTGATGGCCGGACGACAGAAGTCGTTACTACCTTTTTTTGAGATGGTTTCTAAGGGTCGAGCGCCCTGCGCGCCGTGACGTACACCCTCGCGGGAAACGGCGCGATCGTGCCTCCGCTGCACGTGACGAGCGTGAGTATCTCGTCAGGCGAAGGCGCCAGGCGTTTGATGTGCGCCAGAGCGACGTCGGCGGATGGCGCAGGCCACGGAAGCTGATCGACTTGATCGACCCGATAAGTGAATCGCACGTCGTTCTCGTCGACGAGATATACCAGATCCCCTGGCTGCAGAGTTCCAAGCGAATAGAACACACCGCTCCAGTTGAAAACGCCTCGGTTGTAGTTGTGCCCGGCTAACACAATGTTACCGGGATGGCCCGGGTTGGCCGTTCCTTCGAGATGCCCAACCAGGTCAGGTCGACCCGACGTGGCGAACAGGCTGTCCGTATCCCACTCGGGCTCTTCACCCCGGTTCACTAACCCCATCGTCACGACGGCGCGGTCGACGGCTATTCTGGGAATCTCGATGCGCGCGGGCCGCGCCGGCGAGATGCCAGGCAGCGCCGTCAGTGGACCGGATTTCGGCCCATTCTCTTGATTCGAGACCAGGGCTTGCGGCTGCAACGCCGCCCACGTCTCAAAATAGCCGTAGGCGAAGACGCCTCCAAAGCAGACGAGCAGGCCAATGCCGATGTAAATCAGCCAGGAGCCGATTGCCAGGAGCCGCTTCTGGCCGCCTGCAGAATCGTTCGGAGCCATATCAGGTCCGTGCGGCGATAGAATCGGGTGTAGCGTTTTGTGAGATAATAAGCTCGATGCCAGACCGGGTCAAATGAAGCGAGCATAGGAGAAAGCAGATGTTGTGCCTCAAGCTGCTCGTCCCGTCTATAGTCCTGGCTGCAACGTTGATGTGGGTCTTGCCCGCCCTGGCCGAGGACCCTACGCCGTGCCTGACGTCCGCCGACAAAACGTGCGCCGCCACAAACAACCAGAACCTCGGCGCAGGCAAGACTCGTAACGGCACGCTCGAAGCGCCGTGGCTGGTGGTGTCCAGCGATCAGATGGCGGCCCGCCTGGGTGACGTGCGGAACGGGCTGGCGGCCGGCAACTACGCGGCGGGAAGCTATTTCTTCGCCGAGATCAGTTGTCCCAGCTCGACAACCACCTATTATGCAAGCTGCTCAACGACCTGGTTTGAGATGGACAATAAGGGCAATATTATCAAGCTGTCGAGCCAGCCGGGCGTCCCACCAAAGACGGGCGTAGACGTGCCTATGCCTTACCTCCTGGCGGGCGGCGCTCTGCTGGCCGTGGCGCTCATCACGGCCGGGCTTGTTCTGCGCCGGCGGGCGCAACGGGTTGTCGCTTAACGAGCGAAAAACTCCGGGATGTAATCTGGCGTCATATCCTTATTATGCCCCGCCTTCGGCGGCGTCCCCTGCGCCGTGGCGTGCGCCTTCGCCCCAGTCTATCTTCCGAGTGCGATATCCCTCATAATCGGGCACCAGGCGATCATACTCGCCATCCATGAGGGGCGAGGAGATCATGAAATCAGCCGAAGCCCGGTTGCAGGCAATCGGAATATTCCATACCACGGCCATGCGCAGGAGGGCCTTGACGTCGGGATCATGCGGCAGGGGTTCGAGCGGATCCCAGAAAAAGATTAGAAAATCGATTTCGCCATTGACGATCTTGGCGCCGATTTGCTGATCCCCGCCCAAAGGGCCGCTTTGGAGTCTTGTGATGGTGAAGCCCAGTTCCTGTTCCAGGATCTCGCCGGTGGTGCCGGTTGCATACACTTGATGGTGCGCCAGGAGATCGCGGTTATATTGCGCCCATTCCACCAGGTCGCGTTTCTTATTGTCGTGTGCGACAAGAGCGATCTTCTTATCATGTTCCATAGCGATTTTTCTATAAGTCATACGTCTTCTTACGTCCTTTCTCCACAGCGATCGCGTTGACGCCGATGTCCGTCGCATCCCGGATCGTCACAGCCGGGGGAACTCCTTCGCCGTCTTCGCCGTCTCTCCTAATAGACGAGCCGAACGCGGAGGAGGGCGACATGGAGCTGGTGCTGGTCTTGATGCTGGGATTCCTGCTGCTGTGTGCACGGTCGAACGGGCAAAAGCGCGCCGACGTGGGGGTGGTCGAGGTGGTGCTGGCCGCGGCCGTGCTCATGCTCCTGCTGGGTCAGGTAGCCGCGTGAGCTTTACCTGACTTGCTCGACGCCGACGACGGCCGCATCCTGAATTGCGACCGTGCCGGCCAGGTCGTACGTCATCGCACCGGAAATCTTCACCGGCACGAACTCGCCGAGCGGCGCTTCGCCTTCCAGGATCACCATGCCGTCGATCTCGGGCGCGTCACGGTAGGTGCGCCCGAGCGTCAGTCCGTCGCCGTGCCCCTCGACGAGCACGTCGAGCGTCCGCCCGACCTGTGCCTGGTTGCGCGCGAGCGAGATGCGCTGCTGCGTCTCCATCAACTGCTCGTATCGCTCCTCTTTCACTTCCTCAGGCAGGTGGCCTTCCAGCCTGGCCGACTCGGTGCCCGGCTCGAACGAGTACTTGAAGCCGCCGACCCGGTCGAACTGCAAGTCCTCGACGAACTTCAGGAGCGCCTCGAATTCCGCTTCGGTCTCGCCCGGATAGCCGACGATGAACGTGGTGCGGATGGCGATGTCGGGCATCGCCGCGCGCAGCTTGCCGAGCGTGCGGTACACCCAGTCGACGTTCGCCGGCCGGCGCATGCGGCGCAGCGCCGCCGGGTGGCCGTGCTGCAGCGGGATGTCGAGATAGTGGCAGACCTGCGGCCGCGTCGCCATGACTTCGATCAGCCGGTCGCTCACCGCGCCGGGATAGGCGTACATCAGGCGAATCCACTTCAATTCGGGCGCGGCGTCGCACATCGCTTCGAGCAGCACCGGCAGACCGTCCTCGATGCCGAGGTCGTGGCCGTAGTCGGTGAGGTCCTGCGCGATCAAGATGGCTTCGCGCACGCCGCGCCTGGCGAGCATGCGAGCTTCGGCGACGATCGACTCCGGCGGCCGGCTGA
The DNA here is from genome assembly GCA_035693785.1 of Anaerolineae bacterium. Taxonomy (GTDB): domain Bacteria; phylum Chloroflexota; class Anaerolineae; order Fen-1058; family Fen-1058; genus DASSFZ01. The sequence continues at coordinate 27,023 of DASSFZ010000190.1, read as the reverse complement.
CGGCCGTCCCCTTGATGAGCGGGATCGAGCAGAAGGCGCACGGCCTGCGGCAGCCGTCGGCGATCTTGACGTATGCGCTTGCTCCGGCGACGGCGGCGCGCAGGACGCCGTGCTCGTCCGTCCCGACGACTCTCGCTGCTTCGGGCAGGTGATATAGCGGCTCGGGATGCTGCCGCCCGCGCAGGCGATCGACGAACTCGACGAGGTCCATCCAGCGCCGTGTGCCGATGACGCCGTCAAGGCCTGGGACCTCCTGCGCGAGCCGTGGCCCCCAGATTTGCGACAGGCAGCCTGCAGCGACGAGCAACTGCTGCTTCGACTTGGATTCGGCCAGCTCGCGCAGCGCGCGGATCGATTCGTCGCGCGCCGGGCCGATGAAGCCGCACGTGTTGACGATCAAGATCGACGCGTCGCCCGGCTCTGAGGCAGCCCGATAGCCGGATCGATTCATCAACTGCGCCATGCTTTCGGAATCGACTGTGTTCTTGCTACAGCCGAGGGAAAGAAGATAAAACGTGTTGGACTTCATTGGCTGGTAGCAGATGGCTGATGGCCGATGGCGCATCGCCAATCTCTAATCGCTAATCTCCGCTTAAGGAGCGGGTGTCGCCGTCGGTTCGGCTATGGGGGGCGGGGCGGGAGTGGCCGTCGGCGCGGGCGTCACTTCGCCTTCGACGCCCCACGCGCGCACGACGACGCGGTTGCGTGGTCCGAGCACGCCGACGTCTTCGCCGTTGACCGTCGCGCTGAGCGCCGCGCCGTTGCCCGTCTCGACGATGACCTGCTGCCCGGCTTCCCACGTCTGGGACTGGCCCGGTTCCATGAAACCCTCGAAAGCGGTGAGACCGTCGTGCGTCACGCGCACCCACACGTGTTCGCTCGGCGTCAGCGTAACCGATACGCCCGCGATCGGCGGCGCGGTCGGCGTCGCCTCGACTGTCTGGCTGACCGATAACGGGACGCTGGCCGGCAGCGTCGGCGCCGGCGCGGGCGCTTCGGCGCGGAATGCCTGGATCAGCAGCAGGCCGCCGATGACGAACAGGACGATCGCGCCGGCGATTAAAATCGGCAGGGGCAGGGGAAGCGATGATTCCGTCGAGCTACGCGGCGCGGGGCTGAGGCGGGGCGGCGGAGCGATAGGGCGGGGCGCCACCACCGGGCGCGTCGAGCCGGCCGCTGGCTTGCTCGTCAAATGCGGCGACGGCGGTGGCGCAGCGATTGCCTGGCTCGATACGCCGTCGAGCCGTCCCAGCACTGCGTCGGGGTCGAGGCCAACGTGGCTGGCGTACGAGCGGATGAAGCCGCGCGCCTGCACCGGCCCGGGCAGATCGTCGAGACGATCGGCCTCGATGGCTTCGAGGTAGACGCGCTTGATGCGCGTGGCTTTCTGAACCTGCTCGAGGCTCAGCTCTTTCTCTTCGCGCGCTTTGCGCAGTTGGCGGCCGACGTCGCTCATAGCCGGGTCTTTGCACGGTAAAGCCATCGGCGGGCGCGGCAGGCCGATGGCCGGATTCTCACGCGGCTCAGCTTACTCTCCCAGCAGGTCACGCATGTCACCCCGGAAGTGGTGCAGGAAGCGCCGCCACTCCTCGACCTCGGCGCGATCGATCGGCGCGCGCGCCGCTTTTTGGATCTCGGCGAGCACCAGCCCGTGCGACGCGCAGGCGTGGCACACTACGTCGAGCAGCCATTCATCCGGCCGATGATCGAGCACCGCCACGTCGTCGGCGTCGAACGCGTGGCCGCACTGCGGGCAGCGCACGGTTCTGATCAGGCGATGGACGGCGGCGGTTTCCAGGGCGTTCACGTTCAGGCTCATGCTTCGGCTTCGGCCTCGGCGGTCTGCTCTTCCATTTCCGGTTCGATGGCGCTCCCTGCTTCGGGGCCGGCTAGCGTCTCGCGCTCGACCAGCACGTCGAAGCTCGGGTTCAGATCGGTCGCCAGGTGGACGTGGATCGTGTGCAGACCCAGGCTGCGGATGGGCTCGCGCATGTCGAGCTTGCGCTTGTCGATCGCGGCGCCGATCTCTGTTTCGAGCGCCTCGACGACCTGCTTGGTCGTGATCGATCCGTACAGCTTGCCGGTCTCGCTCGCGCGCGCCTGGAACTTCAGCGTGACGCCATTGAGCCGATCGGCGACCGTGGCCGCCTCGTTCGCAAGCTGCGTCTGGCGTTTCTGTTCCATCTTGCGAATGGACTCGGCCTGCTTGAGCGCGCCGGGCGAGGCATACACCGCCAGGCCCTGCGGGATCAGGTAATTGCGCGCGTAACCGTTGGCGACCGTCTTGACCGCGCCGGCCTTGCCCAGCTTGTCGACGTCACGCGTGAGCAGCACCTTCATTATGTCTTATACTCCCTGAAACGGATTCGAAGCGGCAGTTATGATACCTCAGATCAGGCCGGATCGTCAAATCACACTACTGAGACGCTGAGAACGCTGAGAGCACTCACGAGAGACACGCCTACGTGCCGATCCAGGCCGCCCCTTCGACAGCCCGCGAGTATGCACGCAAAACATGTCAGTCGTTGGCGGAATCGGCGGATTGGAGTATACTTCGGTGCGATCTCCGTACAGGCGAGGCTCAGTGTATGGCTTCCACTTCTGCACCATCGGCCGTGGACATGGCCGGTGTGAAGCAGCGCCGGAACAAGAAGGTCTCCGTCGTCGTGCGACCGGCTCGCCCGGCGTGGATCGTCGACGTGAAGGAAATACCCGAATCCAGCACGATTCTGTTCGACCTGGTCTTTCGCCCCAATCCCAACGGCGGCTGGTATCGGCGCCGCTACGAATACGACGGCGAGAGCGACGTGCTGTACCATCGCGGCGAGCAGGCGTTCCCTGAGTCCGAAGTTCGCTCGCTGCCGGATGAAGCAGAGTTCAAAGGTTAGTTGATGGCCAAGACTTCGGAAGTCTCAAAAAGACTTCCGAAGTCTTCTGTTTAGTGGAACGCCCGCGCCAGCATCACCTGCTTCTCATATTCCGCAACCTCGCGCTGCATCCGTTCGTCATCCCAACCCAGTATCGCCCCCATGTCGGCGGCGAGTGCGCCGGCCTGAAGCAGCGCGCCGTCTTGCGCCTCGTGCAAGATGTGTGTGCGCCGCATGAGAAAGTCGCACAGCGTCACGGCCATTTCGTGCTCGGCGGCATAGATCGCCTCCGCGCGAAGGTAGGGCAGGCCCGGCACGATCGGGTCGGCCCAGCCCGCGGTGCTTCCCGCAATGCGCACGACCTCGATGACGTCCGCGCCGTACGCTTCGACCAGATAGGCCGCCGTCTTCCCCGGCAGATCGGGCAGGGCGATGTCGCCCGACGCGGCCAGCGGCGCATTTGCTGTCGGGCACGCCAATTTCGGCGCGATGCCCGAGTCGCGCAGTAGCTTGTCTTGGACGCGATCGACGAGCTGCTCGGCCATGGCGCGGTGCGTCGTCAGCTTGCCGCCGGCGATCGTGATCAGCCCCGACTTCGATTCGACGATTGCATGCTCGCGCGACACAGACGAGGGGCGTCTTCCGTCGGCGGCAATGAGCGGGCGCACTCCGGCGTACGTGCTGATCACGTCCGCTTCGTCGAGCCGCGCTTCCGGCGCCAATCCGCGAACGCTTTCCAGGAGGTAGGCGCAGTCGTCCCGGTCGGCGACGGCGTCTTCCGGCCGGCCGTCGTAGTCCGTGTCGGTCGTGCCGACGATGGCGAAATCGCCCCACGGGACGAGGAACATGGCGCGCCGGTCGCGCGGTGAGCGCACCGCAATTGCGTTGCGGATGGGCAGTCTGGCACGCGGCACGACCAGATGTGCGCCTTTGGTCGGGCGGAGTACAGGGCGCTCAGTCGGCGCGTCCAGCCCCAGAACCTGGTCGACCCACGGCCCGGCCGCGTTGACGACAACGCGGGCTTTCACTTCCAGCTCGTGGCCCGCCGGGACGGCGCGCACGTGCGCGCCGGCGATTTTGGTGCCGGCCTTCAGCAGACCGACGGCCTGAGCATAGTTGGCGACGATCGCGCCGGCGTGGTGAGCTGCCTTCGCCGTGAGCAGCGTCAGGCGCGCATCGTCGGTCGTCGCGTCGTAATAATAGCCCGCGCCGGCAATGTGGGGCGTGGCGACCAGCGGCTCGACCTCGGCGAGATGGTCGGCGTGCAGCATGCGATGGTGAGGCAGCGCGCGCCTGCCCCCGATCGACATCAGGTCGTACAGCCATAGCCCGATTGAGAGCACCGGGTACGACGGGTAGCGGCGGTGGTAGACGGGGTATACGAACGAAAGCGGCTTGACGATGCGCGACGCGTTGCGCAGCAGCCGCGCGCGTTCGACGACCGATTCGCGTACCAGCCCGAACTGCCGGTGCTCGAGATAGCGCAGCCCGCCGTGGATGAGCCTCGACGATCGCGACGACGTGCCGGACGCGAAGTCCTCTTTCTCGACGAGCGCGACGCGATAGCCGCGCATCGCCGCATCCCGCGCGGCTGCGCAGCCGGTGATGCCGCCACCGATGATCAAAATATCGAAATGCTCACGGGCGAGCCATTCCAGGTTCTCGGCGCGCGTCGCCGAGGAGAAGGGCCGTGACGCGGAGGTGTCTTTCGTCGAAGGAGGAATGGCGATGGGCATGGCGGCAGGTTTCTAATCGCAGAGGGCGCGGAGTCCGCTGAGTCTCTACGCCTCTGGATAAACTCCACCCTATTCAGGTAGGCCCTCACCTTGACGACGAGTCAGCTTGTTCGGCGCCGGCTCGATCCTCGTGCTGCATCCACACCGCGAATACGATCGACAGTGCGACGAAGTACACGGCCCAGCCCGGAACCCACATAATGCCGCCGGCGACGGCCTGATCGCCCATGACGGTCGCGCCCCACAGGCGCGGCGCTTCGGCGTAGGTCGCGTAAATGGGCTGCGGCGCGAACGAGAACGCGGCCCCCAGCACACCGCTGGGGATGACGAACAGGAACAGATACAGAACTTTCGCCAGCGGGTGGAATCGTGCGTGCTGCCCGGCCGGGTCGATCACCGGATACCACGACAGGAAGCCTGTGCCGATGAAGCATGCGTGCTCGACGATGTGGACGACCGGATTGCGCAGTGCGGCTTCGTACAGCGCCGGGAGATGCCAGGCGATCAGCGTCACGTTGAAGGCGACGTAGGCGAGCACCGGGTGTGTCACGAATTTGACCAGCGAGCCGACGCGGAAAAAGTCGAGGGCCCACTGCATCATCCAGCGCGGCATTCCAAGCAGAATCAGAGGCGGCGCGACCATCGCGATCAGGATGTGCTGGACCATGTGAATCGATAACAGATACTTCTCCCCAATGTGGTCGATGGGTGAGGCGAGCGCCAGGAACAATATCAGCACGCCGAGGGCGAAGAAGAACACGTGACGGCCGGCAATCTCCTCGCCCCACAGACCCCGCCTGCGCAGGTGGATCACGCCATACGAATACGCGCCGACCAACGCGAGCATTCCCAGTAGGATGCTGGCGTCGAAGCGCCAAACGTTGATATCGGTGGCTGGATCTAAAGACAACTTCCAAACTCCAAAGATCAAAATCCAAATCTCAAACTTCAACCTCCAACCTCCAACCTCTAACCTCCAACCTCTAATCTCCAATCTCTAGTCTCCAATCTCCAGCCCCAACACCCCAGGGTTCAAGAGCACGTCCGGGTCGAATGTCGCTTTCAAGGAACGGAATGCCTCGACACCCAATGCGCCGTGTTGGCGGACCAGCCATGCGGCGTGATCGCGGCCAACGCCGTGGTGGTGGCTGAGCGCGCCGCCGTGCGCCAGGATGGCTTCCGTCGCGGCGCGCTTGATCGACCACCATTGCTCGATCGGGTCGCCGCGCTGCGCGCCCATGAACGTGCTGTACAGCGACGCGCCGTCTCGATACGAATGCGACACGTGGGTCATCACGAGCGGCGCCGCACCCGTCGCGGCGATGGCCTGCTCCAGCGCGTCATTCAGCGCGTGATACACGCCGAGCAGGCTGCTCCACGTCGTGGCCGTCTCGACCGTATCAATCATGATACCACGATCGAGCAGGTCATCACGCAAGTAGGGAAGCGCGAAGCGCTCGCGCAGCCAGGCGCGCCCGACGCTTCGCCCCACGTTCATCCCGCCGTGACGCTTGCACACGTCGAGCGCTGCCTTCTTGATGCGCTTCACGCGGGCTTGCTCGCCTTCGATGCCCAGCACCATCAGGCAGCTCGAGTCGAAGTCGTACCCGCGCTCGTGGATGAGCCATAGACCCGCGTGCATGCCGAGGCGCGCCCCACGCGTGGCTGGCGCGCGCGCCAACGCGATCGAAACTTCCGTCTCGCGGCTGTCCGATAGGCGCGCCATGGCGACCTCGACGCCGCGCTGCATCAGCTCTCGAATCGCCTCGGCGCCGTCTTCGAAAGAGTGAAACAGCACGCCGCGATAATCGCGCGCTCCCGGCAGCGGCCGGATGCGCACTGTCGCCTCGACGATCACGCCGAACGCGCCTTCCGAGCCGATCAACATCTGCAGGACGTCAGGCCCGGTCGCAGACGCTGGCAGCGGCTTCACTTCGATGCACCCGCGCGGCGTGATCGCGCGCACACGCTCGACCATGTCCTCGATTTTTCCGTAGCCGGCAGACGATTGCCCGGCCGAGCGCGTCGCGATCCATCCACCGAGCGTCGAGAACTCGAACGACTGCGGAAAGTGCCCGAGCGTGAATCCTTCGGCGTTGAGCGCGGCTTCGAGATGGGGGCCGAGGATGCCGCACTGCATAGTCGCCGTGTGCGAGGCCCGATCGATCGACACGACACGGTTGAGACGTGCGAGATCGAGAGTGATCGTCGGACTATCGGTCGGTTTCTCAGCAGGCTCGACGCCGCCGGTGACGCTGCTGCCGCCGCCGAAAGGGATAAGGCGCGCGCGGCTTCGCTTTGCCCAGGTGAACAGCTCCCCGATCTGCGCTTCGTTGTCTGGATAGACAACGGCGTCGGGCGGATGCCCCACGTCGCCGCGCCGGATGCGAATCAGGTCGCGATACGATTTTCCATAGGCGTGCAGGAGGCGGCTCAATCGATCGACGCACACGCCGTCGTCGCCGAAGATGCGCCGCAGGTCGGATAAGTCTCGCTGTGACAAGCGCGGCTCGGACAGGCTGAGGGCATCGAGTTTGACCGGCGGGCAAGTCACTTCGCCGCTCACGCCCAGCCGCTTGCGAAGAAACGGCCAGAAGTTGGGCCGCCGATCCAGCTCGTACGATCGATCGAGCCTGCCCCAGCCCCACCAACGGAGGGAGGAGGGAGGAGGGGGGAGGGATGAAGGTTGTCGAGTCATGGCGGGAATGGGTAAAACGTGACGAGTGAAACGTGATGCGTGAGGCGTGTCACTTTACACCAGCAAAGTGTACCCGCCGTCTACCACGATGGTCTGGCCTCGGATCATTTCGGCGGCCGGGGTGCACAAGAAGGCGACGACGTTGGCGACGTCCTGCGGGGTGACGATGCGCCCGGCTGGCGTGCGCTCCGCCGCGCTCACCAGCACGTGGCCGTCTTTCGTCGAGCGAAAATGCTTGAGCGCGTCGGTCTCGACGATGCCGGCCGAGACGCAGTTGACGACGATGTTCTTGGGCGCCAGCTCGACGGCCAGGTAGCGCGTGACAGTCTCAATCGCGGCCTTGCTCGCGCCGACGACGACGTAGTCGGGCAACACGCGAATCGAGCCTAGACTGCTGATACTGACGATGTGACCGCCGCCGCGCTCCTCCATCAGCGGCGCTGCCTTTTGCGACAGAAACAGCGCCGAGCGCGCATTGATGTTCAGCGTCCAGTCCCAGCCCTTGATCCTCTGCTCCATCACCGGCCGGTTGTAGCCTGACGCAGCATTGCAGATCAGGATGTCCAGCCCGCCGAAGGCTTTCTGTGCTTCGTCGATCAGCCTGTCGATGCCGTCCGGCACGCCGACATCGGCTTTGACGACGGCGGCCTTGCGCCCGAGCTTCTCGACCTCGGCGGCGGTGTCCTCGGCGGGCGCGCGGTTGCGGAAGAAGTTGACGACGACGTCGGCCCCGCCGCGCGCGAAGCGCAGCGCGATCTCGCGGCCGATGCCCCGGCCCGAGCCGGTGATGACGGCGATTTTGTTTGTGAAATCCAAGCGCGTCTCCTTTAGAGTCTATCCGATGACTACTGGAGTGCGGGCTTTAGTCCGCTTCAGATGGCGCAGGTGGTTACATAGGCTTGTCCAACAAGTGGACATGAGGGTAACTCGAGCGAGGGGTTTCGCCGATGCGCTCCGGCCCAAGTCGTTTGACTTGTTCATACACCGCATGCGATTCCCGTAGAAGTCTCTCGACATCAACTCCCTGGCATGAGGGGCGAAACGGCTCCAGCCAGCGGAATGCGCGCTCGAAGGTCTTGATCGCGCCCGGCGCGTTGCCGCGCTCGATTTGCAGGAGAGCTACGCCGATTTGAAGGATCCCTTGATACAGGTTGCGCACCAGGCGTGTCTCGGCGCGCCACACCCGCTCGAGCGTCTCGTGCTGCTCGAAATACTTTCCCTCGTTGAATTCGTGGATGCCGCGCCGCGCGCCGTCCGGCAGCGGCTCGCCGCAGGCATCGTCCGTGACTTCCCGCGCGGCGCGAGCCATGAACTCCGGCAGCGCTTCGACGAAATTCGAGCGCGCCATGTAGCGATCGACGCCGGCTTCGAGCGCTCGCTCGCGCAGCGCGCGGTCGACGTGTGAGCCGAAGGCGATGATCGGGGTGTCGCGCGTAGCCGGATCGGCCTTTGCGGCGCTCACCCATTCGGCCCAGGGTCGATCGGCCGCGCCGGCGTCGATCAGCACCAGCGACGCTCCGGCAAGCGCCGTCATGAACGCCTGCTCGTCGGATGGGGCGACGACGGCCAGGCCGTGCTGGCGGGCGAGATTCTCGATCTTCACGCCGAAGAACAGGTCGGGGACGATGCAGACGATAGAGCGCTGTGTCGTCACAGTCGGCGATTGTACCTGCTGCACGGCCCTCCGTCAAACGCGTTGACACGCCGGTATGGGACAGGTACAATGCCGGGTATGGAATATGCCCAGCTCGACGATGCGATGCTCGTCACGCTGGTCGCCCGGCGCGACGAAGCGGCGCTTGCCGCGCTGTACGACCGCTACAGCCGCCTGGTGTACAGCGTCGCGATGCGCATCGTCGGGCAGCGCCAACTGGCGGAGGACATCACGCTCGACTCCTTTCAGAGGGTGTGGCAAGCGGCGGGCACTTTCCGGCGCGAGCGAGGCCGCTTCGTCACGTGGCTGATCAGCGTGACGCGCCACCGCGCGATCGATGAGCTGCGCCGGCTGGGCGTTCGCCCAGAAGGCGCCTCCGTCGAGCTGAACCAGGGCATCGACACCGGCTCGTCGCGGGAGGACTCTGTCGAGGATGTTGTGTGGCTCGCGTATAAGCGTGAAGCCGTGCGCCGGGCGCTGGCCGGACTGCCCCAGCCGCAGCGAGAGGCGCTGGAGTTGGCTTACTTCTGCGGACTGACCCAGCAGGAAATCGCGGAGCGGCTGACTACACCACTGGGGACGGTCAAAACGCGGATGCGGATGGGTATGCAGAAACTGCGCCGCGCGCTTGAGGAAGCGGATGCCGTCGATTAGCCACATCCGACGATGCGCGCGCAACGTATAATAAGTGACGCGATCGACTTACAGCGGGTGAAAGAGAACTGTGGAAGAAGCGACTGTGACGTGTGAGGAAATCGAAGAGCTGCTGCCGGCCTACGCGCTGGGAGCATTGAGCGCCGAAGAAGCGGCGACGGTTGCGAGGCATCTGGCCAGGTGCTTCGGCCACGCCGGTTCGCTCGACGCGTACGAAGCCATCGGCGACGGGCTGGCAGCCAACGTGCAGATGGTCAGCCCGTCGCCTCAGTTGAGAACACGCTTGCTGAGAAGCGTAGCAGCGCCGCCCTCGACGCCCCCCCAGAGTCGGCGTCGTGCATACGTCGGTTGGGCTGTGGCAGCCGCGCTCGCGGTGCTGGTCATTGCGTTTGGCGCGTGGAGCCTGTCGCTGCAGAGGCAGATCGACAATCAAGCTGCCTCACGGGCGCGGTTCCTGGAGCTGGCACGGCGGCCAGACGCGCACGTGGTTCCGCTCGAGGCAGCCGAGGGCAGCGTGGCTAAAGGCCTGCTGATCTACACCGATTCCGAAGCGGCGGTGTGGGCCGTCGCGCTGCCTTCGCTGGAGGGCGCGGAGGTCTTCCAGTGCTGGTGGATCGACAAAGACGGTCAGCGTGTGAGCGGAGGGTCCTTCGTGGCAGGCGAGGGTCCGGGCATCTGGTTCATCCCCATGCCGGGCAACGCCGAGGACTTCGATGGGATCGGCATCACGCTGGAACCCGATGGCAACAGCGCCGATCCGAGGGGACCGCGCATCTTGAGCGGCGACCTGTAACGCGCGACGAATGGCGACCGACAAAGTGCACTTCACCTCTCACTTGTCACTCGTCACGCACCACGGATCAGTTCAACTTCCTCTATCTCCATCCATTGTGCGGGCGTGTCCAGCAGCCCGAACCCGATACTCCCCTGGGGCGTGACCCGCGCGCAGCGATTGTCGATCCAGGCGACGAAGCCAAGCGGGCCGCGCGGGGGCCGATCGGTTTCGAGCACGGTCCAACCATCGACCTGCCAGTGCGCTCCGTCGCGCAGCCACTCTAGCTGGTAAGAGTGCCAGCCCGTCATAGGTTCTTCCTGCCAACCGAGGAGGCGCTCGCTGATCGCCAGCGCGCGCTGGGCGCGGGGCCAGATAGCGCGATACAGCTTCGGCGAGCGGCAGGCCAGCATCACGGGTACGGCGATCGGCGCCCAGGGCCATGCCGACGGCCGGCCGGCGTCGATGCAGGCCGCCTTCCAGCCGTAGCCCGGGACGCCGAAGGCGAGCGCAATGTTCGACGGCGGTGAATCGAAGAAGAACCAAATGGCCTGGGGGAACAGACTCGGCACGCGGTTCCGGTCGAAGTGGGGCGCGTTCCAAAAGCCGAAGCCGGCCGTGCCCTTCAGCGCGCCTGCAGGGTGCGAGAAACGGGCGCGCAGCGAGAGGCGCAGCGGCGGACGGTGCGGGAAACGGCGGCGCGACAGGTCGGCGTAGTCGTCGAGCTGCGCGTCACTATAGCGCGCCCTCGACGCGGTGGGCAGAATCAGTCGTGCGCCATCGGGTGTTCGCTCGACCTGTCCCGTCCCCGTTGCGAACGGCGCGCACGACGACCAGAGGCTGCTCGGATTGTCGGGCACGAGTAAAGCCCTAGCTTGCGCGCTTCAGCGCCACGATCGAAATGTCGTCGAATGCCTCCCGGCCGCCGGTGAATGCGTGCACGGCGTCGACGATCGCGTTCACGATGTCCTGCGCCGATCGGGCGCGGTTCGCGAGCACCACCTGCGTGAGCCGTTCCACGCCGAACTCGTCTATTCCGGCGTCGAGCGCCTCGGTGATGCCATCCGTGTACATGACGAGCACGTCGCCCGGCGCGAAGCGCACCTCGTTTTCGGTGAGGTGAATGGACCGCATGATGCCCAGCGCCATGCCGGGCGCGCACAGCGAGAAGACGGCTTCGCCGCACACCATGAGCGGCGGGTTGTGCCCGGCGTTGACGAAGCGCAGCGCAGCGGATTCGGGATCGAGCACGGCATAGAAGAGCGTGATGAACTGACCGGTCTGGCTTTCGCTGAGAAGCAACTCGTTCACGCGCTGGATGGCGTCCCCGGGGCTGCGACCGCTGACCGTCACCGCGCGCACGAGCGTGCGTGACACCGCCATCAACAGCGCCGCCGGCACGCCCTTGTCCGACACGTCGGCGATGACCATGCCCAGCCGGCTTCCGACTTCCGGGACAGCGCCGGGAAGGTTGGTGGGTCTCGACGGGGGATCGCGCAGCGGGATGAAATCGTAGAAGTCGCCGCCGACCTCGCGCGCGGACGCGTAGTACGCGCCGAATTCCCAACCGGAGAGGCGGGGCAGCTCCTGCGGCAGGAACGAGGCTTGAATCTGCCGCGCCAGCTCCAGCTCCTTTCGCAGCCGCTGCTCGGCGAGCGCGCGCTCTTGGAGCCGGGCGGTCTCGATGGCGATGGCCGCCTGGTTCGCCATGAGCTGAAGGAGCCGCACGTCGTCGTCGCCGAAGTGGCGCGGCGCCCGGGTATTGACGACAAGCGCGCCGATGGCCTGACCCGAGCGAGCGACGGGCACGGCCAAAACGGAGCGAAACGAGAGATGCTGATAGAGATCGGCGTCCGGGAACCGAGGATCGGTGGGCAGATCGTCGGAGCGAATCGGTTGGTTCGTGTAGTAGGCCGTGCCGGCCGGGCTTTGCCATCCGAACTTCAGCCTGCCCTCCGACAACATCAACATCGACAGATCCCAGCCCACGCTGGCACGAAATTCAATGCCGCCCTCCTCGTCCTCGACGGCCAGCACCAACGCGCAGCCATCCACCGAGAGCACCTCAGCCACAACCTGCACGACCTGATCCACGACCGCTTGCATATCGCGCGACGCGATCAGCGCGTTGGAGAGCTTGAGCAGCGCATCTTGCTCGATCACGCGCCGCGCGCGCGTCAGATCGTACAGGCGCGCGCGCTCGGCGGCCAGGCCGATCTGGTTGCCGACCGCCGTCATCAACTGTAGGTCCTCGTCGCTGAACTGGTGAACCGACGGGCTGGCGACATTGAGGATGCCGATCACGCGATCGCGCGCGCGGATCGGCACGCTGGCGTGAATGCGCAGGCCGCCCACGTCGCCGCCCGCCTCGATCGCGTCCTCGATGCGGCTGCACTCCAGGATGTTCACGGACTTCTTAAACTTGCCCTTATCGAACAGGTCCTGGCACGCGCATCCGTGCGACTTCATAAGCGCGGCGTCGCTCGCCGCCAGCCCAAGCGGCAACTGGAAGTCGGCGGTGTGGATTAACTGTGCCGGCCCATCCCAGGCGTCTGGATCGAGCAGGAAGATCCAGCCGGTCGTCAGCCCCATGAGCCGGACGAGCCGGTCCAGCGAGGAGCGCAGCGCCGACTGGAGATCGAGCGACTCGTTGAGCGTCGCAGCAATCTCATTCAGCGTCGTCAATTCGGCAATGCGGCGATCGGTGCTCATGCAGGTTGGTTCGTCGTTGGTTGGAAAGGGTTGCGGGACGCTTGCAGGACCGTTAGCGATCGCGCAGCAGAGATTATATCACGCGTTAGACTGTTGGCTTTTGATCTCCGTTTTGGTATAATGCCACTCACTGTTTGCAATCCTGGCGCTTGCAGCGGAAAGTGTGTCCACGCGAGCGCAGAACGGATCGAGGGAAAGGGAATGGAGATTACCTGGCTGGGACATAGTTGCTTCAGGCTGCGCAGCCGCGCGGCGACGGTCGTGACCGATCCCTACGGCAAGGATTTGGGCCTGACGCTGCCGCGCGTTCGCGCCGACATCGTTACCGTGAGTCACGCTGCGGACGATCACGACTATGTCAAGGGAGTAAAAGGTGACTTCAAGGTGCTGTCTGGCCCCGGCGAGTACGAAGTGTCCGGCGCCTTCATCACCGGCCTGGTATTGGGCGAGCGCAAAACCGGTGGCAAGTCGAGCAAGAGCGGCGCGACGGCGACGGACCGAAACACGGTCTTCCTGGTCGAATTGGACGGCCTCACGGTTTGCCATTTGGGCGATCTCAACACCGTGCCGACACAGGCCATGATGGAGGAGTCACTCAGCGAGGTGGACGTTCTGCTCGTGCCGGTCGGCGGCGGCGAGTCGCTGAACGCTTCGCAGGCTGCCGAGGTCGTCAGCCTGCTCGAGCCGCACATCGTCATCCCCATGCACTACAAGTTCAGAGGGTCCGACCTCAAGCTCGATCCGGTGTCGAAGTTCTTGAAAGAGATGGGGTTGGACAAGGTCGAAGAGCAGGAAATGCTCAAGCTCGATCGGAGCGGCCTGCCGGACGAGACGCAAGTCGTGCTGCTCGAGCTGAAGAGCAAGGACGAATGAAAATCCGATTTCTACTCGTACTGGCGGCCGCCCTCGCAGCGTGCGCCACGCCGACGCCTGCGTTCGACGATCACCTGGCTGCCGGGAGGGCGGCGCTGGATGCAGGCGACACGGCCAAGGCCATTGCCGAGCTAGAGACGGCCGTCGGCCTCGATCCGATGCGCGCAGAAGCGCAGGTCTTGCTGGGACAGGCTTATTACACGGCCGGTCGCAGCCAGGAAGCGCGCGAGCGGCTGCAAACCGGGCTGCGACAGGACCCGAATAATGCGGCGGCGCAGTACCTGCTCGGCGACCTGTCCGTGGATGCCGGGCGCCTGCTCGACGCGGCGACGGCCTACGCAGCAGCAGTGAAGATCGATCCCGGTGCGCGCGCGGCGCACCCGAAGATCGAGGACTCGGTCGAGGCGGCGCTGCAGGCCGGACAGGATGCAGCCTCGGCCGGTCAATGGCAGCAGGCGATACCCTACCTCGAAGCAGCGCTGGCGCTCAATCCGGGCTTGACCGAAGCGCGCTTCGCCCTGGGGAATAGCCGCTTCAATCTGGGATTGGAGGCCGAACTGGCGGGCGATCGCGCCACCGCGATCGGCCACTACGCCGCCGCGCAGGCGGACTACGAGGCGGTCCTGGAACTGGATCCCGAGTATGCGCCGGCGCTGACCAATCTGGGCGTTGTCGCCTATCAGACTGGAGATCTGGAGCGGGCTGTGTCGCTTTTCCAGCAGGCGCTGGCGATCGACCCCGGCGACACAGATACGCGCTATCAGTTAGGCGCAGCCTATCTCAATATGGACAAGCGCGACGCGGCGCGCCGGGAATTCGAGCGCGCGCTGGAGATGAAGCCGGATTTCCCGCAGGCGCTTATCGGATTAGGGAACGTTTACTTGCTGGACAAAGAATACGATCGCGCGGTTGAGACGCTGCAGCGCGTCGTCGAGCTGATGCCTGACTCGCCGGAGGCGCTGTTCGCGCTGGGCAAGACATACGCCGAGATGGGGCGCTGTCCGGACGCCGTGCCCGTCCTTCAGAAATTCGGGCAGTTGAATCCGGCGGAGCCGTTCAAGAGCGACGCCGGCAAGATCCTTCAGACGTGCGCCGGTAGTCCATAACCGTTCTCCCGAAAGATCGATTAAGGAGGCCTCTATCCGAGCGAGTAGAGAATAGAGCTGTTGATTGCCACCTGGCGGTCGCGTCCGGGCGTCTCCTCAGCACGGTACGGGGGAGGAGATGCCTTCCGCGGAAGGCTATCACAACATTCCGACAGGTGGACACATGAACGTCAATCGCTTATCTGACTGGCGCGGACATCTGGCGCGCGCGCTCGCCCTGATCCTGGCTTGCGCGATCAGCGTGCAGACGACGCGCGCCGACTCGTTTGCCTCGAATCAGCGTTCGACGCGCTTGCCATCCAACACAACGAATCCGCACGCGCCCCAGCCACCGGATTTGGCAGTCCGGCGGGAGTGGGCGCGAAATGCTGGCGAAGACACCACTGAATCTGGCCTGGCAGCGACCGCAGGGCTAGCGCATCTGCCGGATGGGCTACACGCCCCTGACGGGCGCATGTTGATGCTGCCCGTTGCCCCGCTCCAGCCGGCACGCGCCCGGGCGCTTGTGACGCGGCAGGACCAGAGCGCCTCTCCTTCAATATCAAAATCGGCGTCGGCGGCTACCGTCGCCTTCGGCGATGTTTTCACCTACACGGTCGTTTTCACCGTCCCCGCCGGCATGACGCTTTCTAACATGGCGCTGGTGGACGACCTGCCGAACAACAGCCCTGCCACGGAGCCGAACTTCACATACGTGAACGGGTCGTCGGCCGGCCCGGCGCCCGGTCCCGGCACGCCGGATATTACCGACTTCCCGCCGGTCGTAACGAACGGGAATCATACGCTGGCGTGGCCGCTCGGCACGATTGCCAATGGCTCCGCGTCTCCCTACGTCTATTCGTTCACCTACCGTGTCACGGCCGGCAGCGGCGACAACCGCGTCGAAGTCGGGACGAACGCGGCATCGCTCTCGTATGACGGCGGCAGCGTCAATGCGTCCGCCGACGTGACCGTTGCGCGGGCATTCTTTCAGCAGCCGTTCGTCTCGGCCTATTCGGCTAACGACACGTCGGCTACGGCCGACAACGTCGAATTCCTGCGCGCGGGCGACGTGGTCACGTTCACCGTCCTGATTACGAATGTCAGCCCGGCGGGCAGCGTGTCGACGGCCTACACGGTGGTCGTCAGCGACACCCTGCCGGACTGGCTGGTGTACGGCGGGCCGGTCGGATCGACACCACCACCCGATGCCATCACCTCTGTAAGCGGCAACCGGACGCAGCTCGGCTGGCAGATCGGCGTCGTCGCGCCCGGAGCAACCGTCGGGCCGCTTATGTTTAAGGCGAGCGTCACGTCGACCGTCGCCGCGGGCCGGCGGGACAACAACGATCTCCGCGTCGAGTGGCGCGACCTGCTAACCGATCCCTCGGCAGATAACTCGACGGACACCATCCAGATGCTCTCAATGAACGTGGCCGTGTCCAAGCAGGAGGCCGACGCGTTCGATCCGCAGGGGCGCGTGGTGGTCAACGAGCCGATCACGTACACCGTCGTCGTCACGATCCCGGCCGGCACAACCGTGTACAGCCCGGCGCAGGTCCTCGACACGCTGGGCGATGGGCTGAACTACGGCGGGGAGGTATCGCACTCGGGCTGGACGCTGCCGGCCGTCGTCGGGCCGAGCGGCAACGACACGTCCATCACCTGGGCGCTGACGAACACGATCGCCGCGGCAACCGATGTGACGATGACGTTTGTGTTCGCAGGGTTCTCTGACGGCACGCGTGCTACCGGTCCGATCAACAAGGGCGCAACGCTGGGCAACACGGCCGTTATGCGCTGGAACGTCGGCAGCGGCTCAGGAGCGAACAACCCGATTCCGGCGCAGTCCGGCGTTGGTGTTCAGTTCGTGCGGCCCGACATTCAGCCCGCCAAGGATTCGACGCCGTCGGCGGTGATTTCGGCGGGCGGCGAGGTCATTCAGTATCGGATCACGAACTTGCGCAACGGGTCAGGCGTCGGCGACGCCGCAGCCGCGAGCGCGTACGACATCGTGGTCACGGACACGTTACCGGCCGGTTTCAGCTTCGTCGAGGCTGTGCCGCCGCCGAGCGGAGTGTTTACGGTCGGCAGCGCGGTTGTGATCACGTGGGGTGTCGCGCCTTCCCTGCCGGTCGGCTATTTCTACAACCCGCCCGGAATCACCACGACCGCGACCACGATTTACGTCACGGCTACAGCGCCGGCCACTTTTGCAGCCACGAGCTACACCAATACCGTCGTCGTGCAGTATTCCGATCAGCCCGGCGATACGCCCGGCGAGCAGACGTATTTCTTCACGCCCACCAAAGTCCTCAACGTCAACTTCTTCGAGACCAAATCGGTCGAACCCGCCGGACAGTTGCGCATCGGCGATTTGATCACGTACACGATTGCCGACAACGTCCCCCGCGGCGCAAGCATGTACTGGCCACGCCACGAGGATACCATGCCGCAAGGCGTGCGCTTCGTCGCCGGCTCGATGGCGCTGCAGGGGACGACTTTCGTCAGCAGTCCTATCCCGATCACAGTTCCGCAAGGCGTGCAGGAGCGGCTGGTGTGGTGGACGGAGACGATCAGCAACCTGTACGGCAGCGACTCACTCCTCGTCACGACGACGTTTCAGGCGCGCGTCACCGGCATCAACCTGTCGGGCGGCGCGGTCTTCTCCAGCGCCAACGAATTCCGTGGCGCGCCTGCTTTTAGCAACCAGGCGCGCGTCGATTGGAGCACGCAGGACGTCAGCGGCACGTTCGATGTGTTCAAAAACTCAAACGGCGTTGCCAGTCAGGTGGTTCAGCCGTACCTGGCCGATTCGCCGTTTGCAAAACGTTTTGGCGGATCGACGAGCGGCTCGACCGTGGTGGGCGCGGGCGACTTGGTTACCTATCACCTCGTCATCACGAACACCGGTCGAGGTCGGGCGCACGATGTCGTCATCAGCGATACGCTGCCGTTCGGGCTGCAGCTCAGCGACTTCAGCGCGGTGGGAAGAACGTTCGCGGGCGCGTTGTTCACCCCCACCTTCACCGCCGCGCCTGGCCCTGGCGCGACCGGCTCGCTTGGCTGGGTGGTCGATGCCATCGAGCCAGGTGACGGCAACGTGATTGCGCCGTCCACGGTTTTCACGCTAACCTATTCGGCGCGGATCACCGACGCGATCGGCGCGGGTGCGACGCTGCCGAATGAAGCGCTTCTGGCCGATTACTCGAGCCTGCCCGGCGACGAGCCGTTCGAGCGGCACTACAGCTTCCTGTTGGGCGCGGTGCGGACTGTCACGCTCACGGCGCCATCGCCGGCGATCGGCAAGAGCGTGAGCGTCACCGGCGCGACCTGGCTCGAGGTGATGACGTATACGCTGAGATTCCCTCAGTCGCCTATCAATGCCACACTCTATAATGCAGCGATCACCGATACCGTACCATCGCAGATCACGGTGCTCGGGGTCCAGGCGGAGGGCGGCGTCGGCGCGCAGGTCGGGTTCAGCGGCTCGGTCGTCACGGCGACGGCGGCTGCGGTTGCGCCGCTCTCACAGATGATCGTCACCATCACCGGGCAGATTGACCCCGGCGCGTCGGGGACGAAGGTGAACGTGGCGCTCCTCGAATGGGATGATGCGGCCACGGGAGGCTCCCGCCATGTGACGGCTTCCAATCCCGTCACGACGACTGTTCTGCTTCCGGAGCTTAACGTGACGAAGTCCGGCCCGACGCTGGTCGGGCTCGGTGCGAACGTGTTGTACGCCGTCGTCATCACCAACACGGGCTTCGTCGACGCGCAGAATGTGAGGCTGATCGACGATCTGCCAAATGAGCTAAGCTTTGCGTCGTTCAGGGCCTCGGCGGCGGTCACGCAGACGGCCGGGCCTGATCCGCTCGGCTTCGACCTGGGCACGCTCGCGCCCCGGCGGTCGCGCACGATCTGGATCACGGCGACTTCACCGCTGACGCTCACGCCGGGCATACTGCTCACTAACACGGCCATCGTTTCGACTACGTCGCCGGGCGAGAATTCGGCGGACAATACGGCTCGGCACACGGCGGCGGTGTCCGGCGTCGTGCTCGACATCCGCAAAACGGCGAATGTTTCGTCGATTGCGCCGGCGGGAGCGATTGTGTACACGATCGAGTACAGCAACACCGGCACGGCGCCGGCGACGGGCGTCGTCGTGACCGAGACGTACGACTCGAACGTGACCTTCGTCTCGGCGTTTCCTGCGCCGGATAGCGGCAGCAACGTGTGGAACACGCCGGGCACGCTCAACGTCGGCGAGCGACGCGCCATCGTCGTGACTGTGACCGTGGCCCCGGCGCTGCCCAACGGCACGCTGATCACGAATCTGGTCACGATGAGCGCAAACAGCGCGGCCGCCCGGCAGGCGTCCAACGTCGTCGACGTGGTCAGCGCGCCGGCGCTCACGATCGACAAGCAGGGACATGGGGCGACGATGCCCGGCAACACGCTCGTGTATCGACTGAACTATGCCAACGTCGGCAACGCCCCGGCGACGAGCGTTCGCCTGACAGAAACCTATCCGGCGGAGCTGTCTTTCTTCGCAGCCGATCCGCCGCCCAGCTTCGGCGACAACGTATGGGATTTCGGTACACTCACACCACCCTTTAGCGGCACAGTCGTCGTGACGCTGAGCGTCGGCTCGGGTGTGCCTTTCGGCACGGTCATCACCAATACGGTCTTTCTGGGCAGCCAGGAAACCGGGGAGGCGTCCGATTCCTTCACGACCAGGGTCGGACCGGTATTCTTGCCCCTCGTGCTCAGGAACTTCGCGACGGCGCCCAATCTCGTCGTGCAGAAAATTGTCGTAGCGCCTGCGTCACCGAGTGTCGCTCAGCCAACAGTTATCAGTGTAACGATTGCCAACGTGGGCACGGGGGCTGCATCTGCTGGCTTCTGGATTGATCTTTATGTCGACCCGGATGACGTACCGCAGCCCGGCCAGGTGTGGAATGACATTGCGCCATTCGGCAAAGCCTGGGTGCTCCGCACGCCTCTGCTGCCCGGCCAGTCGATTGTCCTGGATACGACCATGCCTGACGATCCAGCCGATCCGGCGGCTGTGTACAGTAACTGGCCCGGCTGGTTTGTGTCACCCGGAGCGCACACCCTATGTGCGCAGGTTGACGCATTTGGTGGCCTTGGCGGTTTGGTAGTAGAATTAGACGAGTTGGACAACCTGTTCGGCCCGGCGGGGGTGACGGTGAATCCCTCCGGCGCGCCAGTGCACGAGGGCATTTTGGGGTCTTTTCGGCCTGATCCCAGGCCAACGCCAGACCCAGGAATAGAGAGGTAGCCTGCGCTCTCACCCGTGCGCTGTTTAAGCTGGTCCGGTCGCTAGGATCGGGCCTTTGGAGGTGACTCATGAGTCGGTATACTGGTCGAAAGGCTCTGGTTGTCGCGGTATCGATTGGGATGGTCCTGGCACTGCTGGCTCTGCCGGTCTCGCCGTCGAGCGCAGGCGCATTGCTGCAGGCGACCGCGCCTGCCCGGCCAACGCTCCCGTCAGCGCCGGCTCCACCCACGGTCACGCCCGCTGCGCCGGCGGAATCGATAGCCGAGAATCCGTCGATCGCCGGTTACGTATGGGTGAATGGCGACATTTTCGTCCCGGCGGTGGGCATCCCTGTGCGGTTCAGAGGAGACGGCTTCGAGTTAGCCGCGCTGACCGACGTGAACGGTTATTATCAGTTCGAGAACGTCGGCCAGGATGTAGGCTTTCTGAACGTGGCGGGCAATGGCACGGGCTGGAAGGCGTCGGTGAAAGACATCGCCCTCAGCCCGAGACCGGGCGAGTCGCTGCGGGCCAACTTTTCGGCGTCGCAGGGGACGCCGGAGAAGGGATCGGCGCTTCTCAGCGTCTCGGTGAACCCGAATGTGTTCGGCGCCGGGCAGATCGTCACGGTGACGGTCAAGGCCACCAACAACACCGATCAGCAACTGTCGGGCGTGTGGCTGACACACCTGCTCCCTGACGGATTGAGCGTCTCCGGCCTGTCGACCAGTCGCGGCGATTCGCAAGCGGTCGGGCAATTGACCATGGCGCATCTGGGCGACTTCGCACCGGGCGATTCAGCCACGTTCACGATCGTCGCCGCCGCCCCAGGCGACGGAGGCCCGAAGGGGAACTTCTCCGCCGTGGCGTCGATGATTTCGCACGAAGGCGTCGCCGTGCAGGCGTCCGCCTCGCTGACAGGCACGGGTGGGCCTATGACATTGCCCGTAACGGGAATGGACAATTGGCTGATCGCCGCTGGACTGCTGCTGGCGGTTATGGTCGTCGGCGTGCATCAGGCGCGGCGGCGCTCTGTCCGGGTATCGGGTCCTTAGAGGCTGTTTTAAGACCTCCGTGGTTGACGCATCCTATGCGTCAACGGCGGGCATAGGGATGCCCGTTCTACGAGCCTGGATAGCGATGTGCATTCTATAGGCCTTACGACGCGCGCTTGGCCTGTTTTCCGCGCCCGCTCCCGCCTGCTGCGCGTGAAAATCCGGCAATTTAGGGGCGGCGGATTGCTCACACCGCTCCGATACAAACAGATGCGCCGGAAGCGGATATAATTCACCACAAATACTCTGAGGAGATTGCCAAATCCCCGGTTATGGCCTGGATTTGGCAATCCAGGCCGAGCCAAATTGGGTCTACTGAGTCTCGATGGTGAGTGAGGAGAGAATGATCAAATTGCTGATGAGTTGGGATATCGTGCAGGGGCGCGAGTCCGAATATTTCGAGTTTGTCTTGAAGGAGTGGGCGCCTGGCCTGCAGCAGCTCGGCATCGAGACTCACGAGGTATGGTTCACGGTCTACGGCGATTGCCCGCAAATCCTGGTCAGCAGCCTGGCGCGCGACGCGGACACGGCGCGCCAGGCGCTGGCTTCGGACGACTGGAAACGTCTTGAGAAGCGGCTGAAAGAGTACGTCACCGGATTCTCGCAGAAGATGATTCCGGCTGGCGTCGGATTTCAATTGTAGCGCGTGGCACGAGAAACGCGATGCGGTCGGCAGCGACGACTACCGACCGCGTTTGTTTTGAGGCGATCCGAATCTAATCTGCGTCGCCGGACGAAGTGGGCCTGGAGGACGAAGCGTCGGCATCAGACTTGGTCTCGGAAGCCGGCTCCTTCTTCTTCGACGGCTTGCTGGCGGTCGTGGACGAGCTCGATCCCTTCGAGTCGGTGACATACCAGCCGGAGCCTTTGAACTGGATGGGCGCGGGATGCAACACTTTGTGGATGCTCTTGCGCCGGCAGTTCGGGCATCGCTCGATCGGCGGATCGCTAAACTTTTGTACCTTGTCGAACTGGTATTTGCAGTGGCTGCACCGGTAAGTGTACGTGGGCATCGTCCATTACCTTCACGGCGTGTGATTCAGCGCGCAAGGATTTTACCGCGTTTGAGAATCGCTGACAAGGTCGTTACCCTGATTTTCCCACTTGACAGTAGCCCTGGCCTGGGGGATAATAGTGCTGTCATCGATGGCATAGCCATCGCCATATCATTCCAAGCCATCCTATGGAAAGGAGGAGGTGATGCCGATGAGTAATAGCGGTAAACGCAGCGCCGTGGCATCACCTTCGGTTTTCTAGAGACCTCGGGTCTGCCACGGCGCAAAACAAAGGGCCGCTCGTGAGAGCGGTCTTTTGTTTTGCCTAGTATATAATCCCGGCATGACGAGCTTCCCGGTCGGTAAACTGCCTCCCCGCGTGCTGGCTGACCTGCTGGCGAAATTTCCGCCTGCCGATCGGCGGGTTCTGCTCGGCCCGGGCGTGGGGCTTGACTGCGCGGTGATCGATCTGGAGAACGGCAACTGCCTGGTCGCCAAGTCCGACCCGATCACGTTCGCCACGGACGAGATCGGCTGGTACGCCGTGCACGTCAACGCGAACGACGTCGCCACCACGGGCGCATCGCCGCGCTGGTTTCTGGCGACGCTCCTGCTGCCCGAAGGCCGATCCGATGTGGCGCTGGTGGAGTCGATCTTCGATCAGATACAGGCAGCCTGCGGCGAGGTCGGAGCAACGCTCGTCGGCGGCCACACCGAGATCACGTTTGGAATCGAGCGGCCGATCGTCGTCGGGGCGCTGCTGGGCGAAGTCGCGCGCGATCGTCTCGTCACGCCGAAGGGTGCGCGCCCTGGCGACACGCTTCTGATGACGAAACGTATGGCCGTCGAAGCGACGTCGATCCTGGCGCGCGAAAAGGCATCCGAGCTTATTGGCCGGTTCGACTTGCCGTATTTGCATCACGCCCGGCGGTTCCTGCACGATCCTGGTATCAGCGTCGTGCGCGAGGCGCAGACTGCGACTGCTGCGGGGCGCGTCCACGCCATGCACGATCCGACCGAGGGCGGCCTCGCCACCGGCCTGCACGAGCTGGCGATTGCCGCGGATGTTGGTCTCGAAATCGACGCGCGGGCCGTGGCGATCTATCCTGAGACACAGTCGCTGTGCGCCGCGTTCGGCATCGATGTGTGGGGCGTCATCGCATCCGGGTCCCTGCTGCTGGCGGTGCACCCTGACGACAGTGCGGACATCCTCGACGCGCTGCACGCCGAAGGGATTGAAGCGCAACACATCGGGCGCGTTGCCGAGCGCGAGCGCGGCGTGATGGTCCTCGACGAATCAGGCGCGCGGCCATTGAGGACGTTCGAGCGTGACGAGATCACGAAGGCGTTTGAGTAACTGCTCAGGCCGTGTTGTTCTTCCACGAATCCACACGAATCTTCACGGAGGTTACCCCATGATCCGCGCCAGACGTGTCATGCCGAGGAGGAACGACGAGGCATCTCTACTCTGGCGTGCCGCGTTCGCCGGTCGGACGAGAGATTCCTTACCGCGTTCGGAATGACACGTTTGTCGTTTGGAGTTTGAAGCCTGCCCCTTCGCAGGCTCAGGGCAAGCTCTGAGCGAAGCCCGCCCTGAGCGTAGTCGAAGGGTCGAAGGGTTGGGAGTTTGAGAGTGATGGCTGACCTGCAAGAGATCGCCGATCTGGTTGCAAAGCATCTTCCGCCGAGCGCGGAACGGGTGCGCCTGCGCCCGCTGGATGAGCGCGCTCGTGAGTGGGCGGAGGCCGTGGCCGCTGCCACCTTTGCGCAAGTCAGCGACGAAGGCGAGTGTGACGCCGCGTTGGGCGCACATCTGGCGCGCTTGCCGGGCGCGGCGCTCCGGCCCGGCGGCCGCGCGATCTTTCTGCTGTTCGGCGAGGCGCGGCCGCCCGACGAACTGGCCACGGCGCTCGCAGAAGCCGGTTTCGTTCGCATCCTGATCGAACCTGTGCTCGACGGCGCTTTCATCCTGGCGCGCGGCGAGCCACGTTCGGATGTTCCGGATCGCAACGCGCTCGTCGCCGCGCTAGGCGCGGAGTTGAGCGTGGCTCCTGCAGGCGGTCCGCTTCCCCGCTATCTGCATCTGCTCGTGCGCCAGACGCCGCCAACGCGCGGGTGGGATCCGGCTGACTCGGCGCCTGTCACCTGGGAGGCCATGACAGTGCGTGACACAGCCAGCGGCGAATCCGTACTGATCGGATTCTCGTCGCTCGCCAAAGCCGTGGCGTTCATGAAACCGGCGGCGCTGGCGGGGGCGCTCCCGGATGTGAACAAGCTCCCGCGCTTCGGGGGCGAGACGGTGGCAGGGTGGGGGATGCCGGTGCTGCTCAACCCGGCGTTCGAGACGTTACGCGAGGAGCTGCGATTTCAATTCGAGTCCCCGCCGCTTCGCGTCGATCCACGCATGGAGGATCGAATTCGCGAGTAATTCCGCTCGTGCGTTACGCATCACGCATCACGTTTTACGTGTCGATCTCGGCGGTCAACCCCAACCGTTTCAGCTCCTCTTCTTCCTGCAAGATGAACTTTTGCCCGATCGACGGTGGGACCTGCAAATTATAAGACCGGATCAGCTTGTTGATTTCCTCGATGCGTTGGCGGAAGATGCGTCGCGCACGACGCCACTCGTCTTGCGCGAATTCCGGATCGGCGCTGCCGCCGGCCAGCGTTTGCATCACCCATTCGTAGGTGCGCTTCACGGCCTGCTCGGCGATCTCCGTCTTCTGCCGGATGTCGTGGTCAAGCTCGGCCCAGCGTGAAGTGAACCCCTGCGCCTGCAGCACGCCGGCCAAAGGATCGGTATCGAGGTGCTTAAACGGTTTGCCCTTGCCGCTCAGGTTGTCGAAAGACCCTTCTTCCTGCGCCTGCCTGATCTGGCGATCGACGGAATCCTCGAATTTTCTGGACGACATGATCTCGTCTCTCCTTCACTTTTCTTCCTCGAATGCACACGAATGTTCACGAAGAAATGTTCAACTTTGTGTCGCTTCGTGTGGCTCAGTGGATGACTCCGAGGGGCGGGTGAGCAGTTACGATTGTAGCCTCATGCGGGTGTTTGAGGAAATCGTCAACGCCGGTTCCAAGTCGTGCGAGAACTGGCCGTGCAGCATGCGCCGCTCCGGCTCGATGGAATGGAACGCCATCGTGTCTCCTTCGAGAAGGCGGGCGGCGGCGTGAGTGAGCGCGCCCGCTGCCGCCGCCCTGATTGTAACCGGACATCGCGGCGAGCGATGTCCAGGGCCCTCAACGTGTGCGGGCTGCCGCTCTCAGGGCCGTGAGCAGCCCCAAGATGTATCCCACCAGCCCGACGATGATCAGAGTCTGCACGTCGACCATGTGCCTCCTCCTGCCTCGTAACGCCCGGCCTAACTCGACAATGTCAGAGTCGTCGTTTCGCTTGCCTGCCTGATCACCTGTGCCTGTCTCTAATCGTCGAACATCGAAAAAAACGCGCGCCGCTCGATCGACGCAACCAGCTCGTCCACCGCGCGGCGCGCGTGCGCGACAATCTCCGGCGCGTAGCTCATCCGCTCTGTGTTGCGCGCCCATTCATCCTCGTCCAGTATCCGATACGTCCCGTCCGTCTGCACGCTCATGTCCAGATCCAGATCGACCCATCGCAATTCGCCGTCGAGCCAGCGCACCGGAGTGATCACGTTGCAGTAGAATCCTCGTAAGCTCCCCTCCGCGTTCAGCGACTGGATGGCGTTGAACCATTTGTCGCTCCAGAAGTAAATCCTTGCGTCGAAGTCGGGCGTCCACACTTCTTTCCACGTCTGGATCGGCGTCCCTGCGGCCTGATGCAGCACCAGGCGGGTGGGTGATGCCTGGATCAGACAACACGACCACTCGAAGTGCGGCGATCCGTCGAGCTTTGTCGACCGCATCCGGATGTGATGGCCGATGCGTCCGACCAATGCCTCGAAGCTCGTGTCCACCTGGACTCCTGAAGGTCTGCCTGAAACGGTCACTTCAGGGACCGCCAAGTCACAATACCTGCCCCTGATACGCTTCGCTGTCCCGGGCGCAGTCGCCGCGCAAGGCTCACGACCTCCGCGCGCAGCCACAGCCACCGCGTCGCCAGCAGCCACACGCCGCCGATCGACCACATGTACCTGGTCTCCGCTCCGATCTTGCCCAGCCGGGCGATCAGCCGCCGCACCCACAACGGCCCGATCGTGCCGACGCCTCGCCGGCTGCCGAGCGAGATCAGGAGCCCCTGCATGCGCGGCACGTATTCGCGCCGGACATCACCACTCAGCTCGGCGACGATGTCTTTGGCTGCGTATTGACCCTCCTTCACGGCGAGCTGCGCGCAAGGAATGGCGACGTCGCCATGGCGAGGATCGCGCACGAGCGCGCTGTCGCCGACGATTGAAACGTCGGGATGGTCGACCGAGCGCAGGAACAAATCTACGACGGCCGCGCCGCGCTCTCCGATCGTCAGGCCGGAGTCGAGCACGAGCTGATTCGCGCGCACGCCACCCGTCCAGGTGAACGTTCTACCGCGCAAGGTCTCGCCGGTCTTCAGTGTGACCTGACCGGCGTCCACGCGCGTCACGATCGATCCCGTCCGTATTTCGACGCCGAGCCGCTTCAATGCGGTTTCCGCTTCGGCGATGGTTGCCGGGTCGA
>DASSFZ010000189.1:0-6134 GCA_035693785.1 Anaerolineae bacterium | reverse complement strand
GGCCGGCGTAGGCTAGCTCCTCGGCCTGCTGTTTGATCGCCTCGATCACACGCCGGTCGCCGTGGCCGATGTTGACGCACATCAACTGCGAGTTGAAGTCGACGTAGCGCTTGCCGTCGGCGTCCCAGAAGTAGATGCCCTGGCCTCGAACCATCGGGATCGGGTTGACGGCCGCCTGCGCCGACCACGACCACAGTGTGTATTCCTTGCTCAGGCGTACCATTTCCTCGGCAGACATTGTGTTGGGCATTCGGTTAATCCTTGGGCAGAGAGTTGTTCGTGTGCCACTACTGACGGCATGCTGTCGCCCTCTCGCGGGGCATCGGCGCTTCCGCCGTACGGGCATGGCATGGGGATGTCGTGCCTGCGGTCATTCATTCCGTAGCACCGGCATCCCCATGCCGGTGCCTCCCCATGCCGGTGCATCCCATGCCGGTGCCTCCCCACGCCGGAGCTTCAAGCCAACCAATCTGCATTCCATGCCAAATACGGATAATCTTCAGATCGCTCTGTCAATCCTGCCTTCACCGGATTGAGCAAGACATATTGCACCGCCCCGCGAATGACCTGTGGGGTCCGTAGTGCATCATCGCGAAAACCTTCCTGCCACACTTGCGCATTAGGAATATCACGATATTCGTTGATTGCGTGCGCCGTGTGACGCTTGTAATCTTCGAGAATCTTGCTCAGGTAGAAGCGTTCCGGCGCATGGCCATATTTGCTGCGCTTGCCCTTTGCCTGCTCCTCACGCGTGAATCGCTCAAAACCCTCCGGCAATGGATGCATGATCCAATGCACGTGATCCGGCATGAGCACATGCGCCACGCTGATCATGCCAAACTTGCGTGCATAGAATGCGATGTCCTCATGCGCTGTGCGGGCATATCTCGAATCTTCGAATAGCCTCTCGCGGCGATGCGTAATCGTGGTGATCAGATACGTCATGCCCGGTTCATAAATGTGCGTCAGACGCCCCATGTTAATTATCTGGTCTACCCCGTAGCCACGGCATCCCTATGCCGTGGGTATGGGTGATGGCATGGGGATGCCATCACTACGGGTTGTTCGCCCACGGCAGCATCGCCTCTTTCGTCGGCACGCCATTCTCGTCCCACTTCCGCAGGCGATAGTATTCCGGCAGCATCACGTCCATGTCCGGCAGCACGCCCGCCGCCGTGCCGGTTGGGCGCGGCTCGGTGGTGAGTCGGACCGGGAGCACGTCGTCCTTGCGCTCGATGCCCAGCCGGTTGTTGATCAGGCGCTTGAAGTTGAACAGCCGCGCGCCCACGTCGAGCACGTCGTGCCCCGTCCAGCTCCAGCCCATCGCCTTGTTGACCAGCTCGGCGGTCTGGGCCGGCGTGAACGAACCTTTGGTGATGAACTTGCACAGGCCGAGCGGGTTGTACGTCGTCATGTAGTTCTGGAATGAAATGGCGGTTTGGGCGCCGATGCTTGAATCGAAACGCTTGCGCTCGATCCAATCCTGCGCCTCGCTTTCCTCCCAGCCCGGCCATTCGATGCCGACGCCGCGCCAGTAAGTCAGCGCTTCAAGGTGACACGCGCCCCGGCTCGCCGTCGCGTAGTTGGCGGCCATGCTCACGAAGCCGCGCGGATCGTGATACGGCACTTCCAGACCCTTGACGTGGACGGCGTACGCCTCGCTGCCCTGACCGATGCGCCGCGCCGCTTCCCGCACGCCCTCGGCCAGCGTGTCGCCGACGTCTTCGCGCCGGCCAATCTTATGAATCATCGCCATGATCGCGTCCGCATCGCCCCACCTCAGCTCGACGCCTCCCGTATCGTCCTTCGTGATTGCGCCCTTCTCGTAGGCCTCGAAGGCGAACGCCAGGACGCCCGACGTCGAGATCGTATCGATGGCGTAGCGGTTGCACAGGTCGTTCATCGCGGCGATCGCGTTCAGATCGTCGCACTGCAAGTTCGACCCGAAGCCGCACAGTGTCTCGTACTCCGGTCCTTCGCCCCACACGCCGGCGTATCTGCCGTCTTTCACCTCGACTGCCTTGCCGCACCCGATCGGGCAGGCGTGGCAGAAGGTGTGCTTGGTGAAAATCGTGTCGGCGATCGCCTTGCCGGAGGTCTTGACCGTGCCGTCGTACCAGTTGCCGCCGCGCCAGTTCATGATGGCGTTGTCACCGAACTTGTCGGTCGTCGGATGGCCGCCTGCCGTGCCGGCGAGGTGCAGCGCCTCGGCGGCGGAATGATCCATGATGTAATGGTTGCTTTCCTTGACCGTCGCGTGGAAACCTTTCGCGTCGGCGTACTGTGGCTTGTCCTTGCCGCGTGCGACGATCGCCTTGAGGTTTTTCGATCCCATCAGCGCGCCCATGCCGCCGCGCGCCGCCATGCGCGTGTGTGAATGGCCGCCTGCCGCCACGCCCGCGATCTTGACCAGCCGCTCACCCGCGATGCCGATCACGGCCGGGCGGGCTTTCTCGTCAGTTTCTTTGAGCAACTGGTCGTGGACCTCAAACGTGTCTTTGCCCCACAGGTGCGTCGCGTCACGCACCTCGATCGTGTTCGTGATGCCGTTGATGTATAAATACGAAGGTCGGGGCGCTTTGCCAGTGATCACGATGCCATCGTATCCGGCGAAGCGCAGTTCTGCTCCAAAATGCCCGCCGAGGTTGGCCTCATTCCAGATGCCGGTGAGCGGCGACCGACCGCACCACGACGATCGGCAGCCGGTCGGCGCGAACGTGCCGGACAGCAGGCCATTGAAGATGTACAACGTCGCGCGCGGGTCGAGTGGGTCGATCGAGGGGTCCATTTCCTCGTAGAATAGCCTGGCCGCGTAGCCGCTGCCGAGCAGGTAGCTCTTCACGTCGTCGTCCGAAATCGGCTCAACCGTGTGCTTGCCTGTGCTCAAGTCGATGCGGATGTACTTGCCCGCGTGTGTGTAAGGCATAATCGATCCTCCCGTCCTGGCTGCAAGTGGGGCACGGGCGATATTATAGTCTTTTCGGTACGGCGAGGCAATTGGGGGAGTTAGAGTATGGAGTTAGAGTGGGGCGAAATGGGCGGGATGGCTGCTATAATGCGAGCGCCTGGCCGCCGCACAACCCTGCCACAGGCCATCAGCGATAAGCGATACGCGATATGCGAATTGTCATGATCGGCCCGTTCGGGCTGAAACCGAAACGCACCATGGCTGTCCGCGCGCTCCCCATGGCGAGGGCGCTCGCAGCGCGAGGCCATGCCGTGACGATGATTCTCCCGCCGTGGGCGAATCCTGAAGACAGCGGCCGCAGCGACGAAGATGGCGGTGTGCGAATCGAGAATATCGAGTTACCGCCTCACCTGCCGCTGCTTTTCCACGTTCGGACGACGCGCCGCCTGGTCAGGCGTGCGCTGGCGCTGGAGCCTGACATCGTTCACTGCTTCAAGCCAAAGGCGTACGCGGGCCTCGCCGCGTGGTGGCTCTGGCAACTGAAAGGGCTGGGCCTGTCGCGCGTCCGGCTCATCGTCGACACCGACGACTGGGAAGGCGCGGGCGGCTGGAACGACCGCGAGCGATACTCCTGGGCGCAGAAACGAATATTCGCCTGGCAGGAGCAGTGGGGTCTGCGTCACTGCGACGCGCTGACCGTCGCCAGTCGCGCGCTGGAGTCGATTGTCTGGTCGATGGGCGTTTCTCCGTCTCGCGTGTTCTACGTCCCGAATGGAGTGGAAGTTGGAAGTTGGAAGTTGGAAGTTGGAGAGGCTGCATCCAAATTCCAAACTCCTACTGTCCTCCTGTATAGCCGCTTCTTTGAGTTCAAGATCGAGCGCGTTCTGGGAGTGTTCAGCCGTGTCCTGGAATTAAATCCCGAAGCGCGCTTGTTGGTCGTCGGAAAGGGTTTATTCGGCGAAGAAAAGTCGCTGATAGACGGGGCGCACCAGCGAGGGTGGACCGATCGAATCGAGTATCTGGGCTGGGTCGAGCCGGCTGAGCTGCCGGATGTATTTGCACGCGCCGGCGTTGCGATCTATCCGTTCGACGATACGCTGCTCAACCGGACGAAGTGCGCCGTGAAGCTGATCGACCTGCTGGCGGCGGGCGTGCCCGTCGTCGCCGACGCCGTCGGGCAGAATGTGGAGTACATCCGTCACAACGAGACGGGCTTCCTCTCGCCGAGCGGCGATGTGGAGGCAATGGCGGGCGCAGTCGTCGAATTGCTGAATGAGCGCCGGCGCGCCCGCATCCTCGGCGGGGCGGCGGCCAAGGACGTGCGCGAGAGGTTCGGGTGGGATCGACTGGTCGAAAGCGTCGAACGGGCCTACGCGGTCGGGTAAGGATGAGGGATGAGGGATGAAAGAGAGTGGAATGATCGTACGCGGCAAGGTGATCAATGGTTGGCTGGGGCGATGGCTTCCCGTCGCAGCCTGGATGGCGTTCATCTTCTTTCTGTCTGCGCAGCCATCGCTGCCATCACCGGAAGAAGATTGGCTTGAAGAGCTACTCAACATCGCCGGTCACTTCACGGTCTACGTCGTGCTGGCGCTGCTCGTGTCGCGCGCCACCGCGCCAGATGGCCATCTCTCGAAATGGAACAAGATCCTCGTTATCGGATGGTGCGCCGCATATGCCCTCAGCGACGAGTGGCACCAGAGTTTTGTGCCGGGGCGGGATGCGAGTGTCTTTGACCTGGCAGTGGATGTGCTGGGAATGCTTGGGGGGCTGATGGTATACGTTTCAAGGCGGCCAAATAAGCCTGTCGACGACGTGCCCGTATGAAACCCGTAGTAAATGCGTTACAACACACGATCCTTATATTGACTTATCCACGGCCTCTGTGATACAATTTGCCTCAGTAGGGGCAGTAAACACTACAACCGAATACAGGGACGTAGCGCAAGGCCCACGCCATGCGTGGGTGACGAGGTGAAGGTTCCTCCTCGCGAGGGGAGGTTAACCCGGGCGTAGGGGCGATCCTTGCGGTCGCTCACAACGCCGGGGAAAATCGAGAGATCAGCGGATGCCTTCCGGGGCCGCCATGCCCCGTTCAGTCCCTCCGATGAAAGTGTGGCCGTAAACCGGCGCGGGCAACCCGCCGACAGAGGGCGCACACAGTGGTAACAGGCGATGGCTCAACGAGCACGTTGCGCCGCGATCCTGTTTAAGAAAACGGAGGGGCATGCCTGTCACATTGTAATGGGTAAGGCACGCCTGGCGTGCCTTTTTTATTTACCTATCCCCTCCCTCTCCCGAGCTGTTTCGGGAGAGGGAGGGGATAGGGGGAGGGTGAGGTTGAAACCACACAGCCGCTACCACATCGATACCGAAGCCGCGCCGATGCCGCTCGCGTACCCGGCACAGTTCCTGCTGACCGAAGGCGAGGCGTACGTGAAATACGGTCATCCCGTCTTTGCCGGCACGTCGCAGCGCGGCGATGAGTATTGGACCGCCGAGATTATCACCCAGACGTGGTACCAGGCCGAGAGCGGACGCATTCCAATCTCCGGCGCGGGCTACGGCGGCAAGTTCGGCGGCGACGGTTTCGAGGGTATCTGGCTCGACATGAGCGAGATCGTGCGCCCCACTCGCGACGGCATCCACGGTCGCGAGACGATCTCGACGCAGGTGGACATCGGCGGCGGTGTGTCATCCCTGTCGTTTGATGAGCATGGCCGGCTTCAGTCGGCGCTGCCGCCCTCGCTGCCCATTCCGATTCCGGTTGTGTTTAACCCGCTGCCGATTCCGCTGCCCGGTCGCGGCGCAATCCGCGCCCTCGCTTCCGCCGCCGCCGATCTCGGCACGCTGTCGATCATCGACCCGGCCGATCTCTCTGACGACCTGTTCTCCAACCTCCAATCTCCAACCTCCAATCTCCAATCTCTATCACCCCGCATCTCAACCCACAACTTCGACGCCGTGCCTGACGCGTGGCAGCCGCGCTACCTGGAAGTCGAAGAGGAGCGCGAGATGGCCCGCGCGCTCCTCATCTCCCGTTGCCGCGAGCGCTGGCCGGATGCCGTGATCGCAGTCCGCGTTCCATTCTCGCTCGACGCGCCGCAGCAAGTTGAGTCGCTCGTGCGTGACGGTGTGCCGGTCATTCACCTGTTCGGCGACGATATGGGCGTCGATCTATCGGGACGGCACCTGGTCGACGCGATTCGCGCCGTGCATACGCATC
>DASSFZ010000188.1:0-12414 GCA_035693785.1 Anaerolineae bacterium | reverse complement strand
CACTGCCTGAAGGGATGGAGACTTTAGAAAGCAGCGTTTCGTGTGCGAGGCGATAGTTGCTGTCGGCGTGATCGGGCGGCACGCAGCGCTCGTCGCCCCAGAAGACGAGCGCCCGATCCCACTCGATCCGGTCGCGATACTTCTCGCTTGCCAGCAGCGCGTACAAGGCGCGCGGCGTCGACCCGCCGGACAGCGCAACGGTGAATCGTCCCTGCGCGGCGATGGATTCATGCACCAGCCCGACAATCCGGCCGGCCGCCTCGTTTGCGACGGCGCTCAGGTCCGCCAGCACGACGATTTCCGGTTTCATGCTGCTCACCTCTTTCGGCGCACAGTCGTTTTCTTCTTCGCGGCCGGCTTCCGCCCGGTCATTTTCTTGGCGGCAGGTTTCGCGGCGGCTGCTTTTCTCCTGACGAGCTGCTTCCTGGCCGCCTTTTTCTTCGCCGCGGGCTTGCGCTTCGTCGCGCCCGTCTGTGCAGGTGTCATTTCGGCCAGCAGCGCGTCGCGCTTTGTCGCAATCGTGGAAAGCAACTGCTCGTATGACTGGGTGAACTTCTCCACTCCCTCGGCAGAGAGCCGCTCGCCGACCTGATTCAAGTCAATGCCGAGCCGCGCCAGGTCCGACACGACCTTGCGCGCGGCGTCCATGTCCTGGTCGACACTGCGCCGCACGAAGGCGTGATCTTGTATCGCGTCGTAC
The DNA here is from genome assembly GCA_035693785.1 of Anaerolineae bacterium. Taxonomy (GTDB): domain Bacteria; phylum Chloroflexota; class Anaerolineae; order Fen-1058; family Fen-1058; genus DASSFZ01. The sequence continues at coordinate 11,714 of DASSFZ010000188.1, read as the reverse complement.
GTCTCCGGCGGGACGGTATTCACCGTGTCGGGGCCGATGAGCGTATCGACGTACAGCGTGTCGGGGTAGTTCGGATTCTTAGTGCTGGTGCTGGCCCACAGGACGCGTTGCAGGCGCGCACCGCGCGCTTTCAGCCCCGCGAAGCGCGGGCCGTCGTAAATCTGCCTGAAACGCTCGTACACCAGCTTGGAGTTGGCGACTGCCGATTTGCCCATGAGCGATGCGGCCAGTCCGGCGTCTGCCCCCTCGTCGCGGACGATCGCTTCGAGCATGGCGTCGACCATCGTGTCGACGCGGCTGACGAAGAACGACGCGACCGAGGCGACGCGCTCGACCGGCCGTCCGGCTGCCGCGCGCGCTTCGAGGCCGCGAATGTGCGCCTCGGTGACAGCCTCGTAGTGTGTCATGGAGAACATCAGCGTCACGTTGACGTTAATCCCTTCGCTCAACAACTGCTCGATCGCGCCGAGGCCGGGCCGCGTGGCCGGCACTTTGACCAAGATGTTGGGACGGCCGAGCGTTGTCCACAATCTGCGCGCGTCGGCGATCGTGCCCACGGCGTCGTTCGCCAGGGTCGGCGCCACTTCGATGCTCACGTAGCCGTCACGCCCATTCGTCCGGTCGTATACGCGGCGCAGCTCGTCGGCTGCGGCCGACACGTCGGAGATCGTCAGCGCATCGTAGATCGCCTCGACGCTCCCGCCGCTGGCGACCAGCCGGCGCAGGTCGCCGTCGTAGTCACGGCTTCCAGCGATCGCCTTTTCGAAGATAGTGGGGTTAGACGTCATGCCCAGCAAGCCTTCGTCGACAAGCTCGTGCAGCCTGCCCGACGTGAGCAGCTTGCGGCTGATGTTGTCGTACCAGATGCTCTGGCCCAGCTTCGCCAGTTCCTGTACACGATTGGTCGTCATGCGGGTCCCCGGTTCAGGATCGCGTCGCGTCGCGCTCGATGGCGAGCACTTTGTTCAAGCGCCGGACGTGCCGCTCTTCGCCGCTGAAGCGCGCGCCGACGAACGCCGCCGCCAGCTCGCGCGCCAGCTCGACGCCGATGACGCGCGCGCCCAGGCACAGCACGTTCATATCATCGTGCTCGACGCCCTGGCGGGCCGAGTACGTATCGTGGCATAACGCGGCGCGCACGCCTCGGATTTTGTTCGCAGCAATCGACGCGCCTACCCCGCTGCCGCATACGATGATGCCCCGCTCTGCCTCTCCGTTCGCGATCGCCTCGGCCACGGGACGGGTGAAGTCGGGATAGTCGTCACCGGCGTCGTAAGCATGCGCGCCGAGATCAACCACGTCGTGCCCGCTCGTCTTCAAATGCGCGGCAAGCTCGTTCTTCAAATCGAACCCGCCGTGGTCTGCTCCCATCGCAATTCGCACCGCATTCTCCTGGGTCATTTGGACGCCGATGCTGCGGATGAAGGCCGCCGTGTCCGTGTTCCGAGATCAATCCGGTCCCCAGCCGCGCTCTTCGACTGCCTGAAAGATGTCCGTGTCGCTGATAATGCCGGCGAGTTTGCCGTCCTTCATCACCGCCGCGCGGCGAATGTTCGCGTCGAGCATGATGATCGAGCACTGGCGAATCGTCGTGTCCGGCGAGACGGTGATCAGGGGTGAGGTCATTAGATCGCGCACGGCGACGTTGAGGAGGGGCCGGTCGGCGGCAACGATCTTGCGAAGCAGGTCTCGCTGGGTCATGATGCCATACGCGCCGCCGGGCTGCTCCGGCTCGACGATCACGCTGTGAATGCCTCTCTGCCGCATCAGGCGCAGCGCGTCCTCGACCGGCATGGACGCCGGCACGGTGGCGACCTCGGTGGTCATGATCTCGCCGACGGTGTGATATTTCGGATGGCCGGGACGGGGCATGCTCTTCTCTCCTTGTTCAAGCTCGGGCCATATGACCTGAAGCACCTTCGCGTAAGGGACGTCCTCCCGATAATATTCACACATCGATTCCCACAGCGCCGCATGCGGCACGGCATGGGGATGCCTGGCCCGCACCTCGCGGAACGCGTCCAGCAGGCTCAAGCCCTCTTCTTCTTTGAGCGCGGCGACGGTGAACGCCGCCGAGCGGCTGATGCCCGCGCCGCACGCGATGAGCACGTTGCGACCGAGCGCCTTCTCCAGGCGCACGAACTCGACGCCGATGCGCAGCATATCGTGCGGCAGCGGCTCGCCGTCCATGACCGGAACGTACAGCGACGGGATGCCCTCGTGCTTCACGCTGTCGGCCAACTGCAGCATCGCGCCGATCTCGCGGCGACGGAGCAGATCGTCGTCTTGCGTCTCGTTGAACTTCCCGACGTACAGCCAGGGGCGGATTAGGTACATAGAAGTCGAAAGTCTGCGCCTCGCAGCTATTCGCCGGATAGCGGCAATAAGGGCTCGATCACCCTGATCAATTGAGGAATGTCCCGGATTGCCGCTTTCCAGACTTCCTTCAAATCGACCGAAGCATAAGCATGTATCAAGACGTCGCGCATACCGGCGACGCTTTTCCAGGAGATCTCCGGATGGGATGCCTTGAACTCCCTGGAAAGATGCTTGGTTGCTTCGCCGATTATCTCCAATTGCCGGATGATCGCGGACTGGCGCATCCAGTCGTCGGAGAACTCGGACTCGGTAATGCCCTGGGTGCCGGCTTGCACGAGGCGCGCCGCTTGCAAGATGTCGGACAGATAAGCAAGATCACGCTGCATAGAACACTTGTGCCGAGCTCAGAATTGCCTTCCGGCGAATCGAGTTATGGCTCTGTTCGAGTCCCCGGCGGCTGATCAGGTCCACATTTCGCTGCAAGATTTGCTTCAGTTCGTCCTGCATGGTGACATGATCCACCAGGCTCCACGGCGCGTCGGGTGCAAAGGTGACGAGTACATCGACATCACTGTCTGGTCCGAAATCGTCACGTAGCACAGAACCGAACAGGGCAAGTTCTGTGATCTTCCAGCGTCGGCAAAAACTGGCGACCTTCTCTTCAGGCAGATTGATCTTGAGATTGTTCATCGTCGCTCTCCGCACGACCGTCAAGAGAGTCCAATAAAGAATAACCGACTCTGACGGAACGCGTATCAGGCGAGAGTGTCTGCCACCGCCTCGCGTCCGACGCGAGACAACCGTCGGTTGAAACTGAACTGATTGTAACACGATCAGCTACGCCAGAACATGAATCGCGAGATGCCATAGGCGGCAAGCCCCGGGTCAATGCGGAATATCTCAAGAATGGAATATACCGCGTTCCAGAAAGATTGGCTCAGCGGCTCAATGGTCCAGAAGGCCAGGATCACGAGCCACAGCCCCAGAAAGCCGAACAGGCTGAGCCGCTGGCGCAGCTCAGGCGGTAGCCAGGGCGCGATGATGCCGAACCCGTCCAACGGCGGAATGGGCAGCAGGTTGAACAACACGCCTGAGACATTCAGCATGGCGACGGCCGCCAGCGCGCCCCACAGCGTCGGCTCCAAATAGATTTGGAGGCCGCTGACCAGCGAGAACAGGAAGGGCAGTGCAAAGATTAACGCCATGAGCATCGACGCAAGCGGGCCGGCCGCCGAGACGATGCTGCTCCAGCGGGGGCTGCGCAGCCGGTGAGTCTCGACGTATACTGCGCCGCCCGGCAGCCCGAATCCTCCAAGCAGCAGGAACAGCAGCGGCATCACAATGCTGAGCAGGGGATGGGTGTACGCAAGCGGGTTGAAACTGAGGTAACCCTTCTGGCGGGCGGTGTAGTCGCCGCCGAGATCGGCGGCCAGCGCGTGCGCGAATTCGTGCGCGCACAGGCTGACGATCCAGCCGCCGACGACCAGGAAAACCGCGCCTGCCGTCCCGTAGTCCGGCTGCGTCGCCAGCCAGGCGCCGATGGCAAGCACGGCCAGCAGCGCCAGCACGGCGCGCCAGTCGATCAAACGGGGAAGGGCCTGCCGCAGCGGAAGTGTATCCAGTGCGGGCTGCGCGCGTGTCTTCCGGAGTGTTTCGACCGGCGGTCTCGCCTGCCCTCGCAGCGTAGCGGAGGGGGGCGTGGTCTGCGAGACCTCGGGTGGTTTTCTGAGCCACAGCCGGAGCCGGCGCGCATCGATCCCGGCCTGGCGCAGAATGTTGGCCGCAGCGCCGCCCTCGTCGAGCAGCCCCACGAGCAGATGCGGGGTGTCGACCGGCGCTCCCGACGACTTCGCCGCATCTCCCGCGTCGCGCAGCACGCGTTCCAGGCGATGACTGGGCGGCGGCTCGCCCGTGCCCGACTCGATCGGCGGGGACGATAGCGCCGCATCGGCGCGTTTGCGCAGCGGCGCCGGATCGCCGAGCGTTCCCACCAACGCATTCCACACCGCGCCGGACGCAGGTGTGAGCAGTGCCATCAGCAGGTGCTCCGGCTCGACCTGCGGCGCGTGGCGCGCCTGCGCCTCGACGCGGGCGGCGCTCAGGCATGCTTGAGCTTCAGATGTATAGGATAGAGAACCGGAAGCTAAAGGCACGTCAGTCATACGCCCCTTTCAGCGGTATTTCGCTGGTCCTGGCTCATACGCGTTTCGTGCGATTCAAACGCTGGTGCGCGTGATGCCCGCCATCAGTAGGCCCAGTTCCTGCGGCGTCGCCTGGCCTCGATCGGCGATGCCCACGATCTGCCCTTCGTACATCACGGCAATCCGGTCCGAAAGCGCCTGGATCTCTTCGAGATCTTCCGAGACGAGCAGGATAGCCGTGCCGGCATCGCGCTGTTCGAGCAGACGTCGATGGATGTACTCTGTTGCGCCGATGTCCACCCCGCGCGTCGGCTGCGAAGCGATCAGCACTTTCGGCTGCCGCGACAGCTCGCGCGCCAAAATCAATTTCTGGATATTGCCGCCGGACAAGTTCTTCACGGGTGTGTCCAGGCGAGGCGTCTTGACGTTGAACCGGGTGATCAGATCACGGGCGCGCACGCGCATCGCCCCGAAATTCATGAAGATGCCGCGCGTGTAATCCCGCGCGGCATGGTCGCGCAGGAACAGGTTCTCCTGCACAGTGAAATCGCGGATCACGCCGTCGCGCATGCGCTCTTCTGGAATGTAGGCCTGTCCGGCGGCCATCCGCGCCTGCGCCGAGGCCTCCGTGATGTCGCGATCATCCAGGTAGACGCGGCCGGTGGTCGGTCTGCGCAGACCGACCAAGCACTCGGCCAACTCGCGCTGCCCGTTACCGGAGACACCGGCCACGCCGACGATCTCTCCGGCGCGAACTTCCAGACCGACGCCCCGCAGCATTTCGGTGCCGCGGTCACCTTGCGCGCGCAGCGACTCGACCTTCAGTCGCACGTCTCCGGCGCGTGATTCTCGCGCAGCGGCCGCGAGCGGCTTGAGCTCACGGCCGACCATCATTTGCGCCAACTGGCTGCCGGTGACGGAGCGCGTGTGATGCGCGCCGACCACGCGCCCGTCGCGCAGGACTGTCACACGATCGCTGATCGACATGACCTCGTGAAGCTTGTGCGAGATGAAAATCAGAGCGTGACCCTCTGCGGCCATGCGCCTCAACGTGACAAACAGATCGTCCACCTCCTGCGGCGTCAGGACCGCCGTCGGCTCGTCGAGGATGATCAGGCTTGCGCCCCGATACAGCGCCTTCACGATTTCGACGCGCTGTTGTTCGCCAACGGCCAGCTGCCAGATGGTCGCATTCGGATCCACCTTGAGGCCATACGCCTGTGCCAGCGCCCGGATGCGCGCCGACACCTTGTCGAGATCGAGCAGTGGCTCGCGCGACGAGCGCAATCCCAGTGCGACGTTCTCCGCCACGGTGAGCGTCGGCACGAGCATGAAATGCTGGTGAATCATGCCGATGCCGGCACGGATGGCATCAGCCGGGGAGCGAAAGACGTGCGGTCGCCCGTCGATCAGGATTTCGCCCTCATCCGGCTGGTACAGGCCATACAGTTGCCGCATGAGCGTGCTCTTGCCGGCGCCGTTCTCGCCGAGCAGAGCGTGCACCTCGCCCGCGCTCGCGTCGAAGGTCACGCCTGCGTTGGCGATCACGCCGGGGAAACGCTTGACGATTCCGCGCATCTCGACGCGATTGATCCGACGCGCAGCGTGCGAAGGTGACAGGGAAGCGGAGGTCATGGCCCAACTATCGTCAATTGCCACGGAGACACAGAGGCACGGAGAACATTCGATGGATCTGTGTCTCCGTGGCTCCGTGGCGATGTATGGAGTTCGCCTACGGCTCGACCTTGATCGTGCCGTTCTTGATGCCCTCGATGGCAGCGTCGGCAGCCGCTTTGACTGCAGGCGGCAGGTCGTACTGCGGGTTAAACGCGATCTTCAGGCCGTCGTTCGCCAGGCGCAGCGTGAAGACCTCACCACCCAGTGTGCCTGCCTTGTGCTTCTCGATCATCTCCTTGATGAAGGGGGTCCAGTCATAGACCTGGCTGGCGACAACCAGTTCGGGCGCCAACGAAGCCTGATCCTGTTGCGTGCCGAACCACAGCACGCCGCCCGCTTCCTTGGCCGCGCCAATCGAGCCGACCACCGATTGCGACGAGCCGGTGAGCGCGTCTGCGCCAGCCGCGATGTGGGTCTTGGCGGCTTCGGCCATGAGCGCCACGTCCGAGAACGAGCCGGTCCAGGTCTTGGCGACCTCGACGTCCGGATCGGTGGCCTCCACACCCTGCACGAACCCGTCGATGTAGGTCTTGGCGTCGCCGACTTCAATCGGGCCGGTCACACCGATTTTCTCGCTTTCGGTCAGCTCGGCCGCCAGAACGCCATTCACGTAGCCGCCCTCCTCGGCCGCCGCCGTGTACGCGAATACGTTGGGCAGGCCGAAGGTGTTGACGTCGGTGCCCCAGGCGAAGCTGGTGTCGGGGAAGTCCGGCGCGATCTCCTGAACCGACGAGCCATACTGCGAGCCGTGCCCGATCACCAGGTCGTAGCCCTTGCTGGCATAATCGCGAAGGGCGGCCGCCGCGTCGGGCACGTTGAACATGCCTTCTGAATAGGCGATCTCGAGCGCAGACGGACCACCCATCTCGGCCTGCACGGCGAGCAGGGCAGAATACATCGACTGGCTGAACGCCATATCATTCGTGGCGCTGGGCATCACCACGGCGATGCGGAACGGCTGGGCTGCGGCGGGCGCGGTCGTCACAGCCCCGCCGCCGCAGGCCGAAGCCAGCAGCGCAACCAACAGCAGCAGAATCCAAAAGCGTCGCGGGGTCATTCTATCTTCTCCTCAGAATGTGAGATTCGAAAGCGTAGCGTCGCGATCGGGTCCGAATCTGTGGCCGGTCACCTCCTTTTCTGTCCGAATCAGTTCAAGCCGTATCGTTCAGCCTTCACCGCGCTCAAAGGGCTTGTTCAGCGCAGCCGGCTGGCGCACGCGACTTACGGTCACAGCCAGAACGGCAATCGTCAGTATGTATGGTAGCATGACGGCCAGCTCGGGCGCAATCTGGAACCCCAGTACCTGCATCCACAACTGCAGCGCGTTGACGGTACTGAAGAGGAGCGCGCCGGCCAATATGCCCAATGGCCGCCATCCGCCAAAGTACACCAGCGCCACGGCGATGAAACCCAGCCCGGCAGTGAGATTCTCCTGAAAGAGATTGAGCAGCGCAAGCGACAGCGAAGCGCCGGCGATCCCGGCCAGGATTGCGCCCAGGCATACGCAGAAGTAGCGCACCGCGTTCACGCTCACACCCAACGAGTCGGCCGCCGCCGGATTCTGACCGACTGACTTGATCTTGAGTCCCCAGGTCGTTCTGTTCAAAAAGAGCCAGGCGAGTGGCACCAGCAGGAAAGCGCCATACACCGGCAGGCTCTGCTGGAAGACGATCTCGCCGACGATGGGGATGTCTCCGAGCACCGGAATCTTCACCGTCGGAAAGCCGTCGATGGTCTTGACCGTGCCGATCGCCTCCTTGTACAGCAGGCTCGACAGGCCCAACCCGAAGAGGTATAACCCGATGCCGCTGATACCCTGCTCGGCCTTCAGCGTGACGCTGATCACGGACATCAAGAGACCCATGAGCAGCCCGACGACCGCCGCCGCAGCCATCCCCAGCCACAGGTCGCCGGTATTCAGCGCAACGTAGAACCCGGAGAATGCGCCCATGAGCATGATGCCGTCCACGCCGAGGTTCAGGACGCCGGAAAGCTGCGCGAACGTCTCGCCGATCGAGGCGTACAAATACGGCGTCGCCAGGCGGATAGCCGAAGTGAGGACGCCGATGAAGACGGGCAGCGTGAAGAGATCACTCATGACTAGGCTCCACCCCGCTGGGCGGGGCGCAAGCAGCGGTGCTGTGCCTCACCGGACCCGCGCTGGCGCCTTCGGCCGGCAGGGTCCCGTCTTCGGCCGGCATGTCCTCCTCCGCCGCCACCTCGATGGCGCGACGCGCGGCCCAGCGGCGCGACAGATAGGCTGACCCGACGACGAACAACACAATCAGGCCGAGCAGCGTGCCGATCAGCGCCGAAGGCACCTGCATGGCACGCTGCATCTTGTCTGCGCCCACGAGCAGCACGCCGAACAGGAACGAGGCCGGTATCGCGCCGATCGGGTGCAGGCCACCGAACAGCGCTGCCACAATGCCGGTGAAGCCGTAGCCGCTGGTGATGCCTTGCAGGAGCCGGTGCTGCACGCCGATGACTTCGATCACACCGGCCAGCCCGGCGAATCCACCCGCCAGCGTCAGCGCCAGCGCCTGGTGAAACGGCACGCGAATGCCGGCGTAGCGTGAAGCGTCCGGGTTGAGACCCACCGCGCGGATACGATAGCCGATCGTCGTGCGCCACAAAAAGACGTAGACCAGCACGGCCAGGATCACGGCCAGGATCGCGCCGGTGTGGAGCAAGGTCTGCGGCACCAGGCGCGGCAGCCACGCGCTGTCCGGCAGCCGCTCCGACTGGGCCAGATACGTGCCCGCCGCGACGCCGGCTGGATCGATCATCGGGCCGCGCAACAGGTAGTTCATGAGTTGCAGCGCGATGGCGTTCAGCATCACGGTGCTGAGGATCTCGTTCACGTTCAGGCGGGCCTTGAGGATACCGGGGATGAAGCCCCAGAATGCCCCGGCCAGGAAGCCCACGCCCATCGTCGTCGGGATCAACAGCCAGGATGGCCACATTCGAAATGTCAACGAAAACCAAGTTCCCGCCAGTGCGCCCAGAATGATCTGGCCCTCGCCGCCGATGTTGATCACGCTGGCGCGGAAGGCGATCACGATGCCGAGCGCGACGAGGAGCAGTGGCGTGGCCTTGACCACCGACTGAGTGAGGCCCGAGACGTCACCCAGCGCGCCGCCGATCATCGCCGCGTACGCTTCAATCGGGTTGACGTTCAGCAGCAGCAGGAGAATCGCGCCGACGAGCATCGCCGCGAGCACGGCGAGGATCGGGGTGAGCGCGCGGAGCGCCACGTCGCGCCAGTCGAAACGAGGTGCACGGATGCGACGGGGAGCTGAGGCGACCCTATCGAGCATAGGCTCGTTCAATCGAACCATCCCGGGGCCGGCTTTCGAAATCCGCTGCTTGCGCCCCGCCCAGCGGGGTCGATTCGCCGGCAAGCTGCTTGCGCCCCGCCCAGCGGGGTCGCTGTCTTACTCCTGCTCAAAATGCGTCCCCAGCGCGGACGGCGGTTCGCTGCGCAAGACGCCGCGCACGGTAGGCCAGCGATCCAGCAATCGTCCGATCGAGTCGCTGGACACCAGAAGCAAGGTGAAGATCATCAGCGGGAAGGGCAGAATCGACAGCACCTGTGACAGGTTCGGCAACACCGGCTGCAGTTTCAAGGCCAGAACCTGCAAAGCGCCGAACAGATACGCGCCGAATGCCACGCGAACAGGATGCCACCCGCCGAAGATCACGATCGCCAGTGCGATCCAGCCGAGGCCGGCCGTATGCCGATAGGACCAGCCCAGTTTCACGTCGAGCGAGTACGCCGCGCCGGCGATGCCGACCAGCGCCCCCCCAACGGCCGCGTACACATAACGCATCCGGTTGACGGGGACGCCGCGCGCATGCGCCGCCTCGGGCCGCTCGCCCATGCCCTGCAATTCCAGCCCGCGTCGCGTCCTGAACACGAACAGGTAGGCCGCAATAATCGTCAGGATGCTGGCGTACACGACCAGGTCCTGGTCAAACAAGATTGGCCCCAGGAACGGAATGTCCTCGAGGATCGGAATGGGCATGTGCGGCACCGACGGGCCTTGAATCCGCACGAAGGGATTGCCCAAGAACGAGCTGACGTCGGCGCACAGCAGCGTCAGGACGAAACCTACCGCGACCTGGTTGAGCCGCAGTGAAATGCTGGCGTACGCGACGAGCAGCGCGACGAGCAGCGACACGATCGCCGCCGCCACGAAGCCCAGCCACACGTTACCCGTGAGGTAGGCCGCCGCGAAGCCGATCATCGCCGAGAGGAGAATGCTCCCGTCCAGCGACAGGTTGATCACGCCGGATTTCTCGGTGATAGCCTCGCCAATCGTCGCGAAGATCAGCGGCGCCGAGGCCAACAGGATCGAAGCGAGGGCGGCTTCCATGCCAACTCCTAGAAGGATAGTTATCAGTCATCAGTCATCAGTGATCAGAAGCCAGTGGTCAGCAAGCACTGGCTGCTGAGCACTGAATAACGAACATTGACCACTGACCACCGACCACTGATCACTGATTACTGATCACTCTCTTTGCTTGCCAGCCGCGGGCCAGCAGCACAAACAGAACTAACATACCCTGCAGCACACCACCCAGCGACGAGTCCAGGTTGAGCCGCAATTGCAACTGCGTGCTCCCGACGGTGATCATCGCAAAGAATAGCGCAATCGGCGCGATCCAGGCCGCGCGGAAGCTTGCCAGCAGCGCGACAAGAATGCCGAGGTAGCCGTAGCCGCCTGAGACGGCGGGCACGAGCTTGTGATGAAAGCCCGTAGCCTGAATCGCGCCAGCCAGCCCGGCGAATCCGCCGCACAGCGCGAAGGCGATCAACATGTAGCGGTGGGTGGGTATGCCCAGCAGAAACGCGCTGCGCATGTTCTTGCCCACGGCCTTCAGTTGCAGGCCGAACAGCGTGCCGCGCAGCAGCACGTATACGACGATCACAGCGGCGATCGCCAGGACGATCGCCAGCGGCGCCAGCCGCAGACCTTCGAGCGTGGGCAGCCATGCCTCGCGCGGAAACGTATCGGTACCGCTCGTCGAGGCAATACCTGCACGCTTCCAAGGCCCGATGATCAGATAGATCGTCAAGCCGATGGCGACGAAATTTAAGCCCAGCCCGCCGAAGATTTCATTGACCTTGCCAAAGGTGCGCAGCACGCCGACCAGAAGTCCCCACACCACGCCGCCGGCGATCCCGCCGATCATCGTGAGTGGCACGAGCACCTCGGCCGGGGTTTTCACTTCCCGCGCGACCCACGCTGCGGCGATCGCGCCGAAGACGATCTGCCCCTCAACGCCGATGTTCCACAACCCTGCGGCGAACGTAATCAGCAGGCCAGATGCGCACAAGACCAGCGGCACCCAAGCCATCAGCGTGTCCGAAATCTTCTCCGGCGTCCCAAACGCACCCTCGATCAGGTGTTGGAACGCCTGCAGGGGTGCCGCGCCGACGAGCAACAGGAGCACCAAGGCGAGCGCCACGGCCAGAACGACCGGAAGCAGACCCAGCCCCACCCGTCTCAATGTGATCATGCGTTAACTCCGAACGTAAAGCGTGAAGCGTGGGCGTTTCATCCTTCGACT
>DASSFZ010000187.1:0-12329 GCA_035693785.1 Anaerolineae bacterium | reverse complement strand
TATTCACATCGCGCAGGCTGTTGCCGAAAAGCTGGTTCATTTCGGCGTGCCGCTGCTGCTGGGTGTCGCCATGTCGGCCATCGGCATCATTTGGCGCGCCAGGGATCGCCGCGCCCCCGACGACGAACCGGCCCTGCCGTTCGCGTTGCTCTTGTTCGGCGTCGGCGCGCTGCTGGCTTTTGCCGTCGAGTACGTGTTTCTGCTGGACCAGTTCGGGACGCGCATGAACACGGTGTTCAAGCTGTACTACCAGGCCTGGGCGTTGTGGGGCGTCGCGTCGGCCTACGCCGTATTCTATCTATGGAGCTCGAGTGAGCGGTTGGTGGCGACGGCCGGTCGCGTCGCTTTTGCGAGTGTAGTGACGGTGAGCATCCTGGGTGGAATCGTCTACCCCATCCTGGCGACACAGAGTGGCACAGTCGGGCGACCCGATCAACCCACGCTCGACGCGCGCGCGCCGACTGCTCAATTTGCGCCGGACGAGGTCGCCGCGATTGACTGGCTGAATGCCAGCGTGGCGGGCGCGCCCGTCCTCCTCGAGTCGGAGGGCGCAAGCTACCGCTCGGAGACGTCGCGCGTGTCAGCGTGGACCGGCCTGCCTGGCGTGTTGGGCTGGGTCAACCACGAAGGCCAGTGGCGGGGCAGGTACGACGACATCTCGCCCCGCCAACCCGACATCGATCGCATCTATCAAAGCACCGACCCCGTATCAACGCTCGATCTATTACGGAAGTATAATGTTGAATACGTGTACGTCGGCCCGAACGAGCTGGCGAAGTATCCGCCGGAGGGCCTGGCGAAGTTCAGCACGATCGCCCATGTGGTCTTCCAGCAGGGACAGGCGACGATCTATCGCGTGCGCCAGTCAGCCGGGCTAACCTCTATAGAGTGACAGATATGGCAATAGCCAGTCACGATCTAAGTGCGATACCTGCGCCTCCTACGGCAGCGTCCGTTCGCAGGACGGTGACGGTTGAGATGGCCTTATATGCCGCTGTGTTCGCCGCCGGGCTGTTCTTGCGGCTGTTTCGTCTGGAGATTGCTCCGCTGTCGATGTCTGAAGCGACGCAGGCGCTCGCCGCGCTGAGCGGAACGGCGCTGCCGGCAGGCGGCAGCCCGCTGCTGACCGCGATCAATTCACTTCTGATGTCGCTGTTCTCGCCGGGCGACACGATCGCGCGTTTCCTGCCCGCCATCGCCGGCTCGCTATTAGTGTTGTCTCCTGCTCTCTTCCGTGACGCGTTGGGTCGATTGGGGGCGCTCGGCGCGTCCGTGATTCTGGCGATCTCGCCGACGGCAGTCGTCGCCTCGCGCTCTCTCGACGGAGAGGTCGTTGCAGTCGCATGCGCGCTCGCGGTGGTCGCGATGATCCGGCGGTACCTGGCGCGGCGCGACGATCGCAGCTTGCTCGTCGCAGCAGCGGCGCTGGGTATCGGACTGGCATCCGGATTGGGGATGGTGACCGCGCTGCTCGCCATGGGCACCGGGTTGCTGCTGCTGCGGCCGGCGCTGGGACCGGAGCGAGGCGCAGAGTGGCGCGAAGGCTGGCGGGCGATTGCCGGATCTCCCCAGCGGATGACGATACTGCTCGTGTTTGCCATGGCGTACGTTCTCTCGGCGACAGGCGGATTGACGCGCCCGTCAGGACTGGCTGCGGCCGGCGACCTGGTGGCCGCGTGGTTTGGCGCGTTTGCGGCAAGCGGCGGTATGCCTGTCGCGGGCATTCTGCAGATTCTGATCGTGTATGAGCCGCTGGCCATGCTGATCGGCGTCGCCGGCCTGGGGCGTGTGCTGGTCAGGCGCGGGCAGCGCGAGGCGCCGGTCATCGATCCGGAGACCGGACAGAGAACGGAGCAGCCGCCCTTCGACGAGTTGGCGCTGGAAGAGCCTGGCGCACGGTTTGGCGTGTGGCTGGGCTTCACGGTGATCGCCACATTGGCGATCGTCTTGATTCAAGCGAGCCGCCAACCTATTGATTTATTGCTGCCGGTCACGCTGCTAGCACTGCTGGGCGCCTACGCGATACAGGCATGGGCCGAGATGATGATCGCGGAGGCTTCGCCCGGCGTAGAGAGTGTGCTTCTGGCAGTGGGAGCGGCTGCGGCCGCGTTCTTGATGTTGACGCTCACCACGTTCGTGCGGCGCCAGGTCATGCCCACCCTCTTTGCGGGCGCCGGCTCGCTTGCCCAGTTCGGCCTTATCGGCCTGTTCCTGCTCGTCCTCGGTGCGGGGGCCGGGTTGATGACGCTGCTCTATGGCGGGCGCGCCGTTTTGCGCGCCGGCTCGACGCTGGCGTTGGGCCTGCTTGCGCTCGCATCGCTGAGCGCGGCATGGGGCGCGACGCAGGTGCGCGCCGGCGATGCGCGGGAGATCATCTGGGGGCCAGAGGTGACGACGCCGGGCGTTTTCTTGCTTCTGGACACCGCCGATCAACTGGCGATTCGATCGCAAGGCCATCTGGAATCCCTGCCCATCCGGGTCGAGACGGATGATCCCGTTGTGCTCTGGTACCTGCGCGATGCGCGCGTGCTACCGGATCAGGCGCCGGCCGGCATGGTCACGCTCTACGGCGAGCAGCCCCAATCAGTGACCGGCAGCTACATCGGCGCTCGATTCAACATTCGTGAATCGTGGGATGTGACAGGGCTGAATCCGGATGCCTGGCTCAAGTGGGCGCTGTATCGCGAGAGCGACGACAACAGACCCGTTCCGACACAGTCGCTCACACTGTGGCAGAGACAATGAATGTGGAGCGTGGAAGGTGAAGCGTGGAACGTGAAGCGTAAAACGTGAAACGTGAAACGTGGAGCGTGAAGCGTGGAGCGTGGGGTGAGCGCGTGAAACGCGATGCCATGTATCCTTTGCGATATGCGATCGGCAATAAGCGATACGCGATATGCGATACGCGATACGCGCTTTGCGACAAGCGAGGTCAGTGTGAATAAAGTGATGACGGAAAATCGAACGACGTGGCTGGACCAGCCGGTGTCGAGCGTCCTGCGTCTCGATTGGGAGAAGACGCTGTACATTGCGCTCTTCGTGCTGGCCGTGCTAACGCGCTTCTGGGACTTAGGCGCGCGCGCCATCAGCCACGACGAGAGCCTGCACGCCTACTATTCGTGGGAACTGTATCGCGGGCAGGGGTTCAGCCATACGCCGCTCATGCACGGCCCGCTGCGTTTCCATCTGAACGCGTTGTTCTTTGCACTGTTTGGCGCGGACGATTTTACCGTGCGCATTCCGACGGCGATCTCGGGCGTGATGCTGGTGATGGCTCCGATCTTGCTGAGGCGCTGGTTGGGCCGGCGGGGTGCACTGGTGACGTCGTTCTTCCTGCTGATCTCGCCGATGCTGCTGTATCACGCTCGCTACATCCGCGATGAGCCATTCATGGCGCTGTACGCGATTCTGATGGCATGGGTGAGTTTGTCCTACTTGCATGATCGACGGTCCAAATGGTTGATCGTGCTGGCGATGTTGGTAGCACTCATGTACACGACGATGGAGGCGTCATTCATCTACATTGCCGTGTTCGGCCTCTTCGTCGTGTTCATTGCCGTGTTCGAGGTGGCGCGCGAGGCAGGCTGGGGGCGTCACGGCGTGGCTGGATCGCTGCTGGGTATCGGCGCGGCACTGGTGCTTTTCGGCATCGGCTTGCTGATCGGCGCGCGTCTGATCGGCGCCATCCGATTTGAGCCAGCGGTGGACGGCGGGCCTTCGCTGTCATCGGTGCTGCTCAGTCTGCTCGTGATCGGGGTGTTCGGCGTTTTGATCGCTGCCGGGGTGTACTCCGTGCTGCGCGCGCTCATGCCGGCCGCCGCGCGTCGATCGGCTGGGTTGGATTTGGCGATTATTCTGGGCGGCCTGTCGCTGCTCATGCTGTCGTCGTCGCCGCTATCCGTATTGAACTACGGCGCGCTGTACGAGCGCGTGGGCGATAACTTCCGCGTGATGGCCGATGCCGGCACCACGACGGTGTGGGGTCTGCTCAGCGGCGAGGGCACCACCGTCTTCGTCGACCCCTACTTCTTTGCCGGCGGCAACTTCCCGACCGATCCCGCCAACGCCATGAATGTCGCGCGTCTAGCGTTCCTGTTCGTGTGCTTTACGGCGCTGGCGATGGGAATCGGATTGTGGTGGAGTGCGCGCATCTGGACGGTCGCGCTGGGCATCTTCGGCGGCATCGGCATCGTCTTATTCACGACCGTGTTCACCAACGGCATCGGCTTGGGCACGGGCTTCGTCGGCTCGCTGGGTTACTGGCTGGCTCAGCAAGCCGTGAGTCGTGGCACTCAACCGACGGGTTATCACTTCTTCATCGGGATCATGTACGAGTACCTGCCTATGTTGTTGTCGGTTGTCGCGCTGCTCTATTACGGCTCGCGCTACGTGCGGGGGCGTTCGGTGATGGTGGTCGGTACCACGAAGCCCGATCTGAGCGATCACGTGGCCGTACCGCTGTTCATGACGCTGGTCGTGCTGCTGTGGGCCGGATTCACCGTGGCCGGCGAGAAGATGCCGTGGCACATGACGCATTTGGCGATGCCGATGATCCTGCTGAGTGGACGACTGGTTGGCGACTGGCTGGATCGCATCGACTGGCGCGGCGTCGCCGAGCGACGCACGTGGCTCGCGCTCGTCTTGTTCCCGATTGCGTTCCTGGCCATCGGGGCCGTGCTGGCCTCGCTGGGGGCGGCGCGCGCCGCCCAGCCGGGCGTGGCCGCGCCCAGCCTCACGCAGCTCAACGCGTGGAGCGGCCTGCTGTCGGGCCTGCTGATCGGCGGGGGCGCGCTCGCCGCGCTTGTCATGCTAACGCGGCGATCCGGCATGCGCCCGATCGTGAGCATGATTGGCCTCGCGGCGCTGGTGCTCTTGACACTGATGACCGTGCACACGTCGTGGAGCTACACGTACATCAACTACGACTACCCGACCGAGTTCGGCGTGTACGCCCATGGCTCACCGGGGCTGAAGATCGCGCTCGACCAGATACGCAAGCTGTCCGAGCGCGTGACCGGCACGCCGACCGAGATCGAGCTTCTTTACGATTCTGAGTCCACCTGGCCGTGGCTGTGGTACCTGCGCGATTTTCCCAACAAGCGTCTCATTGCCAGCGCGCCGTCGCGCGGGGACATGACGCTTCCGGTGATGATCCTGTATAGCGACAACTGGGCCGCCGCCGATCAGGCGGCCGGCAACAGTTACAACTCGTACGAGTTCCAGCGTATCTGGTGGCCCATGGAGGATTACAAGCGCATTCCCGACATCGTCTGCCCGCGCGAGGTGACCCGGAAGGATGGCAGCGTCGAGCGCTACGCCGCGTACGACGAGAACGGCGACAGCCAGATCGACGCGAGTGAGGAGGCTGCCGGCACGGCACGCTGTCTCGCCCGTATGCCGACGCTGTTGTCTGCCTTGTGGGATATATTCTTCCGTCGCGATTACACCCAGTACGCCGATTTGACCGGCCAGAATATGACGCTTCAGGACTGGCCGCTGCGGGCGGAGTTCCGCCTGTACGTGCGCAGGGACCTTGCGGCCAAGGTCTGGGACCAGGCGATCGGCGATCTGGCCGCGAGCAGCAGCGTCGCACCGAACCCGGTGGCCAGCGATCCTTACCCGTCGCGCTGGCAGGAGTTGGCTGCCAGCCAGGTGATTGGATCGGCAGGCAGCGACGAGGGGCAATTTGTCTCGCCGCACGGCGTGGCCATTGCGCCGAACGGCTCTATTTACGTCGCCGACTCGAACAACCATCGCGTCGTCAAGTTCGACGGCGACGGGCGCTTCGTGAAGGCATTCGGCACGTGGAGCGGCGAGCCGCCCAACGGCGATTTCTTCAATCCGGACTGGAATCCGCCGCCCGGCACCTTCTACGAGCCGTGGGATGTGGCCGCCGCGCCGGACGGCTCGGTGTACGTGGCCGACCTGTGGAATAGCCGTATACAGAAATTCGATGAAGACGGCAACTTCGTCACGATGTGGGGCGGATTCGGCGATTCGGGCCAGGCGGCGCGCGGAACCGAGGGCCGCTTCTACGGCCCGCGCGGCGTCGCCGTCGGCGAGGATGGCCTCGTCTACGTGTCCGACACGGGCAACAAGCGTGTGCAAGTGTTCGACGGTGACGGCAAGTTCGTCGCCCAGTTCGGCGGCGGCGGGCTTCTCGACGGGAATCTCGACGAGCCGGTCGGCATCGCTGTGACCGGCGATGGCGAGATCGTCGTCGCCGATACGTGGAATGGCCGGGTTCAGGTCTTCAGCGCCGACGGGCAGCCGCTGCGCAAGTGGGATATCGCCGGTTGGCTTGATTACACCCAGGCGGATTTCGGTCGCTCCAAAGTCGGCAAGCCGTATTTGACCGTAGGCCCGGACGGTCGCATTTACGTCTCGGATCAGGTTGGAAATCGCATCCTCGTCTTCGACGCGTCCGGAAATTATCTGGCGTCGTTTGGCCGGTTTGGCGCGGACGATGTGGGTTTCACTGCGCCGAGCGGCCTGGCGATCGATGCGGATGGTAACATCCTGGTTGTAGACACGGGCAACGGCCGCGTCATGGTCTTTCCTCCACTCGATACCGGGGAGGAAGACGACGAACTGATCCCCTAAACTGACCACCGATCACTGATTACTGATTACTGACAACTGATAACTGATTACTGGCAACCGACCGCATGGTATAATCGCCGCGCGGCTACTTCTCAGCGGGGGCCATTCCGTGAAGCTTCACGAATACCAGTCCAAGTCCCTGTTCGCCCAGCACGGGATCGCGATTCTCAAAGGTGAGGTGGCGACGACGCCTGAAGATGCCCGGCGCATCGCGCGCGAGCTCGGCGGGCGCGCCGTCATCAAGGCGCAAGTCCTGGTCGGCGGCCGAGGCAAAGCCGGCGGCATTCGGCTGGCCCGCGATCCCGACGAAGCCGAGCGCATCGCCGCCGAGATTCTCTCGATGGAGATCAAAGGGCTGCCCGTGCGCAAAGTGCTCGTCGACGAAGCGGCGGATATTGCGAAGGAGATCTATCTTGGCGTGGTCATCGACCGTGCGCAGCGCCGCGCCGTCGTGATGGCGTCGTCGGCGGGCGGCGTGGACATCGAGGAGGTCGCCCGAGACACGCCCGAAAAAATCGTGCGCACTGCGATCGACCCGTTCCTGGGGCTGCGCGATTATCAGGCCCAACAGATCGCCGCCGGCATTGGTCTGCATCGAGACCTGGTGCGCGACTTCGTGACGATTGCGCGCGGCCTGTACCAGTGTTTCCTCGACGTCGACGGGAGCCTGGCCGAGATTAACCCGCTCGTCGTCACGGGCGGCAAGAAGCTCGTCGCGCTCGACGGGAAGATCGTGCTTGACGCGAATGCGCTGTTTCGCCATCCCGACCTGGCGGCCATGCGCGACGTGAGCGAAGAAACGCCGTCCGAGGCCGAAGCGCGCCAGCGCGGGCTGTCATACATCCAGCTCGACGGCGAGATCGGCTGCATGGTCAACGGCGCCGGTTTGGCCATGGCGACGATGGATTTGATCAAGCTGTTCGGCGGCAGCCCGGCCAACTTCCTGGACATCGGCGGCGGCGCGCAGTCCGATAAAGTCGCAGCCGCGCTGCGCATTATCCTCGCCGATCCGAACGTCAAGGCGGTGCTGTTCAACATCTTCGGCGGCATCGCGCGCTGCGACGAGGTAGCGCGCGGCATCGTGGCGGCGCTGCGCGACGTGAATCCGGCGGTGCCGATGGTGGCGCGCCTGGTCGGCACGAACGAAGAGGAAGGGCGCCGCATTTTGGCCGAGGCGCGCATGGAGACGGCCGTCACGCTGGTCGAGGGCATTAAAAAGGCGGTGACGTTGGCGCGCGGCGAAGAGGCTGTGATCGATCTGCCGACCGCGGCTGCCGCGCCCTTGCCCGCGCGTCGAGCCAAGGCGCCGCCTGAACCGTCCAGAAAAAAGGCTGCCGGTCAGCGCCCGGCGAAGAAAGCGGCCGCTCGAAAGCCGGCGCAGACCAGCAAGCGGTCGACGGCGAAAGGCGCCGGCAAGAAACGACCAAGTCTTCGGAAGTCTTGAGCTAATGACTTGCTATGTGCTATCAGCTATACGCCATGAGGAAGGCTTGATGAGCATTCTCGTCGATAAGAATACGCGCCTGATTGTCCAGGGCATCACCGGACGCGAAGGCGAGTTTCACACGCGCAAGATGGTCGAATACGGCACGAACGTGGTCGGCGGTGTGCGTTTCGGAAAGGGCGGCGAGTGGGTCGCCGGCGTGCCGGTCTTCGACACGTGCAAGGAGGCCGTGGACGCCACCGGCGCGAACGCGTCGGTCATTTTCGTGCCGGCGCGCTCCGCGCCGGATGCGATGCTGGAAGCGGCCGACGCGGGCATCCCTCTTGTCGTGTGCATCACCGAAGGCATCCCGGTGCTGGACATGGTGCGCGTGCGCGCGTATCTCGACCGGCGCGGCACGCGCCTGATCGGCCCAAACTGCCCCGGCCTGATTACGCCTGGCGTGGCCAAGGTCGGAATTATCCCTGGCCAGATCTGCGCCTCGGGAAATATCGGCATCGTCTCGCGCAGCGGCACACTGACCTACGAGGTGATCGCCGCGCTGACAAATCGTGGCATGGGGCAAAGCACCTGCGTCGGGATCGGCGGCGACCCGATCTACGGCACCTCCTTCCTCGACGTGTTGGAGATGTTTGAAGAAGATCCCCTCACCGATCACGTCGTGCTGATCGGCGAAATCGGCGGGAACGACGAGGAGCGCGCCGCCGAGTTCATTAGCGCGCGCATGACCAAGCCGGTCACGGCCTTCGTCGCCGGCCGGACCGCGCCGCCGGGCAAGCGCATGGGGCATGCCGGGGCGATCATCGAGGGCGGCACGGGTACGGCCGCCGAAAAAATCGCGGCCTTCGAGCGGCACGGCGTGCGTGTCGCGCAGCACCCTGAAGAGATCCCCGAGCTGGTCGCTGCCATGGCTTGAACGAGGGGCACGGCATGGGGATGCCGTGCCTGCTGGTCGTTGCCATTACGTGAGAATGATACGACGCACCTTCACGGCACTGGCCAGCCTGGGTCTGGCTTTCGTTGCCCTGCTCGTCACGATGGCGGCGGCGACACGCCTGCCGCCTGCCGCTGCGCTGGCTATCGTGCCTTCGCACTGGACGGTTCAGACGGTCGATTCTCCCAATGCCGGCCCCGGAGCGTCGATGCGGCTCGATTCGCAAGGTCGCCCGCACGTCAGTTACTTCGATCAGGGGCTGGGCGTGCTGAAGTATGCCGTCTTGAGCGGCACTCAGTGGATGACGGAGGTCGTCGACTCGCGCAATCAGACGGGGGCCGAGACGTCGCTCGTCTTGGACGCGTCGGATCGACCGGCCGTCGCCTATTTGGGCAACGTGAACCTCAACGTTCGGTATGCCGCGCGCATCAGTCCGACCTGGGTCTTCAGCGACGTCGATCAAACAGGCTCCGGGCCTGGCGGACAGGGTTTTTCCCGGCCGGCGCTGGCGTTCGACGGACAGGGACGACCGCACATCGTCTACTTCAACTTTACGACGCTCAGGCTGATGCATGCTTATCGGGAGGGAGGCACGTGGCTGAAGGAAGCTATCGCGCGGGTCGGCAACCTGTCGATGCTGGGTGCCGCACCATCCCTGGTGATCAGCGGCCAGGCGCCTCACCTCGCCTTTCTGTCTGAATCCCCTGATCCTCTGTCGTCGACGCAGGTCGTCACCCGGTTGTATTATGCGACGCTCAGCGGGACACAGTGGGTGACCGCTGTCGTAGCCGATTCGCCGGAAGCCGCGTATACCGCGATCGCGCTGGATGCGCAAGGGCGGCCATCGATTGCTTATAACGAGCCAGGCGCCGGCTTGCGCTATGCCGTGTTGAGCGGGACGGTCTGGCTGAGTGAAACAATCGACCGCATCGGCGATCCGGGGGAATATGTGTCGTTGGTGTTCGACACTGACGGCATTCCGCACGTGGGCTATCTGGCGGATACGGGCGGCGGGAAAGCGCGTTATGCCTATAAGCTGGGCCCGACGTGGCTGGTGCAGACCGTGACCACGGCTCGACCTGTGCGCGGTTACACAGCCGTCGCCGTGGACGCTGCCGGCGATCCGCACATGGCGTATTACACGCTGTCCGTCACGCGAACCCTCGAGTACGCCTATGTCAAAACACGCCATATGTATCTGCCCGTTGTGCTGAAGTCCCAGTGAATGACGTGCACGGAAAGCCTTCATTATTCTGCCCGCCCGTCGAATTTCCGATTGTGACGTGTCATTCCGAACGCAGTGAGGAATCTCTACTCCAAACGGCGAACGCAGCACGCCGGGGTAGAGATGCCTCGTCGTTCCTCCTCGGCATGACACGTCTGTCGCGGATCGGGTGGTACGTCCCTGTGTGCCAGACCGGATGCCGTGCTTGGCCATGAAGAACTCGCGATGATGCCTGAGTGGCTACCATCCGTGTCTAAGAAGGTCCTCGCGCGCGTCGACGCCTCACTCCTGGCCGTGCTGCTGATCGCGCTCATCGCGGCGCTGCCTCTCGTCACTCGGCCGGGCCTGCCGCGCCACACCGATCTCGAGCTGCACGTCTTCCGCGCCGCCGAATTCGAGCGGCTGTTGGCCGAGCGTCCGCTCGAGCATCCGCGCTGGGCGCCCAACTTTTACTACGGCTACGGCTACCCGATCTTCAACTACTACGCGCCGCTCACTTATTATGCCGTTGGCGCGATCGCGCTCGTACCGGTTCTGGACATCGTCGACGCCATGAAGATCGTCCTCGTGCTGACGTTCGTGTCGGCGGCATGCGGCGCATTCTTCTTCGCGCGGCGGCACTTCGGTGGAGCGAGCGGCGTCGTCGCCGCAGCCGCCTACGTTCTCTCGCCCTACGTGCTGTTCGTCGATCCTTTCATGCGCGGGGACGCCGCCGAATTCCTGGCGCTCGGCATTTTGCCCTGGGTATTTCTCGCATTCGATCGCCCCTTGTCGTCGGCTCGCGATATCGCGCGCGCGGCGCTGGCGCTGGCGGCGCTCGTGCTCAGCCACAACTTGATGGCGCTCATCGGCGCCGGCTTGCTCGCGGCGTGGCTTGCCTGGCGCGGCGTGTTCGTCGACGGGGCAGGGCGCTGGCTGCGCGACGTCGCGGCAGTCGCGCTCGCCGCCGGCCTGACCGCCGTGTTTTGGCTGCCGTTCTTCGCCGAGCGGAGCGCGGTGCGCCTCGACGTTGCCGGTCCGGGCCACTTCGATTTCCGCAACCACTTTGTCGAGCTGGGCACGCTCTTGCGTCCCTCGCCCGTGCTCGATCTGGGCGCGACGGCGCCGCACTTCATCTACAATCTCGGTTTCGCGCAGTGGCTGCTCGCGCTGCCTGCGCCGCTGGCGATCCTCCGCCGGCGATCGCAGCCGGCCGCGCGCATCGCGGCGTTCTTCGTGCTCGCCTCGCTCGCGCTGATATTTCTCATGATGCCGGCATCGCAGGCGTGGTGGGAAGCCGTGCCGCCTGCCGCGCTGATCCAGTTCCCGTGGCGCTTCCTCGGGCTGGCTGCTTTCGCACTGGCAATGTGCGCCGGCTGTACGGTATCCACTTTCCGCCGCGCCGAGATCGCGGCAGCCGTCGCGCTCAGCCTCGTTCTGCTGACCGCGCTGCCGGCGATGTATCCGCCGTCGTGGGACGCCGAGTTCGGCGACACGTCGCCGCGCGGCGCCGTCGAGTTCGAGTTGAGCGGCATCGCACTGGGCACGACGTCGACCGGAGACTTCCTGCCGCGAACCTTCGCCGAGACACCCCCGCCGGCGCAGCCGCTCATCGACGCCTATCGCACAGGAGGCGCCGT
This sequence comes from Anaerolineae bacterium, assembly GCA_035693785.1. Classification (GTDB taxonomy): domain Bacteria; phylum Chloroflexota; class Anaerolineae; order Fen-1058; family Fen-1058; genus DASSFZ01. Next base: position 504 of record DASSFZ010000187.1, on the reverse strand, counting down.
CGATCGGTTCGACTATGCCAGCGCAGCCGGCGCACGCGTCCGCAGGAGCCTGGTTCGGATCGGCGATCTGGATGCGGAATACGACGTCGAATCTTCGGACGACTTCACCGCGCGATTCTTCATCTTCGCTTTTCCGGGCTGGCGGGCCTACGTGGACGGAAAGCCTGTGCCGCTGCGGCCATCCGGTGGGGACGGCTTCATCCTGTTCGACGTGCCGGCGTCGGCGCACACGTTCGGCGTTCGATTCGAATCGACTGCGCCGCGAACGGCCGGCGCGATCGTCACGCTCGGAAGCCTCCTGGTCGCGGCTGCCATCGTCGCGGTGTCTCGATTGCGCAAGTCGCCCGCTTCGGCCGATCTAATGGCAGGCCCGTCTGTGCAGAGGTCGCCCCGATCGGCGATTCGCCTGCTTGTGCCGCTGTTGGCCGCATTTCTCGCCGTCAAAGTCTTGATCGTCGACCGCTGTGACACTTGCTTTCGTTACACGTCGCCGCCCGGCCAGGC
>DASSFZ010000186.1:0-4726 GCA_035693785.1 Anaerolineae bacterium | reverse complement strand
GGCCCTGGCATTCGCCAGCCATGCGGCGATCGCCATTGAGAACGCGCGCCTGTTTGAGACCGAGCAGCGCCGCGCCGAGCAGTTCCGGGCCATTAACGAGGTAGGGCGTCACATCACGTCTATTCTGACGGTGGATGAGCTACTGGCTCAGACAGCCCGACTGATTCAAGAGACTTTCCGGTATTACTTCACGAGCATCGGACTGATCGAAGGGGACGAGGTGGTCGTCAAATACGGCGATCCCCTGCGCCTGCGGGTGGGGCAGGAGGGCATTATCGGCTGGGTCGCCGGGAGCGGTGAACCGCTCCTGGTGCCGGACGTGAGCCAGGATTCCCGATATGTTGCTACCACGTCGGCCAGCCAGACCCGATCGGAGTTGGCGGTGCCGATCAAATCCAGAGGCCGGGTCATTGGCGTGCTGGACGTGGAGAGCGATCGCGTCAACGCCTTCGACGAAAGCGATGTGGCCGTCGTGCAATCGCTGGCCAATCAGCTCGGCGTGGCGATCGAGAATGCCCGTCTCTACGAATCTGAGCAGCGCCGCGCCGAGCAGTTCCGAGTTCTCGCCGAAGTCGGCCGCCGTATCACGTCCATTCTGGATGTCGATCAGCTTCTATCACAAACCGTCCAGCTCATGAGCCAGGCCTTCGGTTACTATCATGTCGGCATTGCCATGATAGAAGGTGACATGGCGATCTATAGAACCGGAGCGGGCACCTTGTGGAATGAGCCTCCGCTTCAGTTCCAGCCACCAAGGTTGAAAGTGGGGCAGGAAGGGATCACGGGCTGGGTTGCAGGCAGTGGCGAGCCGCTGCTGGTGCCGGACGTGAGCCAGGACTCCCGCTACGTCTGGATGGAAGGCAGCCAGACGCGATCCGAACTGGCGCTCCCCATCCTGGCTAAAGATCGCACGATCGGCGTGCTGGATGTTCAGAGTGACCGGGTGAATGCCTTCGATCAGAGCGATCTGGTTGTGCTTCAGTCCCTGGCGCACCAACTGGCGATCGCCATCGAGAACGCCCGGCTGTACGAGCAGGCTCAGCAATTGGCCGCGCTGGAGGAGCGGCAGAAGCTGGCACGCGAGCTGCACGACTCGGTGTCGCAGGCGCTGTATGGCATCGCACTCGGCGCGAAGACGGCCCGCACGCTGCTCGACCGCGATCCCATCCAGGTGGCGCAACCGCTCGACTACGTGCTGTCGCTGGCCGAAGCGGGCCTGGCCGAGATGCGTGCGCTGATCTTTGAGCTGCGCCCTGAATCGCTGGAGATGGAAGGATTGGTCGCCGCGCTGACCAAGCAGACCGCCTCGCTGCACGCCCGATACCACATCGAGGTGCAGACGGCGTTCGGCGACGAGCCTCGGCTGCCGCTGCCCACGAAGGAAGCGCTGTATCGCATCGCGCAGGAGGCGCTGAACAACATCGTCAAGCACGCGCGCGCCAGCCGGGTGGATGTTCGGTTGGAGCCGGCGGATGGCAGCGTGGGATTAGAGATTGGAGATAATGGCGTGGGCTTCGATCCGCAGGGCGAATTCCCCGGCCACCTGGGCCTGCGCTCGATGCGCGAGCGCGCCGAGAAGGCGGGCGGCACGCTGGCCGTGGAAAGCGCTCCCGGTCAGGGCACGTGCATTCGCGTTCGGGTTCCCGTCAACCGAAACAGCGGCGGTGATGCCCCGTCACCGCCGCGGGCCGACAGCAGATAAGAGGAACATCAGCGGGCCGGACAGAGGTCCTGCTACCAGCCACGCGATACGAAGTCCAGGCGAACGAACTCAGTCGTATCAATTTGGCTGAGCGCGGCAAGGCCGATCAGAGCGACTAGCGCCACGATCAACACAGTGATACTCACGGCTGCGATCCACTCCCGTCGTTCCATCGAGACCCCGCGAGGTCTGATATTGATGGAATTTTTCAGACCAGTCCGGCGTCCGGCGATCGGCACGCTTCCGGCGTAGTTGTTGAACATTTCCCCCTCCTGTATCTGTATCTCAGAGACTGACTTAAAACCTCGTGGTTGACGCATCCCCATACGTCAACAGCGGGCATCTGTGCGCATTGTATGCTATGCGCGCCTGCCCGTCATGGCTCAAATGCTGGAAGGGGCATTCCTTCCTTGGGCGCATGACGGCCTCGGCCAAAGGATGTAGTCAGACCCTATTCGCACGCAAGAACCCGGACGAAAGTAAGGGATATGAAGCTGACGATGAGCATTCTCGGGCCAATGCATCCGAATGCCCGGCCGCTCATCCGACTTTCGGCGTACATGTAGAAGGTCCGTTTAGTCGAATACAGACGCAGCGCGAATCAGTAGAATCCTACTATGCGAAACAATCAACTACTCTACCTGTCTTTGTGCTGCTTTATCATTCTCTTCGTCGGCATGGGGCTGTTTCCGGTGCTGCCATCGTACGACGCGCAGTTCGGCGCGACGCGCACCGTGGTGGGCATCCACTTCGCTTTGATGTATGCGGCGAATGTAGCCGGCCACATGCTGGCCGGCCGGCTGGCGGCACGGCTCACGCGACAAGGCGCGTTCGTCATGGCCGGGATGCTGGGGATTCCCGCATTGATCTTGCTGGGACACGCTACAGCCCTGTGGCACGTGATCGCGCTGACGGCTATCACCTGGTTTTGCGGCGGGGTGGGCTTCGCACTGGTCGGTGTATTCACCGGTCTGCACGCGGATCGGGACAGCCGCGGCAGGTCATTCGTCGTAACCTACCTGGCGTATCCGCTTGGGGCCACGTTCGGCGGCGCGACGGTGGGCCGTCTCGTGGCGTGGCAGGGCTATCCCGTGATGTTCGCCGTGCTGGGTGCGGTCTGGGCCTTTCTGCCGCTCATCGGCCTGCTGAAGCTGAAGGATAAGCAGACGTCCAAGCCGGCAGCCTCGACGGCGCAGGCGGGCGGCGCATCAACGCCATCAAGCCGAACACCTGCGCTCGCGCACACCCCGCCGAGCAGGGCGAGTGCGCGGGCGTTGCACTGGCTGTTGACTGTCATGCTGATGTCGGCTACGGCTATCGGCGTCGGGCGGCTGGGCATGCCGCTGTCCATGCAGGCGCTCGATTTCCCTGCCGGCGCAATCGCCAGCGTGACCGCGATGAGTGGGCTGGTGGCCGTGCCGGTCGCGCTTCTGATCGGCGCCCTGTCCGACCGCCTGGGACGCCGGCGCTTCCTGGCGCTGATCTACGTGCTCGTCGCAAGCGGGATGCTGATCCTGAGCGCGGCCGACCAGGTGTGGCACTTCTGGCTGGCGGCCACGCTGATGTTCGTGGCGTTGAGCACGAACGGGGCGCTTACTTCGGCTCTGGCGACGGACATTCTGCCGCAAGAGGCGCTCGGCCGCAGTTTGCCCCGCATCACGGCGACGAACTCGGCGGCGGCTGTTCTGAGCTTCGCGAGCACCGGGTTCGTGATGGACACCTTTGGAGCGACCGCCCTGTACGTCGCAGCCGCCGGTCTGGCGCTCATCGCCGCGCTGCAGCTAAGGCGAGTGGAGAGCCACGCGCAGCGCGTCGAGGCAAGGGTCGCCTACTTGGGCCAGTATAACAAGCCTACCGTGCAGTCAGCCATACCGCTTAACACTCAGTTGCCGGATGCTCATCAACTCAGGAGGATGGAGTCATCATGCTAAGCCAACGGGAGATTTCTCACGACTCGACAATGCGCCTGTCCGATGCCCTGGGCGCCCACGCCGTCGTCATCGGCGGCAGCATCGCCGGTTTCACGGCGGCCCGCGTTCTGACCAACCACTTCGAGCGGGTCACGATTGTCGAACGCGATCGGCTGCCCGACACCCCAGACTTCCGTCCGGGCGCGCCGCAGGCGCGACACGTGCACGTCTTGCGGCTGCGCGGTCAGATGATCCTGGAGCAGCAATTTCCGGGCCTGATCGATGAATTGCTGGCCGCCGGCGCGGTCACGGTCAACGCCGGCAACGAAGCCGAGTTCTTTCTCTTCGGCCACTGGCGCGCCCCGCGCTACCGTTCCGCCATCGTGTCTGTCGCCGGCAGCCGGCCGCTGCTGGAATACACCATCGCACGGCAGCTCGCGGCCCGCCCCGGCGTCGCCATCCTGCAGGAGCACGATGTGGTGGGACTGAATGTTGACGAGCGCGGTGAACGGGTGATCGGGGTTCGGCTTCGCCAGCGGGGCGAAGCGCATGCGGGCGGATCAGAACTGGCAGCCGATTTAGTCGTGGACGCCAGCGGGCGCGCGTCGAAGGCGCAACAATGGTTAGCCGGCCTGGGTTATGCGCCGCCGCGCGAAACGGTGGTCGATGCCTTTCCCGGTTACACGACGCGCCTGTACAGGCGACCGGCCGAATTCCGCAGCGGATGGAAGACGATGTATATCATCCCTACTCCGCCGCACAGCCCGCGCGGCGGCGTCATTGTCCCCCTGGAGGGTGACCGCTGGATGGTCACGCTGATCGGAATGGGCCGCGACTATCCTCCCACCGACGAGGAGGGCTTCATGGCGTTCGCCCGCAGCCTGCCCAGCTCGCGCCTGCACGACGCCATCAAGGGGGCCGAGCCGCTGACCAAACCATACGCTTATCACAACAATGCAAATCGCCTGCGCCACTACGATCAACTGCCGCGTTATCTGGAAGGGTTCCTCGTGTCCGGCGATAGCGTCTTGACGTTGAACCCGACCCACGCGCAGGGGATGACCGCCGCGGCCCTGGGTAGCCTGGCCCTGCAGCGCAGTCTGCAGGCGCACCG
>DASSFZ010000185.1:0-13812 GCA_035693785.1 Anaerolineae bacterium | reverse complement strand
GTCTCGGCGGGTGACATGCCGGCCGTCGGCTCGTCGAGCAGAAGCACCTTCGGCCCGGTCGCCAGCGCCAACGCCATCTCCAATGCGCGCTGCTGGCCGTACGCCAGGGCGCCGACGACCTGATCGCGCTGCTCGGCCAGGCCGACGCGGCCGAGCAGGTCTTCAGTCTCACGCGCAATCGCGTCGAATCGCCGCGCGTCCCGGAACAGATGGCGGGCCACGCCGCGTCGATGCTGCACCGCCAGCCGCGCGTTTTGGAAAGTGGTCAGGCCCGGGAACAAGTTATTACGCTGGAAGGTGTGGCCCACGCCGAGATTAGCCCGCTCGTCGACGGAGAGGCCGGTGATGTCGCGGCCATCGAAGTAGACGCGGCCGCCGGTTGGCGGTAGCTCGCCGGCGATCAGGTTGAACAAGGTGCTCTTGCCCGCGCCGTTCGGGCCGATGATCGCGCGTCGCTCGCCCGGCTCTACTTCCAGCGTCACGCCGGCGAGTGCCGCGATGCCGCCGAAATTCTTGCGCAGGTTATCCGCTTTCAGGCGGCTCATTCGGCCTCCACCTGCGGCGACTCTGAAATTTCAGCCGGGCGCGCTGCGGACGCCGGATACTCGACCACGAATCGCTTTCGAGCATCCGACAGCATGCCCATGATGCCGCGCCGCGCGAATATCACGAACAAGATGAAGATAACGCCCATCAGCGTTTCCCAGCGCGGGGTGGCGCTGCTGATGAAGTTGCGCAGCAGCCGCACCGTCGCCGCGCCGAAGACCGGCCCGCTCAGCGTGCCCGCGCCGCCGACGATGACCATGATCATCACCTGTCCGGACGTCGTCCAGTAGAGATTCTCCGGCGAGGCAATGCGCGCCGAATGAGCGAGCAGCAGGCCGGCCAGGCCGGCGAATGCGCCGCCGATCGCGAACGAGGCGAGCTTGAATCGGAACGTGTTATAGCCCAGCGCGCGCATGCGCGCCTCGTTCTCGCGGATGCCGCGCAGCGTCCACCCGAACGGGCTGCTCACGACGCGGCGCAGCAGCCAGAAGGTGAGCAGAAAGAAGACGAGCACCAGATAGTAAAAGCTCTCGCGGCTGTCGAACGTGTAACTGAACGGGCCGACGCCGAGGCTCGGGCGGGGCACGCCCGCCAGCCCGTCCGAGCCGCCGGTGGCCACCGTCCAGTTAATCGCAATGCTGAACAGCATCTGGGCGAAAGCCAGCGTGACCATCAGGAAATAGATTCCCCGGGTGCGCAATGCGAAGAAGCCGATCAACAGCGCCACTGCGGCCGTGCCGAGCAAGACGACCGGCACGCTGACCAGCAGATTGGTCACGCCGAATCGTGTCGTGAGGTAGGCCAGGATGTACGCCCCCACGCCGAAAAAAGCGGCGTGTCCGAACGAGATCAGGCCGGCGTATCCCAACAGCAGGTCGAGGCTCATCGCGAAGATGGCGTAAATCAGGACATCTTCTGCGAGTGTCACAAAGTAGATGCGAGCGATGATGGAGGGATAGGCAAAGGCGAAGACGAGAGCGGCGATCGATACCCATCGACGATGCCGGTTCAGCCACAGCAGTGCGGCGGACAGGCGCGCCGTGAGACGCCCCATCGCTAGCTTCCCTTCTGCCCGAACAACCCGCTGGGGCGGATCAAGAGCACCGCCGCCATCACCGCGAAGATCAAGAAGCGCGCGAATTCCGGCAGCAGTGCCTTGCCGAACGTGTCGGCCAGGCCGATCAGAAGACTGCCGAAGAACGCACCCTTGAGCGTGCCGAGGCCGCCGACCACGACGACGACGAGGGCGAGGATCAGGATCTCCGAGTCGAGGCCGGGATACAGGTTGAGCACGGGCGCACCGACCACCCCCGCCAATCCGGCCAGCGCCGTTCCGAGCGCGAAGACGCCGGCGAACACTAACTGAATGTTGATGCCCAAGCCGCCGACCATCTCCGCATCCGACACGCCCGCGCGCACGATCGCCCCCAGCCGCGTGCGCTCGATGAACAGCCACAGCGCCAGCGCCAGTGCCAGGCCAAAGCCGAGCAGCGCCAGGCGGTATACCGGAAACTCGAACGTGAGCACCGGAACCAGCCCGGTCAGCAGCGCGGGCGGCGACACCGATTCGACGTATGCGCCCCACGTCGCGCGCGACAGATCGATCGTGATCAGCGCCACGCCAAACGTGAATAGCACCTGGTCGAGATGGCGCTGGCGGCCGTGTAAGCGCCGCAGGAATAAATACTGGATGATCATGCCCAGACTGCCGACCAGAAGCGGGGCGGCCAGCAGCGCCAGCCAGTAGTTATCGAGCTGGCGGACCATCGTCAGGCCGATGTAGCCGCCCAGCAGATAGAGCGCGCCGTGCGACAGGTTGATGACATCCATCAAGCCGAAGATGAGCGAAAGCCCGGCGGCCATCACGAACAGCAGCATGCCGGACACCAGCCCATTGAGCAGTTGGATCAGGAAGTTTTCCATGACGGTGACCCCCACCCGCACCCTCCCCTGTCAAAGACGGGGGAGGGTGCGGGTGGGGGTAGGTAAGGCTAGCCTTTGGAGTCGTCGCCGGGATCGGCGATGTCGCCCAGGTCGGCGATGACGACGTTGTGCAGCACGCCCTCGACGTTCTGCACCTCGCGCACGTAGATGTGTTGGCGCGGGTTCTGAGAATTGGCGTCGAGCGCGAACGGGCCGCGCGGGCTGGCGAAGCTGACGCCGCCCAACGCGTCGATCATCTTGTCGACGTTGCTGGTGTCGCCCTGTACCGCGTTGAGCATGTCGACGATGACGCGCCCGGTGTCGTACCCCTGCACGGCGAAGACGTTGGCGTCCTTGCCGGTTTTCTGCTTGTAGGCCGCAGTGAACTTCTGGTTCTCCGGGTTGTCCAGCAGCAGTGACCAGTGCAGGCCGCTTCGCGCGCCCAGCGCCGCGTCGCCCTGGGCCGGCAGCACATCCTCTTCGACGGTGAAGCCGGCGCAGACCAGGGGAATGTTGCCGCTCAGGCCGAACTCGCCATAGGCCTTGACGAACGTGACCGCCGCGCCGCCGCTGTAGAAGCAGTACACCATGGGCGGGTCAGCGCTCTGGATTTCGGTGATGAACGGGGCCGGATCGCCCATGTTCGGGAACGGCGTGAGCTGGGTGCCCAGCACCTCGCCTCCAGCCGCCTGGAAACTGTTCAAGAAGGCATCCCGCATGTTATGGCCGGCTGCATAGTCCGGCACGCTGACGAACACCTGCTGGGCGACGTTTTCATAGGCCCAGGTGCCCAGCGGCCAGTTAGGCTGCCAGTTCGTGAACGAGGTGCGCCAGATGTAGCGGGTCTTTGCGCCTCGGCTCAGGGGGTTCGCGCCGGCGTTCGAGCAAATCAGCAGCTTCTTGTTGGCGTCGACATAGTCACGCAGGGCATTCAGCACGCCCGAGCTGACGATGCCGGTGAGGAAGGCCACCTCGTCCTGCTCCACCAGCTTGCGCGCCTTCTGCAGCGCCGCATCCGGCGCGGTGCCCTCGTCCTCTTTGATGACTTCAAGCTGGCGGCCGCCGGCCGTGCCGCCGACCTCTTCGAAGTACATCTCCATCGCCGCGGTGATGCTCTCGCCGAGGGCGGCGTAAATGTCCGAATACGGCAGCAGCACGCCGATCTTCACCGGACCGGCAGGGGCGGCCGGGCCGCACGCGCTGAGCAGGGGTGAAGCGGCGGTCGCGCCGGCCGTCAGGCCGGCAGCCTTCAGGAATTGGCGGCGTGTCAACCTCGACTTCGTCTGGGTGGTCATGGGTGTTCTCCTCCGATAGGTGGACGCAGCTTCGGACGAACCGGATCGACAAGCACGGGAGTCAGACCCGACGTGGCCCACGTGTGACGCTTGACGGCATCACCTCCTTCTCTCTCTGACTTGGCAGTTCCGGCTCTTCGAGGTTTGGCGAGAAAACATCCGCATTGTAGCATAGTATGCTACCCACGAATGAGCAGGGAGCAATCGCAGTCAACGACCTCACGCTCCGGTCCAAAATCCCTGCGGATCAAACCGTCTCAGAATCGACAATTCGTCTTCAGTCGGCGCAGGCGTCTCCGCGACGCTCGCCGCAACTTTCAGGAGCCAGCCCGTATGGGCCATGACGTCTTCGATAGTGGTGCCCGGGTGAACGGATGACAGAATCATCTCGCGCGTCTCGGGATCGAAGCGCAGGATAGCGAGTGTCGTGATCACCGTCGAGGGGCCGCCGCGCGGAAGGCCGGCCCGCTCGCGCCAGCCGGCCCCGTCGCCGTAGCCCGGCGAGGTGATGTAGTCGACCTTCGGCACGAAGCGGCGCTTCTCGTGCGCCATGATGATGATGTGCCGCCGGGCCAGGCTGGCCAGATCGCATGCGCCGCCGCTGCCGGGCAGCCGCGTTTCGATCTGGTCAGGACCGCCGATGTAGCTCGTGTTCAAGTTGCCGAACCGATCGACCTGCGCGCCGCCGATGAAGCTCACGTCGACGAGGCCCTGCTGCAGCAGGCCCATCACGTCGCCGGTGTCGGCCAGCCACGTCGCGCGATGGAGATTCGGCAAGTCGCCCATCGTGAAGATCGGTTCGGGCGCGGGCGCGTCTCGCACGATGCCCAGCTCGAAGACGCCGACGGCGTTGGGTGCGTGTGCCTGCTTCGCCAGTTGAAAGCCGAGCAGCGGCAGGCGCATGCCGACGAAGACCACATCACCATCATTGATCTCACGCGCGGCCGCCGCTACCATCAATTCCGCCGCCGTGTATGGGCGCTCGTAGGGGCGAGCGCGAGGCTCGCCCCCATGCCCGCCTTTAGTATCCATAGTCAACGATCTCCGCCGGCGCATGATGTTTAGGTCTCAGCCCGACAACCCGTTCTTCCCCCAGCCGCGCCAGATAATCCTCGTAGCCCCGCACGCCATCCACCCAGCGCGCCTGCCATTGCGCGAACGCTTCCGGCGTCTGGCTCTCCTCCTGGTAATCGAGGAACATCTGATGATCGCGGTTGTAGTGACCCGGCACGGGCGAGGGATGCGCGCCCCACGGCGCGTGGGCAACGGCGCTGACGCGAAAGCCCGGCGTGACCACGCGGTTAGGATCGCTCGTGATGACCTCGTGCGAGACGATCTCCTCGGCGGTGATGACGACGTGCCGGCTGGCCAGGCACGCTTCCCGGGTCACGCCGAGATTGCCCCAGGCGTGCGCGTTGCCGTGCTCGTCGGCACGCTGGACATGAACGATGGCGACATCGGGCGCGATGGCCGCGACAGCCGTGAGCGTATCGCCGGTGAAGGGGCAGGTCGTCGTTTTCAGGCTCGCGTTCGTTTTGAACAGATCGCTGCCCAGCGCGGTGCGGGCGGGCATGAAAGGGACACCCATGGCGGCGGCGCGCAGCGCCAGCGCCAGCGTCAGATTGGAATGATCTTCGACCTCGATCGCGCCGCTTTCCACAGCGCGGCGAAAGTTATATCCCGAGCCCGTGATAACGTTGCCAACCCACGCCGCGCGCACCTTTCGCACGCAGCCGGCTCCAATGAGTTGATCGAAGAGGATGTCGGAGATGGGACCGATCAGTGTGAGGTCGCGTTTTCTCTGGCGGATGATCTCGTGTCCGCCGGCAAAGGGGATGAAGGACTCCAGCGCCGTGCCCGCGACGACGGCGCCGCCATCCGGCACGAAGCGCGAGACGGCTTCGGCGAGCGTCATTAATTTGCTGTCAGACACCGGAATTCTTCTCCAGCATGTGAGCGATTGTCCCTCGGCCGGCTGATTCCATCGAACCGTATGGAGTGTTCTTCCCAACGCGAGAGGCAGAGCCCTCTGCCGTCGAGTCTGGACGAAGTGAATGGTCTCGCTACGCGTGAGGCGTCCGTTGGGCTTCGTAAGCGGCGACGAAAGCCGGGTCTTTCTTTCTCAATCCCTCGTGATCGACTTTGCCGGTCCTGAGCATGTAATCATACGCGAAAGACAGGGGGTCGAGATGCATCCTGTCCCGGATGTTTTCATACCAGATGAAGCTGTGCCGGGCGGCAGCCAGAAACCGATCGACGACCGGCCGTCTCGCCTGCTCGAACGACTGCAACGCCACTCGAACGTCTTCGCCGTACATCTCGAAGGCCCGATATAGCGCCAGCGCATCTTGAAGCGCCATTCGGGTGCCGGAGCCAATGGAGAAGTGCACCGTGTGCAGCGCGTCGCCGATCAGCACGACATTCTCATGGCTCCAGTGCCGGTTGTCCACCACAACAAATTTCCTCCAGGTCGATCGATTCGAGAGCAGCGGCTGCCCGCCCAGATCCTCTTCGAAGACTTCCTGGCAAGTGGTGCGACTTTCGGCGTCGGACATCGACTTGAAACCTGCCCTCGACCAGGTCGCCGCGTCGCATTCGACGATAAACGTGCTCGTCGTCTGGTTGTAGCGATACGCGTGCGCAATGAAGATGCCATGGGCATGTTCGCGGAAGATCAGGGTCAGCGCGGGAAATACCTGGTGCGTCCCGTACCAGACGTATCGGTTGGGCCGCACGTCAAGCGACGGCTGAAAGCGCTCGCGATGAGCTTGCCGGACGACGCTGTTCACGCCGTCTGCGCCGACGAGCAGATCGCAGTCCGCCAAAGACGCTGCATCGGTGACTCGCCGCTCGAACTGCATGTCGACGCCCAGACGCCGGCAGTGCTCTTGTAAAATGCGCAGCAGTTCGAGGCGAGCGATTCCAGAATAGGTGTTGCCCTCAATGGCTGTACGTCGTCCCTTGTGGACGATGGCCAGATCGTCCCAGATTTCGAGGCCGGCTACCACGTCCGCGTAAAAGTCGGCATCGCCGTCGCGCAGGTAGGCCAGAGCCCGATCCGAAAACACAACGCCCCAGCCGTACGTCGCATCGGCGGGGTCCTGCTCGACGACCTGGACCTTATGCGCCGGGAAGCGTTTCTTCATCAACAGCGCAAAATACAGTCCGGCCGGCCCGCCGCCGACGATACCGATCTTCACGGAGCGTCACCTGTCAACAACGCCGTCGCCTGCTCCACATGCACCTGATCGTGCTCAACTACGAAACGCTCGATGAACTCGGACAGCATTTGCGGGCCGTACTTGACGTGCTCGCCCTGAATCCGCAAATCCGCGTTGGTCATCTCACCCAATGTTTTCAGGAGGCTCTCGTGGCTGGCGATGAGTCTGCTGCGAAGGGCGTTCGGAGCGTCGTGGCCGTGATCCTCGATGTTTTGCAACCGGCCGGGGTGCTCGACCGTGCGCCCCATCTTCGTGCCCGGTGCCGCCCGCACCCGGCGTGTCGCCTCGCTGAAGAACTGGCGCGCCTCGGCGATGTGCGCCAGCGTCTCGGCCAGTGTCCACCCGCCGTCGGCCGGACGGCGATAGAGGATGTGCTCGTCGGCGCGACTCAGGATGTCGAGAAAAACCTGCTGCGTCAGGCGCAGGTCGTCCAGCATCTCAGCCAGCGTTCGTTCAGCCATATTCATTTCTCCGCCCGAAGACACCCGTCACAGTCTGATGGCCGTCGTCCTCGACGTAGGCCTCCTCTCGATACTTGTTCAGCGCAACCATCACCGGCGTGTCCTGGATCGAAAAGAGAACCGGCGATGGCGCTTCTCTCTTCCGTTCATGTTCCGAGGGGCCGCGAGCCGATCCGCCTGGAGCCTTTGCGGGCAGTCACACCGGCAAGTCAGTCTTGACAAAGTGAGCCGGGAATGTTATATTAAAAACATACCACGGAGTATGTTTTTTGTCAAGCATGTACGCGAAGTCCGGCACCACCATCGCCGCCATCCTGGGCGCGGCCGAGAAACTCTTCCTGGCGCGAAACTACGCCAACGTCGCGATGGACGACATCGCCGAGGCGGCGGGTGTCACCAAAGGCGCACTCTACCACCACTTCAGGAGCAAGAAAGACCTGTACCTGGCGATGATGCACAGCGACCTGAAGCAGAAACAGGCGCGCATGCGCGCCGGCGTGGAGATGAAGGGAAGCTGTTACGAGCGGCTACGGCGGCTGACGGAGAGCTTCCTCGAACTTCCACCCGAAAAGCGTGATTTGATCAAGCTCGTTCGCCGCGACATCAACATCTTCAAAGGCCCGGCGCGCGACCGGCTGGTGCGAGCGTACCAGGCCGCTTTGCCCGATCAGGTGGAAGTGATCATTCGCGACGGCATTCGGAGGGGAGAGCTGGCCGACGCCGATCCGCGCGTGCTGGCCTGGATGTTCGTCGCGATCGTCGAAGTTGCGCTGACACCTTACGCCGGGCACGTGCTGAGGGACCCGTCCACGATGCTGGACTTTGTGATGGACATGTTCTTCGCAGGCGCAGGCCGGCCAGCGCGCCACGCGATATCGAGGATGGAACGGCGCGCCGCGCGCGTGTCCGTTGCGGCATAACGACTACCGGCACTCGAGATCCGATCTTACACCCGAGGGAGGCTATATCCATATGGCAAAAATGTTCATCAACGGGCAATGGGCCGACGCCCTGAGCGGCCAGACGGTCGAGGTCAAGAATCCCGCCAACGGCACTCTCGTCGACACGGCGCCGCTCGCCGGGAAGGAAGACGTCGAGGCGGCGATCACAGCGGCGCAGGCGGCTTTTCCGGGGTGGGCGGATACCTCACCCGACGATCGCGCCGCGATCCTGCGCAAAGGCATTCAGGCCGTCGAGGGGCATGCCCAGGAGATCGCGGCGCTGCTCACCGCCGAACAGGGCAAGCCGCTCTTTGAAGCGTCCGGCGAGCTTCACCATTTTCTGCACGGCATGGAGTTCTACGCGGGACTCGCCAGCAAGATCCGAGGCGCGCAGGTCCCGCTGCCGCCCGCGCTGGGCAAGCACGCTTACGGCCTGGTGCTCAAACGGCCGGTCGGCGTGTGCGTCGGCATCGTGCCGTGGAACTTCCCGCTCACGTTGATGGGCACCAAGGTCGGGCCGGCGCTGATCGCGGGCAATCCGATCATCATCAAGCCTGCCCGCACCACGCCGCTTGCCACGCTCAAGATCATCGGCCTGCTCAACGAGGCAGGACTGCCGCCCGGTGTGCTGCAGTGCGTGACCGGCGTGGGCAGCGCCGTCGGCGAGACGTTGATCTGCCACCCGGCCGTGCGGCGCGTCGCGTTGACCGGATCGTCCGAGACGGGCCGGCGCGTGATGGAGCTGGCCGGTCCCGACTTCAAGCGCATCACGCTCGAGCTGGGCGGCTCCGATCCGTGTATTGTCTGTCCCGATGCCAACGTCAAGCGCGCCGTGAGCGGCATCGTCGTCGGGCGTTACTGGAACGCGGGGCAGCAGTGTCTCGCCGTCAAGCGGTTGTATCTCTTCGAAGAGATTTATGATCAGTTCATGGAGGGCCTCCTGGAGAAGGTCGGCAACTATCGCGTCGGCGACGGCAGCACCAGGCCCGACAAGCCGTTCATCCGCATGGGCCCGCTGCACACGGCGTATCAGCGCCAGGAGATCGAAGACCAGTTGGCGGATGCTGCCTCGAAAGGCGCGAAGGTACTCATCGGCGGGAAGCGGCCCGACGACCCGGCGCTGGCGCAGGGCCACTTCTTCGAGCCTGCCGTCGTCGTCGACGCGCCGGAGGACGGCAAGCTGGCGACCGAGGAAGTCTTCGGGCCTGTCCTGCCGGTGTGGAAAGTCAAGTCGCTCGACGAGGCGATCCAGAAAGCCAACGCCAGCCAATGGGGTCTCGGCTCTTCGATCTGGACGCAGAACATGAGCTGGGCGAACCGCGCCGCGCGCGAGATTCAGGCCGGCGTGACGTGGGTGAACCAGATTCACTACGGTTACGACGAATTGCCGTTCGGCGGCGTCAAGGCGTCCGGCGTCGGTCACGAGCACGGGCCGGAAGCGGTGGATTACTACCTTGAGAACAAGGGCGTCGTGTTTGGTGGTTTGGATTGGGAGTGATCGGTAATCAGTGATCAGTGATCAGTGACCAGTGACCAGTGACCAGTGACCAGTGATCGGTGATCAGTGAACAGTAATCGGTGAGCAGTGGGCACTGATAACTGATGACTGATAACTGATTCTAAATCAGCCATCCAAGGAGGAATCATGTCTGACCCTGTCGTCACTTTCTCGAAGTCGGATGCCGTGGGCTTCATTACGCTGAACCGCCCACCGGCGAACAGCTACGACATCAGTTTTATGCGCGACCTCGACGCGGCGATCGAGGCGGCTAACGGCGATGCCGGCGTGAAGGTCGTCATCCTCAAGAGCGCCTCGGAGAAGTTCTTCTCGGCCGGCGCCGACGTCAAAGCCTTCATGGCGAATACGACGGCGGCCAATATGGAGATGATTCGCTTCGCCCATCAGGCGCTCGACAAGATGGCCGCCAGCGCCAAGGTGTTCATCGCCGCGATCAACGGCCACGCGCTCGGTGGCGGGCTGGAGATGGCGCTCGCCTGTGATTTGCGCTTCGCCGCCGAGGGCAGCTACCGGATCGGGTTACCGGAAGTCACGCTCGGATTGCTGCCCGGCAACGGCGGCACGCAGCGCCTGCCGCGCCTGATCGGCGCCAACAAGGCGCTCGAGATGATGATCACCGGCGAGGCCGTCGCTCCCGCCGACGCGCTGCGGTTGGGTATCGTCAACCGCCTGTTCACTCCCGATAAACTCATGGAAGAAACGGAGGCCTACGCCCGGAAATTGGCGTCCGGCGCATCGGTCGCGGTGGGTCGCATCAAGCACGCCGTGTATCGAGGCATCGCGCTACCGTTGAGCGAGGGGCTGGCATTGGAACGCGAGCTGATCGAGCCGCTGTTTAATACCGAAGATGCCAAAGAAGGATTCGCGGCTTTTGCGGAGAAGCGACAACCCGTGTACAAGGGAAAGTAGTGGAGCGTCGAGTGTGGAGCGTGAAGCGAATCGCTCGACGCTCGACGCTCCACGCTCCACAAAGGAGGATACCATGCCCGCCAAAGACCACCGTGAGCTACGCGTTTATCAACTGGCATTCGAAACGGCAGTCCGCATTCAGCAGCTCACGAAAGCCTTTCCTCAGGAGGAGCGCTACAGCCTGACCGATCAGATTCGCCGCTCATCTCGTTCGGTATGTGCCAACATTGCCGAGGCGTGGCGTAAGCGACGCTACCCCAAGAATTTCGTCAGCAAACTGAGCGACGCCGACAGCGAGGCGGCCGAGACGCAGGTCTGGCTGGATTTCGCACTGCACTTCAGTTATTTCTCCGCCGACATTTACGAAGAGTTGGTCGATCGTTACAATCATATCTGCAGCCAGCTTTCGCTCATGATGGATGAGCCTGAAAAGTGGATGCCTCGAAGAGCTGCAACAACTCAGAACAGAAAGCGCAATTCATGACTGTCACACTCCACGCTTCACGCTCCACGCTCCACGCTCGATCGAAGAAGGAGTACACATATGACACTAGTCGCTGAAACGGAACTCACAGATCGTCTCCACGCAGGCAAACTCGTCGAGACGATTGACCAGATGAGCCCGATCTACCTGGAAGGCATCAAGCGCATCCTCACCGTGTCGGGCGACACCGAGCTGATCAGCGCGCCGGCCTACCGCCTCGCCGCGAACGACGCGCCGTCGACGAACGCCTTCGTCTCGGCGATGGGCATCATCCAGGACGAAATGGCGCACGCGCACATCGCCTATCGCCTGCTGGAAGACCTCGGCGTAGACAAGGAATGGCTGGTGTACGAGCGCAAGCCAGGGGAGTTCAAGTATCCCTACGCCTTCGACGTGCCGCTCGAAACGTGGGTCGAGCTGGTCGTCGCCAACGCGCTGTACGACCGGGCCGGCTACGTGCTCCTGGGCGACGTGTTCAAGCACGGCAGCTTCGGGCCGTGGAAGCGCGCGCTGGTGAAGGTGGATAAAGAAGAGAATTTCCACCTGCGACACGGTGAGACCTGGATGCGCAAGATCAACGAGCAGCCCGGCGGCCACGCAAAGCTGCAGCGCGCCGTCGACTGGATGCTGCCGCTCACGCTCGAATGGTTCGGCCTGCCCGACAACCTGAAGCGCCACACCGAGCAGATCGAATACGGCTTCAAAGGCAGCACCAACGACGAGCTGCGCCAGACCTGGATGAGCACCGCCATTCCCTTCCTGCAAGAGCTTCGCCTCGACGTGCCTGTGCACTATGACTCAACGGCGGGTAGGTACGTCATCGATTTCCCCTTCCCTTGCCGCTTCGTGCCGGACGAGAAGCGCTGGCTATTCGAGGAAGGCCCTTGCACGTGGGACGACGTGCTCAGGCGGTGGAAGGCGCGCGGACCGAAGAACCAGGAGTTCATCGAGCAGATCCAGCGCGGCCGCAATGAATTGAACGCCCTGGTCATGTAGGAGGCGTCTCCTCATGCCGAGATTAGAGATTGGAGATTGAAATGACCCTCGCGTCGCAAGTCGCCGGGCGCACTCAACAGGCCCGCTTGAATGCCACGCCTGATGAAGTCGGATTGTGGCAGGCGCTCGAAGACGTTCAAGATCCCGAGTTCCCGATGAGCGTGGTGGACATGGGGCTGATCTACGGTCTGCGGCGGCATGCTAACCGTGTGCAGGTGTACATCACGTTCACCGCTATGGGCTGCCCTTGCATGGAGTACATCATCGGCGACGTTCGGGAGCGGCTGCTCAGGGAGCCGGGGATCGACGACGTGGAGATCCAGATCGTGTGGGATCCGCCCTGGACGCGCCAGCGCCTGTCGGCGAAGGGCATCGAGAAACTCAAGCGATGGGGAGTGAGTGCATGAGCAGGGGCGCGTCTTGCATGCGCCCTAGAAGGTAAGCGTATGAGCCAGCCACCTGCACACACGCCGGAGGGCGACGTTTATGAGGTGTTCGCCAAGTTTCAGGCAGACGAGCCGCTGCACCACGTGGGCAGCGTGATTGCCGCCAATCGCGAGCTGGCCCGCGCGTACGCGTTCACACTGTACAACGAGTGGGCGTGGAACGAGATGATCGTGGCGCCGAGGCAGGATGTGATCGTATTGGTAGAGGCAGTGTGAGGGGGAAGGTGTTGCGTGAAGCGTGAAACGTAAAGCGTAAATCGTGAAGCGTGAAACGTGAAGCGTGAGGCGTGAAGCGAAGAACACATTGATGGGGTGATTTATGACAGAACACTCGCCCCACACTCCACAATTACCAATTACCAATAACCATGAACCAGACACCTCAAACCTATCACCTCTACGGTCGCAAATCTTACCCTCAGCCTCTAACGCACATCGGCCAACTGGAAGCTGACAGCCAGGCGAACCTGAAAGACGCAGCGCTGCGCCTGGCCGGAGCGAACGGCTGGGTCGAGCTGGTGGCGATCCCGGCGTCGTCGATCACGCCGGTCATCGTCGCGGGAGAGCCGGTATGAGCGCGACGACGTATGCGCCTCGTTACCAGTCGGCAGCCAACCTCAGCCCGGCCGTCAACGCCGCTCTGCTGCAATTCGGCCTGGCGCTGGCCGATACGAAGCACCGCTACGGCGTGCGCTTGTCCGAGTGGTCACACAGCGCACCGGCGCTGGAAGCCTCGGTTGGATGCGCGTCGATGACGCAGGACGAGCTGGGCCACGCGCGCAGCCTGTTTGCCATGCTGCGCGATCTGCCCGGCGCGCCGGCCGATCTCAACCCCGAGACCGACATGACCCGCGAGAAGCATTACAATCCTCGCTTCCTCGACGCGCCGTGGCCGTCGTGGGCGGACGTGATCGCCGCGAATGTCCTGCTCGATCGCGCGTTGAACGTCGTGTTCGAATCGGCGCGTCGCTCGGAATACGGACCGTTGGGCGGGCGAGTCGCTAAAATCCTCCAGGAAGAGCATTTTCACCACGTGTTCGGCGAAAGCTGGCTGGCGCGTCTCGCCTCTGG
>DASSFZ010000184.1:0-3712 GCA_035693785.1 Anaerolineae bacterium | reverse complement strand
TCTGGCCGCCGGTTGTAGGTGTACTCCACGCGAAGGACATCCGCGCCGCGTGCGGCGAGCAAGCGTCCGGGGTAATACACGACCGGCATGTGCGCCGTATAACCGAGACCGGGGAACAGGATGGCCACATGGCGCGTCTCGCCCTTTTGGCGGAAGAACGTGTTGGGGACGGCCTCGTTTCGATAGCCGACGATGTTCAAGGTTTCAGCGGAAGACACTGGATGCGCTCCGTTTCACCTTGTTTGATGATGTCTGTCTGAGATGTTACCATTTGGCTCGCTCGTTCGTCTCTATATTGAGGACAGAAAACAGTTGACGCTCGATACAACTCTCACATATAGCCTTCGGTGCATAACTCCCTGATTTGCTGTTTGCAAATTCCATAGGATATCGGGCGCAGCCCGCGCTGGAGGCTGACTTAGAAAGACGCGACGGCATCTTTTTTGTCGTCGTGAATCTCCAGAAACATATCGAACCCTGCTATCTGGAGCACTCTTCGAACGTCAGGCGTGGGGTTGAGCAGCTTGAGGTGAGGCGACTTGAGCGCGCCCGCCTGCGCCTTCCGCGCCGCCTCATCTCCCCCTGCAGTCGAAGCGTCGCGGAGCAGTTGGTAGATTTGGTGGATGACTCGAAGCCCGGCGCTGGTCAGGGACTGAACGCCGGTCAGATCGAGAAGCATATAGCGCGCGCCAGCCTGGGTGGTCTCCTGCGCCTTTGCCTGCAACTGCTCGACGGTGCCGAGATTCATGCGGCCCTTCAGGTGAAAGACGGTGACCGGTGCGCGGCCTTGCTCCTGCGAGACGGTGATCTCCAACTCCTCCATGATGCGCCTCCCCTGCCCTTTTCACGCTATTATACGTTCATTCTCGAAGGAAGGTAGGTTCTACATCAGAAACAGCCACTGAGGCACAGAGAGCATGAAGATTCTTCCTTCGCTCTGCCGCCGATATCCACACTACGCTTGGGACCTCTCGATAGACTCACTCACCGCCGTGAAAACCTGCCGCGCTAGCGTCAGAGCTTCATCTGCATCGGCTGCGCTTGGCAGTCCTTCCGGCAGCATGCCGGGAAGCGCATCCGGATAGCGGGTTGGAATATAGAACCGGTCGAGGCCCACAACGCCCTCTTCCACTTCGGCTGAAAACGGCAATGGGCGCGGGGCCACTCCAAGCAGGGCACTCATCTGATGCGCTCGTGGAGAAACCAGATGATGGTGAATCAGCCAGGCCTTGAGTGCCTTTTCTACACATTGCTGGGCATGGAAGCAGACTTGATTATAGATGCGGGACGATAGCGCCCACTCGGCTACCTGCAAATCCTCTGTGGCAAAGCGCAGCCAATCAGCGGCTTCGCTCATACAGCACCTTCCCTCTGAGTATCTCGTGCTTAAAGAACTGCCGTTCCTGGCTGAGCTGGTCAAACTCTTCAGGCGTGTAAATCAAGATATCCAAGCCAACTATAGGGCGCAACAGCAACAAGGCCTCCTTGGTGCGATCTAGAAAGCGTTTCTCGGTATGACCCACCACCACGAGGTCGATGTCAGACCAGGCGTGTGCTCGATCTGCTGCCAGCGATCCAAACAGGATGATCCGTTCCGGCTCATACTGAGCAACGAGGATCGGCACATATCGCTTTAATTCGTTTTCGAGGCGGCGGCGCCAAAATGTGTCGTCGATCGATTCAGGCATAGCTGGCACCGGTTTTGCGTCCGTCATCAATTGCCGTCCGATCTCCCGCGGAGAATTCTGCTCTTGATTGTACACCGCTTTAGGGAATGAGGGTGCACCATCTGTGGTTTCCTCATTTGCGGATGACGGCGGCTCGTGCCTCGCGTGCGAACACCGGCGCGCGTTGTTTGGGGCCTGAGAGGACATACTCCAGCGACTGGTGCCGGAAGTACGTATCGTACAGCTCGGCGTAGTGGCCGCCCTGTGCCATCAGCGCGGCGTGATTTCCTTCTTCGATGATCTCGCCTTCGCGCAGCACGATGATCCGGTCGGCGGACTTGACGGTCGACAGGCGGTGCGCGATCAGGATCGACGTGCAGCCGGCCAGGATCAAATCGAGCGCTTCCTTGATCTGCGACTCGGTGAACGGATCGACGCTCGCCGTCGCCTCGTCGAGGATGAAGATGGCGGGCTGCTGCGCGAGCACGCGCGTCAGCGCGACGAGCTGGCGCTGGCCCATCGACAGCCGATCGCCGCGCTCGCCGACGTCTGCCCGCAGGCCATCGGGCAGCGCGTCCAGCCACTCGCCGCCGCCGATGCGCCGCGCGATCGCTTCGATGTCGCCGTCGCTCAACTCGAGACTGCCGTAGCGGATGTTGTCGGCGACCGTGCCCGAGAACAGGAACGGCGTCTGCGAGACGATGCCCAACAGCCGCCGGTACGACTGGAGATCGAACGAGCGGATGTCGTGACCGTCGATCGTCAGGCGGCCGGACTGGAACTCGTAGAAGCGCGCGATGAGCTTGGCGATGCTGCTCTTGCCCGCGCCGGTGTGACCGACGAGCGCGACATTCTCGCCGGCCGCGATGCACAGCGAGAAATCTTCCAGCACTGTCTCCTGCTTCGAGTAACGGAAGTTGACGCGGTCGAAGCAGATCTCGCCGCGCAGTTTAGGGGCAGGCCGGTTGTCAATCTGCCGCACGACCGGCTCGGCGTCGATTAAGGCAAAGATGCGCTCGGATGCGGATAGGCCGCCCTGGAACTGCGACCAAAACGCGGCGATATTGATCATCGGGAACCAGAAGCGGTCCACGCTCGTGACGAACAGGAACCAGGCGCCCGCCGTGATCGCGCCGGCGACGGCGGCCTGCCCACCGAAATACACCAACAGCGCCGTCCCCACGCCGCCCAGTGCGTTGAGCACGGGAAAGATCGTCGCCAGTACCATCCCGCGCCGCAGGTTGATGCGATACGATAACGCGTTGACGCGGTTGAATGATTCGTAGATGGCTTGCTCTTGCCGGAAGTTCTTGGCGATGTGGATGCCGGTCACGGCTTCCTGGATCGCCGCGTTCACCTCGGCCATCGCGCGCGATCCCTGCCGCGTGACGTGGCGCGCGAGCTTGCGGAAGCCGGCGGCGACGACGTACACGACCGGCGTCGTCGCCAGGAGCAGGAGCGTCAGCCGCCACTCGATACTGAACAGGATCGGCAGGAGGATCAGCACGACCAGCACCTGGCTGATCAGGTCGGTGACGAGCACGACGACCTGCGCGAACTCCTGCGTGTCGGACGTGATGCGGCTGACGATGCGCCCCGTCTTGAACTCGTCGTAGAACGACAGGTCGTGCTGCACCGACGCGCGGAAGGCGTCGCGCCGCAGGCTGAGCATCACGTCGCCCGTCACGCGCTGCGTCAGGCGACGGCGCGCCCAGTTCGCCGCCCAGTTCAACACGCCGACGAGCGCGACGAAGGCGGGCAGTGCGACGTATAACAGGCCGGGCGGCTGCTCTTCCAGCGCGTCGACTCCACGCGCGATGACGATGGGCAGCGCGGCGCCGAAGATCGCCATCGCCGCGACGAGCAGCGAGATCGACACGACCTTGCCACGGTATGCCGCAAAGTAGAGCGCGATGCGGCGTATCAGGACACGGTCCGAATATTCGCGGTCGTAGGCCTCGGCGTCGAGGCCGGCGAACATAGACACTGCCTCACCCCCACCCCCGTCCCCTCCCCCTCTCCTGGGCCTTGCCCAGGAGAGGGGG
>DASSFZ010000183.1:0-9448 GCA_035693785.1 Anaerolineae bacterium | reverse complement strand
CTCGAATACCTTGAGAGTGCGAAGAGAAAGACCGAGATCCCCATCGTCACAGAACGCGATCCGCGCCTGGCTGATCTGCGGGATGTTGATGAAGTGGGAGCGGAGGAATGGGACGAATATGACGAAGGGGATGCAGAAGATGCTATCTCTCGCCGCGCTCGCGAGTCCCCTACCGATGTGCTGCGCCCCTACCTCGATAAGCAGGCCAAAGAGCAGCTCGTCGAGCTGATAGATGAGCTGGCGACAAGTTTCCCGGCGGTGCGAAAAGCCTTGCAAGATCGCAGTGAGCTGGCCGAAGGAACGGTTCAGAAGCTGGTCAAATCCGTGCGCAGAGAGATACGGGAACTCGGCTCGAAGCCTGGCTGGCAAAACTATTGGGATGGCGAGGGATACACGCCGGACTACTCGGGCGTGAGAGATCGCCTGACAGTGCTTTTGGAAAGAGGCAGCTTCGATGAAATCGTCGAGTTGGGGAAGGAGTTGCTGGAGTCCGGCATACGACACGTCGAGATGAGTCACGACGAAGGGGAAACGGCTGCGCAGATCATCTCGTGCCTGAACGTGGTCTTCCGGGCGCTGTCGCGTTCGTCCCTGCCATCCTCAGGACAGGCGCTGTGGGCTGTGGAAGCGGAGTTGAGCGACGATTACGATCTGTGCCGGGGCGCAGACGCATTCTGGGAGGAGGCGAACCCCTCGGCCGCAGACTGGAACGTTGTCGCGGACAAGTTGCTGCAGCGTCTCAAGCGGCTGCCCGAGGCAGAAGGCGACGACAGTTTTTCACGCAACTACCGCCGCGATCGCCTGACCGATTGGCTGGTTCACGCTCTTCAAAATGCCGGGCGCGAAGACGAGATCATCCCTCTTTGCAGGCAGGAAGCAGAGAAGACCGGCAGCTACGTCCGGCTGGTCAGCTACCTGGTCGATGCTGACCGTCAGGAAGAAGCCGCGCAATGGATCCGCAAAGGCATCGAAGCCACGAAGGTTAAGTGGCCGGGCATCGCCCACCAGTTGCGCGAAATGCAAAGGGAGTTGCGCGCCCGCGAAAAAGATTGGCTTCGCGTCGCTGCGTTTTACGCCGAGGACTTTTTCGCACAACCGACCCTGCAGGCCTACCAGGAAATGCAAAAAGCTGCGGAACGGGCAGAAGTCTGGCCGGCGGTGCGGGCGGCCGCACTGCACTATCTGGAGACCGGGGAACTGCCCAAGAAGACTTCTGCTAAAGGCCGCCCTGCCGCCGCCTGGCCCCTACCTGAGACCGGCCTGACGGAAGTATCGCCTCGTTGGCGCCGGCAATTTCCTGTCGTCGATACGTTGATCGAAGTCGCCATCGCAGAGAAGCGCACGGAAGATGTCATCCGATGGTATGATCGGCGCAGCGCGGATCGAACCGCCTGGGGTTGGAGCGCCTCGCTCGACGGCAAGGTCGCACGCGCAGTTGCCAATACTCACCCGGAGCGCGCGGTAGCCATCTGGAAACACATGGCCGAAGACTCGATCGCCCAAGCGAACAAGAGCGCCTACCAGACGGCCGGCGCCTATCTGCGACAGGTGCACCGCCTGCTCAAACAGATGGGAAAAGAGAAAGAGTGGCAAGCCTACGTGGCCGGGCTTCGCCAGGTGAATGCGCGCAAGAGACGGTTCCTGGAAGTCCTGGACAACCTGTCGGGCAAACGCATTATTGAAACGTAGCACTCTTTGAGTCTAGTCTGAATTGTCAATGTCTGCGGGGGAATCACGATGAACTGCTGCACACCTAATGGTCTCGACAAGATGTTCGGCGAGTCGATCGCGCGGGGCGACGCGAAAGCTTACCTCAATAAGGGAATCGACAAGCGCGCACGGCTCGTCGTAGACGCGCTGACAGCGCAAGGCCTATCAGGATCGACGGTGCTGGACGTGGGCAGCGGCGCCGGGGGGCTGCACATCGAGCTGCTCAAGTCGGGCGCGGCGCGCGCCACGTCGGTCGAGCTGTCGCCGGCATACGTCGACGCGGCGAGAGAGGTGGCGGCCAGGACGGGCTTCGCCGAAGCGGTCGACCACCGCCTGCTCGACTTCGCTCAGCAGGCCGGCGAGGTCGATGCAGCGGACGTCGTCGTGATGAACCGTGTGGTGTGCTGCTACCCGGACATGCCTGCGCTCGTGCGGCCGGCGGCGGAGCACGCGCGCCGCCTGCTGGCGCTCGTCTTCCCACGCGACGTGTGGTGGATGCGGCTGAGCGGCAAGATGCTCAACGCGTGGATGGCGCTGACGCGCAGCGCTTTCCGGCTTTACCTGCATCCTCCCAAAGCAATCGTCTCCACCGTGAAAGGCGCCGGGATGGCCCCGGTGTTCGAGAGACTGTCCGGGCCGTGGCACGTCGTCGTGTTTCGACGAGGAGAGCCTGCCGCGTGAGCCTTAGTCAGTTGGATTTCCGAAGGAGATTCACTGTCTCTGTTGGCCCAACAGGAGATAAGGGATGACCTCCTTAAATGCCGAGGTTGCCTTGCAGGAGCTCATCGCTGGCAATCAGCGCTATGTTGCTAACAAGTTGACACATCCTCATCAGACGGCGAGACATCGTCAGGAACTCATTCAACGCCAAGAACCCTTTGCCATCATTCTTGGCTGTGCAGATTCACGCGTGCCGCCGGAGATCATCTTTGACCAGGGGCTCGGGGATTTGTTTGTGGTGCGGGTGGCGGGCAATGTGATTGATGATGCGGTATTGGGGAGCATCGAATACGCGACGGAACACTTGAAAACGCCGTTGCTGGTTGTGTTGGGACACAAAGCATGTGGTGCGGTGAAAGCTACCCTGGAGGCTCTCGTTGCGGGCGAAGAAGGGGTAGGGCATATGCGCTCTTTGGTTCATGTTATCCAAGCGGCGATAGCCGAGGCTCGCATTCAGCGCGGCGACTTCCTGGACAATGCCATTCGTGCGAACGTGCAGAGAATGGTCAAGCAATTGAGATTTGCCGAACCGATTCTCTCATCGCAGGTTCGAGACAAAAAACTGAAGATTGTTGGAGCCTATTACGATTTGGAAAGCGGTCAGGTGGAGATAATGGGTGGAGGAGAAATGGATATCGACTCGTTCTGGGAATACACCGATCCTGCGCTCAGCGAAGAGCGTTTTCGCACGGCAATGGATACGGCACAGGGTGATGAGCGCCTTGAGCTGCTCACTCAGATCGCTCGCACCTATTCGCTACGAAAGCGTTTTGACGAAGCCCACGAAGTGTTGAACGAAGTAGAACAACAACTCACCCACGCGGGTCCGCGTCCGCGCGTTCGGTACCTGCTCGAGCGTGGCCGAACATTCAATTCCGGCGGCGAAAAAGAAAAGGCGCGCATGCTCTGTGTCGAAGCCTGGGAACAGGCATTGGCGGCGCGCCAGGAAGGTCTGGCTGTCGACGCAGCGCACATGGTCGCCATCACGTATTCGGGCACGCGGGACGCCATTGAGTGGAATCAGCGCGGGCTTGTCGTGGCTCGCGTGTCCCAGGATGCAAAGGCACGTGCCCTGATCCCGGCGATGCTCAACAACAGCGCATGGGATTTGCACGATATGGGACGCTTCAGTGAAGCGTTATCTTTGTTTGAGGAAGCGCAGGCGGAGTGGATCGCAAGCGGCAAGCCCAAACAAATCCAGAATGCGAAGTGGGCCGTCGCGCGCTGTCTCCGTTCACTCGGGCGCTATGACGACGCACTGACCATCCAACGCGCACTCGAAGCCGAACACAGCGTAGCAGGTACGGTGGATGGCTACGTGTTTGAAGAGATAGCGGAGAACCTTGCCGGGCTTGGCAAACTGGATGAGGCGAAGCCCTATTTTGGGAAGGCCGTAGAAGAATTGAGCAAGGACGAACGGTTCGTGAAGAACGAGGCGGCGCGACTCACGAATTTGAAGTTACGTGCTATCCCGGAGGATGATACCCGTGAATCCTCTCGCCGGTAAAGTTGCCCTGGTGACTGGCGCAAGCCGCGGAGTGGGCAAAGGCATTGCACTTGGCTTAGGCGAAGCCGGCGCCACGGTCTACATTACAGGCAGGACAGTAGAAGAAGGCAAGGCCGCCGTAGACCTCCCCGGCACAATTCATCAAACCGTGCATGAAGTCACCCAACTCGGCGGCAAGGGCAGTGCCATACGTTGTGACCATCGTAATGATCAGGAAGTCGAAGCCGTATTTCAACGCATCCTCACTGAAGAGAGCCGTTTAGACATTCTCGTCAACAACGTGTGGGGCGGCTATGAACATTTCAACGATGGGACAGAGTTCTGGAACGAAAAGGGATTCTGGACAGCTCCCATTTCCCGTTGGGACGCCATGTTTCAAGCCGGCGTTCGCGCCCACTACGTTGCGAGCGTCCTCGCTGCACGGATTATGATTGCTCAGCGGGCAGGCTTGATTGTCAACATCTCCTTTTTCGCGGCGCACAGAGAGGACCGGGGCGTTGCCTATGGTGTCGCCAAGGCCGCGTCCGACCGCATGGCGGCGTGCATGGCATACGAGTTGCGTGAGCATAACGTAGCCGCTATCTCCCTGTATCCCGGCCTTGTCCGCACTGAGTCCGTGATGAAAGCGGCCCGGTTCTTTGACTTATCCAACTCGGAGTCGCCGCAGTTTATTGGGCGAGCCGTTGCAGCACTTGCCTCAGATCCAGCGATTATGCAGAAATCGGGGCAGACTCTTGTGGCCGCAGCCCTAGCGCTTGAATACGGCTTTACGGATGTCGATGGCAGACAACCAAGACCTATCACGGTGGAAGAAGCCTGACAGTATCTGTTGCACCTGACCGTCCTATCACGGTTGCGAGTTTTGGGTTCAGTTATCAGGATGGCGTCAACGAATAGGCAACGAATCAACGGATAGTGTGCACACAACGGATAGAGGCGCTTGACGCGCGACGTAATCGCGCTATACTTGATGGCGATTTGAGATCGAGGCAGCAACCGTGATCGTGCCGCTTTCTGTTGGAATGATGAGCATGTCCATGCGGATGCGCCGCGTGTGGCGCACCCCCGTGTCCGTGCTGCCTGCGACCTGATTGTATCGTCAAGCAAGTTCAAGGGGCTGTCCCGGCATGGGCGGCCCTTTTTTGTTGAGAGATTGGTAATTAGAGATTGGTCAGTGTCCGAGGCCATTTCCAACGCCCAACCTCCCACGTCCAACCTCCAATTTCCAATTACCAATCACCAATTACCAGCAAGGAGAACGACCGTGACCGGCGGCGAAAACACAGCACGACGCTACTACATTACCACCGCCATCCCCTACGTCAACGCCAGGCCGCACATCGGCCACGCGCTGGAATTCGTGCTGGCCGACGCTGTGGCGCGCTGGCGCCGCCTGAGGGGCGACGAGGTGCGCTTCCTCACCGGCAGCGACGAGAACAGCCTGAAGAACGTGCAGGCCGCCGAGCGCGAGGGCATCCCCACGCAGGCGCTGGTCGATCGCAACGCGGGGCTGTATTACGCACTGCGCGACT
Organism: Anaerolineae bacterium; assembly: GCA_035693785.1. Lineage (GTDB taxonomy): Bacteria > Chloroflexota > Anaerolineae > Fen-1058 > Fen-1058 > DASSFZ01. The sequence goes on along the minus strand of DASSFZ010000183.1, from coordinate 3,979 downwards.
CACTCAGCCTGTCGTTCGACGATTTCATCCGCACCAGCGTCGAGCCGCGCCATGTCGACGGCGTGCGCAAGCTGTGGCAGGCTTGTGATCGCAGCGGCGACATATACAAGCGCGCCTATCGTGGGCTGTACTGCGTCGGCTGCGAGCAATTCTACGCCGAGGACGAGCTTGTCGATGGGCTGTGCCCCGACCATCTGATTCGCCCGGAGGTCGTCGAAGAGGAAAACTACTTCTTCCACCTGTCACGTTACGCCGACCGGCTGATCGACGCGATCGATTCCGACCGGCTGCGCATCGTGCCACAGACGCGGAAGAACGAAGTGCTCAGCTTCATCCGGCGCGGCCTGGTCGACTTCAGCATCTCGCGCTCGAAGGCCCGCGCACATGGCTGGGGCATCCCCGTGCCGGGCGATCCGGATCAGGTGATGTACGTATGGTTCGACGCGCTGGGCAACTACATCACGGCACTGGATTACGCGAACGAGGGAGAGGCGTACCGGCGCTATTGGGTGAGCAGCCCACATCGCGTGCACGTCATCGGCAAAAACATCATCCGCTTTCACGCCGTGTACTGGCCGGCGATGCTGCTCTCGGCGGGCGTGCTACTCCCGACCGACATCCTGGTTCACAGCTTCATCACCATCGACGGGAGGAAGATCAGCAAGTCGCTGGGGAACACAATCGATCCGGTCGAGCTGGCGCAGCGCTACGGCGTCGACGCGCTGCGCTATTACCTGCTGCGCGAGGTGCGCACGACGAGCGACGGCGACTTCACGCTCGAGCGCTTCGTCCAGGCCTACAACGCCGACCTGGCCGACCAGCTCGGCAATCTGCTTAACCGTGCCGTCAGCATGGTCGGGCGCTACTATGGGGACGTCGTGCCCGCGCCAGGCGAGCTGCTGCCGATCGACGAAGAGTTGATCCAGCCGGCAAAGAGTCTGGCCGAGCGCGTCGACGAGGCGCTCGATCGTTTTGCGCCGCACGACGCGCTGGCGGCGATCTGGGATGCGATCGGCGCGGCGAACAAGTACGTGGACGATACCGAGCCGTGGGCGCTGGCGAAACGGCGCAAGACCGATCCATCCGCCGATGTGCGGCTCTCGACCGTGCTGTACAACCTGGTCGAGACGCTGAGGCTGGTCGCGCACTACAGCTTGCCTTTTATCCCGGCCGCTGCCGAAAGCATCCTGCGCCGGTTGGGTCTGCCCTCCGGCGTGCATGAAGGTTGGAGCGACTGGGGGCGCTATCCGGCCGGCACGGCGGTTCAACCGGGCAGCGTGCTGTTCCCGAAAATCGAATAGACCTGGCAGGTCTTCCAAGACCTGCCAGGTCTACTCAGAGAATCCAATCGTACATGATGAGTTGCGCCGTGCGCGCCCCCAGGATGCCCTGAAAGAATTTCTGCGCTCGGCAGGCGCAGCGGAAACCGGCGCTTCGACTGGCTCGACCTGCGCGGCGGTGAGCACGTCCCGGGCGGACTCTTCGTGCGTTGTGAGCGTATCTTTGGGCACGCTTGGATCCGGACGACGGTGATACGCGGATTGTATCACGGACGAACGAGAGGTGGCCCCTGCTCAATGCGCTTGCGGAAGATTTTCATTCCTTTCGCATCGCGCGGCGCATTCCACAGCGCCTCGATCCACCACGTCGCGCCGGCGTCCGCCCACTTGCGAACGATCGAGGCCGCCTTCTTTGGACTGTCGCCCGGCGTCGTGCCTTCCACGACGATGTCGAACGGCGTCGTCTCTGTGCGATTCGCCTCGACGTATGCCTTCATCTCGGAGACATCGTCCGGCTTCATTTTGCGGTGCTTGCCGTTCTTGTCGAGCACGTTCGGCAGCAGGCCGTCGTACTTCAGCACGCGCCGCATCGACTTCTCGCGCCGCCAGGCGCCCACCACCCAGATCGGAATGCGCGGCTGCTGCACAGGTGGCGGCGGCGGCATGAACCGGGTCCCCTTGATCTGGTAGTGTTTTCCGCCGTAGTTGAACGGTTGGCCGCGCCACAGGCCGGTGAGGATGTCCAGCCCTTCGTCCAACAGCTCGGCGCGAGTCTTGCGGTCGGTGACTTCGCCGAATGCCTCGAACCCGGTGTCGATCGCGCCCAGACCGACCGACAGGATGACACGCCCGTTAGATAGATGGTCGAGCGTCACCGTCTCGCTGGCCAGCTTCCAAGGACGCATACGCGACGGCGGCGTGAGCAGTGTGCCGAGCCGGATGCGTTTCGTGATCATCGCAGCGGCGGCCAGCGACACCCAGGCGTCGATGCCCCATACAGGCTCGCAGACGAAGAAGCCGTCCCAGCCGGCCGCCTCAGCTTCGTGAGCCAGGTTGGCCGCGGAGCGTGCGTCGCCATACGGTAGCACCAATCCGTATTTCATAGACCCTCCTTGTCCTATTGCGCTCAGTATAGTTGACACTTCATGACACCGGCTGTCATATTTGTCTGGTAGAATACCTACCGGTCCAGAATGTCATAGAGAAAGCGAGGCCATCCCATGCGCGCCGATCGTCTGTTATCGATCCTGTTGCTGCTGCAGGTGCATCAGCGCTTGACGGCGCGCGAGCTTGCCCGACGGTTGGAAGTGTCTGAGCGGACTATCCACCGTGACATGGAAGCACTGAGCGCAGCGGGCGTCCCGGTCGTGGCGGAACGCGGAATAGGTGGTGGCTGGCGACTTCTGGATGGCTACCGCACCAACCTGACGGGGCTGAACGAGGTGGAGATTCAGGCGCTCTTTCTCGGCCGGCCGCCGCGCCTGCTGGCCGATCTGGGCCTGGACAGGGCATCGGAGGCAGCGTTCATTAAGCTGCTGGCTGCGCTGCCCTCGATGTCACGCCGTGGCGCGGAGTACGCCCGACAACGAATTCACGTCGACCCGGGCGGCTGGCGGCAGCCGGACGAAGCGATTCACTTTCTGCCGGCACTCCAGGAAGCTGTGTGGCAGGAGCGCAAGGTGCGCATCACCTACAGGCGCGGCGACGGCTCGACCGTCGAGCGCGTGGTCGATCCGCTTGGGCTGGTGGCTAAAGGCAACATCTGGTACCTGGTTGCCGCCGTCGAAGGCGATTTTCGCACGTACCGCGTCTCGCGTGTCCAGGATGCGCAGCTCACCGACGAGCCATGCGTTCGCCCACCCGATTTCGACCTGGCCGCGTACTGGGAGCAATCGTCCGCCGAGTTCAAGGCCAACCTGCCTCGCTACCCTGCCGCCCTGCGCGTCGCTCCGCACATTCTGCCGCGCATGCGCGCCGAAGGGCGCTACGCGCGCATCGAGCACGAATATCCGCCGGACGCGGACGGTTGGATTCGGGTGGACATGATGTTCGAAGAGGAACACGGCGCGGTGGAGTACGTGCTCAGTTACGGCCCGCGCATTGAGGCGCTGGAGCCGCCGGCCTTGCGCGAGGAGGTGATCCGCCAGGCCGAGAGCGTGGTTGCCTTCTATGCGCAGCGCCTACCGCCAAGCCAGATGGACTTGGACACGCCGAATCAGACGTGACAAAAGCAGGTGGGAACAGGAATGACGCCGGTCACCATGAGCGCGTGCTGGATGTTGACGTTTACGAAGGCTTACCCGCGACCCTCATACTGGGCCATCGCTTCATCCGCGTATGGCCGGCCGCTCTCATGATAAGCCTGCATGAGTTGGATCGTGTCGAAGGGCACTCGCCGGAATTCCAGACCGATAGTCGCAGATCCCAGTGTCAACACCGCATATTCTGCCCACGGATCAGCCCGAAAGCCGTTGTCTGCCTGCTGGTGGCTGTAGGCGAACCCAACGCTCCCCGGATTGAAGAAGAAACTGTCACCGATCCGACGCACCTGCTGCAGATGGGTATGCCCTCCGGTCAGGACGAATGAGGCATAGCCACCGAGCAGACGTTGAAACTCTTCTTTAGACGTGGTGGGTAGAAGAATATCATCAAACGATGCCGGCGAGCCATGAAAACAGAGCAGGCGACGATCTGGCTCC
>DASSFZ010000182.1:0-11759 GCA_035693785.1 Anaerolineae bacterium | reverse complement strand
ACCGGATCGCTCCAATTCGGGTATCGGTACTGGATGGACGCTGCGCCGATGTGGCTGTTGTTGTTGGCGCGCATTTCCCCTGGTCTTGCTCGTCGAGGGTCTGCGGTTCTCGACCTTTCCGGCGATATGACGCCGTCGGGTCACAGAGGTACTGCCGACCGGAGCAGGGAGAACAGGCGGCGAGCCTCCCTCGCCTGGGCATTGCTCCTCATCTCTGTTGTGATCAACGTGTGGGGATTCCTGTGGATGTTCCTGAAGTTCAGCGGCGCAGGGCGGCTTTAAGAATTATCTCAAAAGATGGTGGTAACGGGTAGTGACGACTTCAGTCGTTACACAAGCGACTGAAGTCGCCACTACGAGATCGATACGTGAGCGCCATCACCCATCACGTTTCACGTATCACGTTTCACGCATCACGTTTTACGCATCACGTCTCACGCATCACTCTCCTTGCCAACTCCAGCGCTTCTTCGCGCGTCTTCACCTCGCCCGCGGCCTGCGCCTCGCGCACCGCGTCGAGCACCTTGCCGACCTGCGGGCCAGGCTCCAATCCGAGCGCTTTCATCACGTCGTGGCCGGTGATCAGCGCCGGTGGATTGACCGTCTCCTCGCGCTTGCGAAAATACTCGTCGAGCAACGCCCGCGCCAGTTCGAGCTGGCGGGACCAGTGCGCCGGGTCGAGGTCGGGACCGTGCGTCGCCAGGTGGTCCGCCAGCGCGTGCAGCAGCACGTCGACACCGGCTTCGCCCAGGTCACGGAAGAAGCGGTACACGGCGCGCCGGCTTGCTCCGCTCTTTTCCAGGTGATGTGGGCGCATGTGGTGCCGCACGATGGCAGCCGCCCGCTCGATCTCGACGTTGCTGAAGCGCAGCGCGCGCATACGCCCGGCGGTTATCTCGGCTCCGAGGTCCTCGTGTTCGTAGTTGTGAATGCGCCCATCGGCGTCGACGCTGCGCGTCAGGGGTTTCGCCGCGTCGTGGAATATGGCTGCCCATTTCAGCGCCAGCCAGGCGGGGCGATCGTCCGACAGCGTTTTCTCGAGGTGCTCGCGCAGTGCAGGTTTCAACGACCCGAGCGCGCGATCGATGTCCGGCCAGGCCCATTCCGGCGCCGTGGTGACGGGCGGCCGGGGTGCGGCTTGCGACTCGATCCCGGCGACGCGGCTGAGAAGGATTTCGAGGACGTCGAGCATGCGCAGGGTGTGCTCGAAAACGTCCCAGTGATGCGGCGGTGACTGCGCCTCGCCACGCAGCGCCGGCAGTTCGGGCATGACCTCGGCGAGCAAGCCAAGCTCGTCCAGGAGCGACAGGTTTCGGTACATCCCCGGCAGGCCGGCGATCTGCGCCAGCTCGTCGCGCACGCGTTCTGCCGATGCGCTCTGGATCAGGCTCGCCAAGGCGCGGATTTGGGCGCCGGTGCTCGACTCGATCACGAAGCCCAGGCTGGCCGACAGCCGCACGGCGCGCAGCATGCGCACCGGGTCGTCCGCCAGCGAGCGGCCGGTCACGGCGCGCACCAGGCGGGCTTCGAGATCACGCCGGCCGCCGTGCGGGTCGATCAGCGCATCCGGCTGGGCCAAATCGACGGCCATCGCGTTGAACGTGAAATCGCGCTGCGCGAGATCGGCGTCGATCCCCGGCTCGCGCAGCCCGGCGAAATCCAGGAAGACGCGCACGCCACCGGCATCGAAGACGACGACGCGGGCGGTATCGCGCTCGGCGTCGAGGACGTACATCGGCGCGCCGAGACGATCGGCGGCGGTGCGCGCCGTCTCGATCGCGTCGCGCTCGACGGCGAAGTCGAAGTCGTGAATGGGGCGGTGGAGAATCGCGTCGCGCACCGAGCCGCCGACCAGCCAGGCGCGCACGTTTCGCACAGCGCAGGCGTCGAGCGCGGCGCGCAGCAGGGGCGAGTCAGGAATCAGCGATCGAGTGGCCGGCATACCGCAATCTTAAGAGCGATTGAATGGGATGTCAATCACGTTGCCCCGCAGTTGCGGGCATGATACAATGCATTCGATATGTCGTCGAGCCAGGAGACTCAGGTTTTCCCGCTTGCCAAGGTGGTCGTCGCCGGCGACGGCTCAGTCGGCAAGACCAGCCTGATTCGCCGCTATTGCACCGGTATGTTCGAAGAGTCGCGCGTGTCGACGATCGGCGTCGATTTCCAGGTGAAGATCGTCGAGGTGGATGACCGCGCGATCAAGTTGTCGATCTGGGACATTGCCGGCCAGGAGCGCTTCGGCTCGTTCCGCGACACCTTCTACCGAGGCGCGCACGCGGTGGCCCTGGTGTACGACGTCACCGACATTTTGTCGATGAACAACCTGCCTAACTGGCATCGCGAGATTGCGAAGGTTGCGCCCCAGGCTCGCTTCTGCGTTGTCGGAAACAAGATCGATCTCCACCGCGTCGTCCCGCGCAGCGCCGTCGAGGAATGGGCGTCGGCGCGGGGCCTTCCCTACGTCGAAACCAGCGCGAAGACGGTAGAAGGCGTTGACGCGTTCTTCCTGACGCTGGCGCGCCTCGCGCTGCGCTCGGTTTGACACCATGTTAGGGCGACAGTTGCACTGTCGCCCAACGTCCGCAGTGCAACTGTCCGCGAGGACGCGCGAACGGACTTGTGGATAATCACCAGATGCGCTCGGTTTGACACGCGTTTCCGCGCTGGATATAATCTCGTTTACTATGGCGCTCAAAGACCAGTTGCAGAACGATCTGAAAACTGCCATGCGCGACAACGACCCGGTGCGCAAGGACACGCTGCGGCTCACCCTTGCCGCGATCAAGAACGCCGAGGTCGCGAAGATCGGCGCGTTGAGCGACGAGGAAGCGGTCGCCGTGCTGCGCACCGAGGCCAAGCGGCGGCGCGAGACGATTGCCGAGCTGGAGAAGGCCGGACGGCCTGACCTGTTGGAAGTCGAGCGCGCGCAGTTGGAAGTGCTCACCGGTTACCTGCCGCAGCAGATGAGCCGCGAGCAAATCGCCGAGATCGCGCAGTCCGTTCTGGAGCGCATGGGCCATCCCGACGCCAAGCAGATGGGGCTTGTCATGAAACACATGATGGCCGAGGTGAAAGGCAAAGCGGACGGCAAGCTCGTTCAGGAGGTCGTGCGCGAGCTGATGCAGTGAGCAGCGCGCGCCATCCCGATCTGGCCGGGAAGATCGTGTTCGGAATCGGATGAGTTTCGGCTCAACTTCAAAGAACCGCAAGGTCAGGCGCGATTGGCGTTTCTGGGCGGTGGGCGTGCTGCTCGCCGTTGGCGTCGCCGCTATCCTGATCGTTCCACTCTTCACCACCGATCAGATTTCGCTGCAAGTGGGCGACGTCGCACCGCGCGACGTGAAGGCTCCGCGCGACATTTCCTATGTCAGCGAGATCGATACGGAGCAGGCGCGTGTCGAGGCCGAGCGCCGCGTCGCGGTGGTGTACAGGCCGGTGGACCCCGGTATCTCGCGGCAGCAGGTCGCGAAGGCCCGGCAGACGATCGACTTCATCAGCGCCGTGCGGGCCGACACGATCACCCCCGTCGACCAGCGCCGCGCGATGCTGCAAAGCGTTCCCGAGCTGTCGACGCTCACGCCGGCCCAGATCGACAATGTCCTCACCCTGTCCGATCCTGTCTGGGCTCTCATCGCGGACGAAACCGTCGCCGTCGCCGATCTGGCGATGCGCGAGACCATTCGCGATATCGATCTGGCTGAGACGAAGACGCGCCTGCCGGTGCTGGTCAGTGTTTCTTTGAGCGAGGAGCAGGCCGCCCTGGTCAGCGCCCTGGCGCAGGGCTTCATCGCGCCGAATTCGATACGTGACGACGAGGCGACGGCCCAGCGTCGCGACGAGGCGCGAAACGCGGTCGAGTCGAAGCAGGTGTCCTACATCGCGGGTCAGGTCGTGATGCGCGAGGGCGCGATTGTCACACCCGCCATGATCGAGGCGCTGCAACACATGGGGCTGGCTACACCGCGCGTCGATTGGACTGATGTCGCCGGGTTAGCCCTGTTTGCGCTCTTGCTGGCGTCGATTATGGGGCTGTACTTGTGGCGCTTCGAGCCGGAGTTGAGTCGCCAACCGCTCAGCCTTTTCCTCGCCGTGGTGCTGCTGCTGGCTTTCATCCTCACCGCCAAGATCATGGTTCCCGGCCGCACGGTGCTTCCCTACGTGTATCCGGCCGCGGCGCTGGCGATGCTGCTGACCGTGCTGGCCGGGCCGGGCTTGGCGCTGGCATCGTCGGCGGCGCTGGCGGCCGTGATCGGCGTGATGACCGAAGGCTCGCTCGAGCTCGTCGTCTACATCACCGCCGGGAGCGCCGTAGCCACGCTTACGCTGACCGGCGTCGATCGCCTGAACGGCTTCTTCTGGCCCGGTGTGTACGTCGGCCTCGCCAATATCGTGACGATCCTCGCCTTCCGGCTGCCAGGCGACGGCCTTGATTCGGTCGGGCTGCTGATGCTGACGGCTGCCGCGCTGGCGAACGGTATCCTCTCGGCGTCGATCACGCTGGGCGTGCTGTTCCTCTTTGGGAACCCGTTCGATCTCACGACGACCGTGCAGTTGCTCGAGTTGGCCCGGCCTACCCATCCGCTTCTGAACGAGCTGATGCGCAAGGCGCCGGGAACTTATCACCACACGCTGATGGTCGCCAACCTGGCGGAGCAGGCTGCCGCGAGCATCGGGGCCAACGCGCTCCTCACGCGCGTCGGCGCGATGTATCACGACGTGGGCAAGATGGTGCGGCCGTACATGTTCGTCGAGAACCAGATGGATGGGTCGAACGTGCATAACCAGCTCGATCCGCAGACCAGCGCCGAAATCATCGTCACCCACATCCGCGATGGCCTGGAGCTGGCGCGCAAGTACCGGCTGCCGTCGCGCGTCCGGGCCTTCATTCCCGAGCATCACGGCACTATGCGCGTGATCTTCCTGTACAACAAGGCCCTGGAACGCGCCGGGGGCGACGCGACCAAGATCGACGAGGTCCCGTTTCGCTATCCCGGCCCGAAGCCGCGCAGCAAGGAGACTGCACTGCTGATGCTCGCCGACGGCGCCGAAGCTGCGACGCGCGCGGCGCGGCCGACTTCGCCGGAGCAGGTCGCCGACATCGTCAAGAAGGTGATCGGCGACCGCATCGCGCAGGGCCAGCTCGACGAATGCCCGCTCACGCTGAACGAGCTGCGCCTGGTGCGCGATTCGCTCACGGCGACGCTGCAAGGCGTGTTCCATCCTCGCCTCCAATACCCCGAACCGGCCAGGAGGGCCGATGCCCCCGCCGCGCCCGCGCCAACCGAATCCGACGCCAGGGAAAGGCTCGAGGCTGCCCCCGCGCAGCAGGTTCGCCCGAATTGACGTTCAGGTCGCGCCGCGTTACGCCGGCGCGATCCGGGCGACAGCCATCCGGTCGGCTGCGCAGGCCGCGCTCGACGCGGCGCGCGCGCGGCCCGGCGTGTCGCTGACGATCGTCGTCACGGGCGATGCCGCGCTGCGCAGGCTCAATCGCGAGTTTGCCAGCGTCGACGCGCCAACGGACGTGCTGTCCTTTGAGTCTGGGGATCCCGGAGAGTACCTGGGCGACGTGATGATCTCGGCGCCGCGTGCGCGAGCGCAGGCGAGGCGCGGCGGCCATCCATTCATCGACGAGATGCGCCTTCTGGTGATCCACGGCGTGCTGCACCTGCTGGGGTACGATCACGACACGCCTGGCAGGAAGAAGCGCATGTGGGCAGCGCAGGCGAAAGCGCTGCGAACTGTGAAGGCATCCATTGAGGGACCAACACAGTGATAAGGGCGGCAAACGTCTCTTCAGTGCCTGATGCTGGGGCTAGCCGACGTAGTATTCCTGTGTATAATGGATGGTAGGGAGGCACTATGACCCAGATGGAAATCCTGGAAGAACTGAGGAAATTGTCCGCTGCAGAACGTCTCAAGATCATCGAAGCTGCTCTGCGGCTCGTCCGAGAGGATCTTCAGCGGACGGAACAGTCCACCATTTATTCTCAGAAAGAGCGCCAGCTCTCTATGGCCGCCGAAGCACTTCGACCGGATTACTTAGCAGGCGGCGAACTCACTGCCTTCACCGCACTCGATGGTGAGGATTTTCATGCGTAGAGGCGAGGTCTGGCTTATTAATCTTGATCCAACCGTTCCTTGACTTTCACACCGTCTGCTATTCCTCATGCCTCCTCCAACGTGCGACGCACCTTTGAGGTGCGTCGCACCTACCCCGTACTCCCATAATCCTATGTCCCGCTTCCGACTCGCCTCCTTCCGCTTCGCGTTTGAGGGTATTGTCCACGTTTTGAGGACGCAGCCGAACGCCCGAATCCATGCGGCGATCTCGATCGCGGTCGTCCTGGCCGGCTTGTGGCTGGGACTGGACCGGATCGAGTGGGCCATCCTGGTGGTGACCGTGGCCGTCGTTTGGGTTGCCGAGCTCGTCAACACGGCTGTCGAAGCGGCGGTCGATCTGGCGACGGTGGAGCGTCACCCGCTGGGAAAGATCGCGAAAGACGCCGCCGCCGGGGGCGTGCTGGCGGCGGCGATTCTGGCGGTGATTGTGGGACTGCTCATCCTCGGCCCGCCCTTGTGGGCGCGGCTATTCGGCAGCAACTATTGAGAGGCTGGACGAGGACCGTGCGTCAGGGAGCGACCTCTATCCCAGCCACGTGGAGAGCATCGCCCTGGTCGACCCCGTCCTTGAAAATGCGCAGACGCGTCCCGTCGAGGGCGTACATGCCGACCACAATCGGATACACACCTGCGGCCAGTTGAGGCGGAAGGGTCACACCATAACGATCGGGAACCTGCTCGCCGGGAGTCCAGGTGTTGGTCGGAGCGAGATCGCTGCCCGGCTCGCGATCGGTCTGTGCGACGATGTTGCCGTTTCCATCGAGGATGTGCACAAAGACTTTATATCGTTCGTCGATCGGAGCGCCGCCGCGCCAGAACAGCGCCAACTGCACGATGTCGCCAGGCGCAGCGGTGGGCGTGAGCAGCGAGTACCCGTCGAGCCACATGTCATCTCCGAGCCGTACACCCAGCGCCTGTTGAGGAGCGCGGGCTACCTGCGCCGGGACGGCGTACGTCGCCAGACGCGCGCTGCCGTACCACCGCTCGCCCGCCTTGTACGTGTGCTTGTCCAGCCATGATTCGACCCAGCGCCCCGGATCAGGCTCGTCCGTTCCCCAGAACACTGCATGCAGCCGCCGGTGCGTGGCGAGGATGTCGTTCAATTCGCGCTCCGTCGCGTCGGGATCGAGCGGGCGCTGCCGGACGATGGGGAACACGTCTGGGCCGTCGGGGAAGTAATACGTGAACACCTCCCATTGGTTGGCCGAATGGAGCAGCACCGCGTCGCCCGCACGCCACGTCGACCGAATCGCCTGGGCGATGCCGCGATAGTCATCACGAGCATAAGCCGGGTTGAAGTATAGATTGCTTAATGACGAAGCCGTCGCGCTCAGCACCGGCGTGACGAGCATGACGACGATCGCCAGCCAGCCGAACGCCAGTTGCGAGTGGCCTCGGAGCGCGAGCGGCATGCGCAGCGCGCCGCGCGCGATCTGCCAGGCGTTGTCGATCCCGCGCGCGAGCAGCAGGCAAAACGCCGGCACGCCGACGAGCAGGAACTTCATATAAGCCGGCCTGAACAGCCCCAGCGCGAAGACCAGCGCTACGGGCAGCAGCAAGTAGATCGCCGCCAAACCGGAGCGCAGCGCGCGCGGCGCGGTCGTATCCCAGTCAGGCTCAGGCTCGTCGAACGCATCGGGCGTCCACAGGCTCATCGCCAGGAAGAAACCCGCGATAATCATCGCCATCGCCGCCTGCTCGATGGGGATCGTCCGTCCCAGCAGGTAGGCTCGATAGGTTTCGACCAATGCCGCGCCGGTGTCGATGGGCGCCGTCTGAGACGGCCATCCAGCGATCTGTCGAAGCGCAATCGGCAGCCAGGGCAGGAACAGGAGAACCGCAGCGATCGCCAGTGCCAGCCAGCTTCCCAGGCGCGCCAGCGCGCGGCCCGGCCGGTGCAAGGCCCAGGCCAGCACGATGGCAAACTGGGCGATGAACACGAACGGGAAGGCGTAATGGGTGTATAGCCCGGCGGCCAACGCCAGCACGTACAGCACATAGTAGCGGCGATGCGTGATGTGGATGCGCGGGCGCAGGCTCCAGAAATCGATCAGGCGCACGAGGAGATACGTCGCCACGACGCCAATCGCGGCGAGCATCATGTACATCCGCGCTTCCTGTGAGTAGTCGATCAGGAAAGGGTTGACGGCGGCGAGGAACGCGGCCATCAACCCGACGCGCGGCTCGAACAGGCGACTGCCGAGAAGATACGTGAAGAGGATGGTGAGCACGCCGAAAAGCGCCGAAAGTCCTCGCAGCGCCGTTTCGCTGTTGCCGAAGACGCTGCGCCAACCTTGCAGCACCAGGTAGTAGAGCGGCGGATGAATGTCGCCCGCTGCGCCGGCGATGATCAGATCGACGCCGCGCTCGGCGATGCGCGCGCTGTTGCCCTCGTCGTTCCAGAACGACTGCGCGTCGATGCGATAAAAGCGCAGCGCCGCGGCGAGCAGGAGGATGGCGATCAGGATTAGTTGCGTATGACGACGGGCGTGCATGATGAGCAAGTGATCAGTGACCAGTGATCAGTGGCCAGTGGTCACTGACCACTGATCACTGACAACTGATTACTGATTACTGGCATACTGTTTTATCGCCTCGTACACCGGCAACGGCGTGAAGTCGGGCTCGAGCAGGCGGAAGTAATACTTGGCCTGATTCTTTTCGTGATCGTCGGCGTCTTTGAGATACCAGGTGAATGCCACGCCCACCCACGGCCACTCGGTCCGAATGCGCTCGTAAGCCAGCGGCAAGTAGCGCGCCTGCTGGTCGAGCGTCACCTGTCCGAAGCGCTTGTCGGGAATTTCGTCGGGCACGGCGTTCCAGTTCATCTCGCTGATCCAGATAGGCTTGCCCGCGTCGCCGTTGGCGACCATGATGTCGCGGATGTACTGCGGCCGGCCGAAGTTGATCACGCGCGGTCGCAGCCGATCGTCGGTCGGCCCGGAAAACAGTCCGTACCCTTGCGCCGACATGACGTCGAAGCACTCGCCCGCCCCGGCATGGTACATGCGCTGCAGGAAGATGAAGTCGTTCAGGCCGGCGCCTGGCCCGGGGCCGGGATCAAGCGAGATGGTCGGCGTGAGCGCGGGCGCGATGACGACGGCGTCTGGATCGACTTCTTTAATGCGCCGGTAGGCGGTGCACAGCAGCCGGGCGAATGCCTCCGGATCGACCGGCTGCTCGCCCCACTCCGGGTAGTTGTTCGGCTCGTTCCAGATTTGATAGGTGCCTACCCGTCCGCGATAGCGCCCGGCGACGGCGGCGGCGAAGTCGCCGTAGTCGTCGAATTTAGCGGGCGGCGCAAACTCGCCTGGCGCGCCGCGCGCCCATTCCGGCGGCGCGTCGAGCCGCGCGACGATCCGGACGCCATGCTTCTCAGCCAGATCGACGATGCCATCGTATTTGTTCCAGGCGTCGACGCATTCGCCGTGACGGCAGTCGGCAAAGTCGCCCTTGCCTTGGATTTCGATGTCGTACCAGGGGAACGGTTGGCGAATCCAACGGAAGCCGGCGTCGGCGACCATCTGCATCTGCCGCGCGCGCTTGGCCGGCTCGACTTCCTGATGGAGAAAAGTGTTGACGCCGAACGGAGAAATGCCGTCCGGGGTGGATACAGCCTCAGGCGCGGTATTCGGCATCGGGCGCGTGAACTGCGTCGCCAGATCGACTAGCCCGCGTATCTGACCCAGCAGCGATTCCTCGCCGGTGAGGTTGAACACCCAGGACGAGAGCGCATCGCGCGCAAGCCAGGCGCCGCCTGCCACGACGAGCGCCACCACGGTAACCAGGACCAGCATTATACGACCGCGCATCAAGCGTCCGCGAAAAGACCCGCCGCAGCAGCCGGGCGGGGCGAGGTGAAGCGATCATACCACGATCGACATCCTGCCGATGGGGTGAATCAGGGGTGGCAGAAATGACCGGCGCCTCGGAGGCGCCGGTCACTTCCTGGCTGGCTTTTTCTGCTTGCGACCGTTCTGCCCGGTGTACGCGCCGACCTCCTTACGCGCCTCTTCGAACTTCTTGACCAGCGCCTTGTCCGTGCCTTTGAACCCGGCGACGGTGCGCTTCGAGCAGGTGGCGCAGCCGAGCGACGCGCGGTACGAGTCGAGGTCGCACGTCAGGCAGCCGCCCAGCCGGATCATCATCAACGAGAAGCCGAGGGTGTCTTCGTGCTCCTCCGGCCGGCTTATCACGTGCTGGACCAGGTTGCGCCACTCTTCGCCACGGAGGTCGCGAAGAATAGGGATACACCAGGTCGGGAAGAGGATCTCACTGTCGGGGTACATTGCCGCTCAACCCGTACTCGAGTTGGCGGGAACTATATCACATAAGAAAGACGGATTCAAGGGTAATGCCCGAAATCTCCCAATTCCCAGGGCAATTTAATGATTTATGTAATGTTGTAGCTCTTGAGCCTCTGAGCAGCTTTCGTCACAACAACAACCTCAACGGCTCCTCAAGATACTGCTTGACCACCTGCATGAACCGCGCCGCCTCTGCACCGTCCGTCACGCGGTGGTCGGCGGAGATCGTCGCCTTCATCCGCCGGCCGGGGACGAGTTGACCATCCTTGACGACCGGCACGTCCATGACGGAGCCGACGGCGAGGATCGCCGCCTCGGGCGGGTTGATGATGGCGACGAAACTCTCCGCGTCGAACATGCCCAGGTTGCTGACAGTGAACGTGCTGCCTTGCAATTCCTCCGGGCGCGCCTTGCCGCTGCGCGCACGGGCGATGATGTCTTTGGACTCGCGCGCGATCTGTGCCAGCGGCTTGCGGTCGGCGTCGTGGACGACGACGGTGATCAGACCCTCGTCGAGCGCGACGGCGATGCCCACGTGGACGGCGCCGTGGCGCTGGATGGCGTTCTCGGCGAACGAGGCGTTAATGTTGGGGAAGTGCGTCAGCGCGAGCGCGGCCGCTTTCACGACCATGTCGTTCACGCTGATCTTGCCTGCTTCGTCGGTCAATTCGTTGAGCCGGGCGCGCAGCGCTATCGCCTCGGCCATGTCGATGTCGCCGGTGACGTAGAAATGCGGCGCTTGCTGTTTGCTGGCCGTCATGCGCCGCGCGATCGTCTGGCGCAGTTTGGTGAGGGGGATGGTTTCCTGCTTCAGCGCGGCCGGGCCGAGAATCGCCGGGGCCGGGACGCGAGGCGCCGCCGGCATGGCCGCCGGCATCGCGCCGCCAGCGGCAATCGCGGCGTCGACGTCACGCCTCACGATGCGCCCGCCGGGGCCAGTGCCGGTCAGCTCGGCGAGATTCAGCCCCGCCTCTTTCGCCATGCGTTTTGCCAGCGGCGAGACTTTGATGCGGCCGTTCGCTTTGGGCGGAGCCAGCGCAGCCGGTGCCGCCTGCAGCGACACCGGCCCGGCAGGCACAGGGGGAGCAGCCTGCCGCGTTGCCGATGCAGCCGGCTCGGCAACCGGAGCAGCCTCAACCGCCGCTTTTCGCCGCATCTCATCCAGATCGAGCGCTTCGTCGGCTGAGCCAACCACACCGATCAGGGTGCCCACCGGCACGGTCTGGCCCGGCTCCAGAAATACACCGCGCAGCACGCCGTCGGCAGGCGCTTCGATTTCGATGTTGACCTTGTCGGTCTCGATCTCCGCGACAGGCTCACCCCGCT
>DASSFZ010000181.1:0-6134 GCA_035693785.1 Anaerolineae bacterium | reverse complement strand
GATCTCCACTCCGACCAGCTTGCGCTTCACGCCCTCGGCCTTGATGCGCCGGAGCGCCTGTTTGCCGATGTAGTCCGCTTCCTTATCTTCGTCGACCAGCCAGCCCAGCCCGACCTCGTACGGATTGTTCTCCAGCGTCATGTCCGCGCCGTAATTCAAGATGCCTGCCTCGATGCGCCGGATATCTGACGGGCCGGTCGGCTTGATGTTGTGTGGCTTGCCGGCTTCCATCACGCGCTCCCACAATTCGACGCCGCGGCTGCCGTCGCGCAGGTAAATCTCGTAGCCCACCTCGGCGCTCCAGCCCGTGCGCGTCACAATGACCGGGATGCCGTCGAGTTTCGTCTCGAGGAAAGTGTAGTAAGGCAGTTCGAGAACCTGATCGCCGAAGAGCGCCTGAATCACCTGCTTCGACTTCGGGCCTTGCACCTGCATGGGCGACACGTCCGGCTCGGCGATGTTCACCCGCATGCCGGAATGGACGGCGACGCCTTTCGCCCACAACAGCACGTCGCTGTCGGCGAGCGCCAGCCAGAAGTGGTTCTCGCCCAACCGCATCAGCACCGGGTCGTTGATGATGCCGCCGTCCTCGGCCGTGATCACGACGTACTTGCCTTGCCCAACCGCGCACCGGCTCAGGTCGCGCGGCGTGAGCAGATTCGTGAAGGCGAACGCGTCAGGGCCGGTGATCTCGACGTTGCGCTCGACGCTCACGTCCCACACGGTGACGTCGTTGAGCAGCGCCTCGTACTCTCTCTCCAGATCGTCGAAGTGGATCGGAAAGAACATGCGGTTGTAGACGGTGTAGCCCTTCGCGCCGTACTTGTGGGTCGCCTCGAAGTAGGGCGTGCGCCGCAGCCGCGCCCCCCGCTGAACCTTCGTCATGTCGAATTCCTTCCCCATGGCTTTCTCCTTGAGATGGGTGTTTTCTTACCACCAAGACACAAAGACACCAAGTTTCTTCTAAAGCCCTGGAGTTTGGCGACCACCATATCTGGTGCTGGAGTCGAGGCTTTAGCCGGTTTTGGCCGCCAGATATGACCGCCTAAAGGCTTGACTCCAGTGATTTGCCAAACTCCAACAAAGTCTTTGTGCCTTCGTGTCTTAGTGGTGAGTCATCAGGGCGTGTCAGAGGCTATGCGTCTTTGAAGTACGCCTCCGGATACGGCGCGACGACGGGCGCTTCGTCGCGCACCGCCAGCCCAAACACGTCGTCGCCGGGATAGTAGTAGATGCCGTGCGAGCGGCCGATCACGAAGCCGTCGTGCTCCGATCGAATCAGGCCATCGCCGATCAGCCGGCCCCAGATGTCGCGCACCTCGGCGAGTGGATCGCCGGCTTTGACCGGATCGCCTGCCTCGACGAGGTGCATCACGACGCACGCCTCACTCGCGCGCGGCGCACGCGCCCGCCGCACGCGAAATCCCGGATCGACGACTTTGATGCCGGCGATCGGCTCCATCGCCCCGTCGAGCATGCCCGCCCAGCGCATGACATTGCGGGTGCCGGCGACCGACGCCGCGACGATCCTCGGATCGGGCATGTGCCCGGTGCCCAGCTCGACCGTGAACGAGGGTATCTTGCCGACGAGCAGCGCCGCGCCCGAAGTCGACCGGTGCAGTTTCTCGTCGACATATTTCTCGGCCGGGTACTCGGTGATGACGGTGTGACCGTAGGCGCAGATCATGTCCTCCTGCCGGGCGGCGAGTGCCTCGGCTTCCGCCTTGTTCTTCTCGGCATCGGTGTCGGCGCGGTACATCACCCGATCGCGGAACACGAACGAGATCGATCCCGTCCAGGCGTTGTGATAGTCGATCAGGTAGTCGGCGCCGGCGACCATCTCGTCGAACAGGCGCTTGTAGGCGCGTTCAAGTGAGGACGGCGCGTCCTTGTCGGGATCGGGCGGTTTCTCCGGCTTGCCGTCGGGCCACAGGCGGTTCGGGTCCTTGGGCGCGTGATAGGGCTCGCGCTTCATCGTGCGCAGCCCGGCCGGGTTGAGCGCAGGGATCGCGACGATCGTCCCCTTCATCCTGTCGACCAGTTCCGGCGTGATCAACCTGTACAGCACGATCGGGCCGGCGTGCTCCGGGCCGTGAATACCGGCCGTCAGCCACAGGCATGGGCCGTCTTCTTTGCCCTGCGCGATGATGACCGGCAGGAACTCGGTGTGGCCCGTCGGGTGCGCCAGCGCGTCCCAATGTCCGTACTGGATCGTGCCGGGCTGCGATGCAGCGGTACCTAGAGCGATGGTCTTGGGCATGGCGGTTCCTTATCCAATGATACGTGGTACGTAAAACGTAATACGTGATGCGTGATCACGGACTACTGATCACCGATTACTGATCACTGATCACTGATTACGCTTCACGTCTTTGAGAATCTCGCGCGCGGCGTTGCGGCCGGACATGCCGGCGATGCCGCCGCCGGGATGCGTTCCCTCGCCGCACAGGTACAGGCCGTCGATCGGCGCGCGATACTGCGCCCAGCCTGGCACGGGCCGCATGAACAGGATTTGATCGAGTGTCAGCTCGCCGTGGTACAGGTGACCTTCGGTCAGGCCGAAGTGATTTTCGAGATCGAGCGGCGTAAGCACCTGGCGGTGAAGAATGGACGACTTGAGATTGGGAGCGTACCCGGCCAATGTATCGACAACCGTATCGCCCAATGCTTCGCAGCGCGCATCCTCCCAATCGCCCTCGCGCAGCCGGTAAGGCGCATACTGCATTCGGATCGACATGACGTGCCTGCCGGCAAGGGCCAACGCCGGATCGGACAGCGACGGGATGACGGCTTCGAGATAAGGCTGGCTCGAGACGCGCCCGTATTTGGCGTCGTCGTAGGCGCGCTCAAGATAGTCGATGCTTGGTCCGATCGAGATCACACCGCGCAGGCTCGGTTCGTCCAGGCCCTTGAACTTTGGCAGCTCGCTCAGCGCCAGATTGACCTTCGCCGTCACGCTTCTGTACTTGATATTCTGCACGGCGCGAACGAATGCCGGTTCCAGGCACAGGGGGTCGATCAGCCCGAGGAAGGTGCGGCGTGGATCGAGCGCCGAGACGACGCGTTTCGCCGCGATCTCGTCGCCGTTTGCCAGCGCGACGCCTGCTACCCGATCGTCCTTGGCGACGATGCGCGCCACTTCGACGCCGGTGCGCACCTCGACGCCGTGCTGCCGCGCCGCCGAGGCGATGGCGTTTGCGACGTTCCCGATGCCGCCGCGAGCCGTCGTCAACGATCGGTACGCGCCGGCCGGTTTCCCTACGTGGTGGTGCAGCATGACGAACGCCGTGCCGGATGCGCGCGGCCCCTGGCACAGGTTCGTGACGCCGCCCGCGCCCAGCGCGCCCTTCAGCGCGTCCGTTTCGAACCAGTCGTCGAGCCATTCGGCTACGGACACCGGCAGCATCCGAAGCATTTCGATCATGTCCGTCTTCCCCAAGCCACGCAGCCGCCGGCCGAGGCCGAGCGCCGTCAGCGCATCAGATAAGCTGGTCGTCGCGATGGAGGGTATCGTGGTCGCGTACACCGTTTCGAGGAAGCCAGCCAATTTGCCCAACCGCTCGCTGAACGCGGGCCACTTCTCTGCGTCGGACCGGGAGAACCGGCGTATCGCTTCGACCGACTTGCCGATGTCGCGCCACAGCGCAAGTCCGCCGCCGTCCGGGAGGGGCGTGAGCACGGTCACGTCCGGCCGAATCAAGTCCAACCCGTGTCGAGCCAGTCCCAAATCCTGAACGATCCTCGGACTCAGCCAGCCCACGTCGTGACCGACGGTATTGAACCGGAAGCCGGGGAAGGCATCTTCGGTGACGAACGTCCCGCCGACGTCGCTGCGCCGCTCGAGGACCAGGACGCGCTGCCCGGCCTTCGCCAGATACGCTGCGGCCACCAGGCCGTCGATACTGCCGCCGATGACGATGATGTCGTAGGAGTTTGTCATGTGCCTTGTCCGCAACGTAATCACGTGATCACGTGATTACGTGACCGCGCTCAGTTCGAGTCCTTCAAGATTACCGTCGCCGCCAATCGTCCCGACGCGCCCATGATGCCGCCACCCGGGTGCGTCCCCGATCCGCACTGGTAGTAGCCGTCGATCGGCGTGCGATAGCTCGACCACTTCGGCGACGGGCGCATGAAGAACAATTGGTGCAGCGCCAGCTCGCCCTGGAAGATGTGGCCTTCGCTCACGCCGGTGATGCGCTCGATGTCCAGCGGCGTCAGGACCTGCCGGTGGAGGATCGCGGACTTGAGGTTCGGCGCGAACTCGGCCAGCGTGTCGACGACCGCATCGCCGAACGCCTCACGCCTGGCGTCGCTCCAGCCGCCCTTCACGTCGTATGGCGCGTATTGCACGAAGCACGACATGACGTGCCTGCCCGGCGGGGCCATACCGGGATCGATCATCGACGGGATGATGCAGTCGATGTACGGGCGCCGAGAGAACTCGCCGTACTTCGCGTCGTCGTAGGCGCGTTCGATGTAGTCGACGCTGGGGCTGATCGAGATCGCGCCGCGCAGGCTTGCCCTGAGCGCAGTCGAAGAGCCTGCCCTGAGCGAAGCGAAGGGGTGAGGCCCGTCGCCCGGGAGGCAGGTGAAGTTCGGCAGCTCGCTCAGCGCGAGATTGACCTTGCCCGACGAGCCACGGAACTTGTAGCGGCGAATATCGGCGACGAAGTCTGCCGGCAGTGAGCTCGAGTCGACCAGCTTCAGGAATGCCTGCCTGGGATCGAGGCTCGATACGATCGCCTTCGCGTGAATCTCTTCGCCGCTCTCGAGCGCCACGCCGATCGCACGCCCGTTCTTGACGATCACCTGGGCGACCGGCGCGTTGAGGCGGATCTCCGCGCCGAAGCGGCGCGCCGCGCCGGCGATCGCCTCGCTGATCGCGCCGGTGCCGCCCTTGGCGAAGCCCCACGCGCGGAACGCGCCGTCGATCTCGCCCATGTAGTGGTGCAGCAGCACGTAAGCCGTGCCCGGCGAGCGCGGACCGAGAAACGTGCCGATGATGCCGCTCGCCGACTTGGTCGCCTTGAGCGGCTCGCATTCGAACCACTCGTCGAGGAAGTCGGCCGCGCTCGTCGTCATCAGCTTGAACAGCGCGTGGAAGCGCTGTTCGCCGAGATCGCGGAAGTGCTTGCCCAGCCGCAGCAAGCTCATCAGCTCCCCGGGGCTGAGCGATGTCGGGTCGGGGGGAATCATGCTCAGGATCGGCTTCACCGCCATGGCCATGTGCTGCATCAGGATGCCGAACTCGTCGAGCGCTTCGGCGTCGCGTGGCGAGTGGCGATAGACTTCGCGCCGCGTCTTGTCATGATCGCCCCACATTGCCAGGTAGTCGCCGTTCGGCAGGGGAGTGAGCGTGCTCTCCAGCGGCAGAATGCGCAGCCCGTGGCTGGGCAAATCGAGATCGCGGATGATCTCCGGTCGCAGCAGGCTCACCACGTAGGAGAACTCGGTGAACTTGAAGCCTGGGAAGACCTCCTCGGTGACTGCTGCGCCTCCGACAAGGTGTCGCCGCTCCAGGACAAGAACGTTCTTGCCCGCGCGCGCGAGATATGCCGCGTTCACCAGCCCGTTGTGTCCCCCGCCGATGATGATGACATCGTATGGTTTGGTCATGTGCGCCTCTTCCAGTAACCAGTGATCAGTAATCAGTGATCAGTGATCGGTGATCGGTGGTCAGTGGTCAATGTTCGGTGTTCAGCAGCCAGTGTTTACTGACCACTAGCTTCTGATGACTGATGACTGATGACTGATAACTGATAACTACTCTACCCTCGTTTCCGCTCCGGCTCGAAGAACGGTGTCTTGACAACGCGCGCGGCGGCCTGCTTGCGCTTGTGCTCGACGGTAATCTCCATCCTCACCGGCGTGCCCGGATTCGCATATGCCGATTCCAGGTGCGCCAGCGCGATGTATTTCTTGAGGAGCGGCGACCAGCACCCGCTCGTCGCGTAGCCGACTTGGCGGCCGTTTGAATAAATCGGGATACTCGTTCGCCAGGCGACGGTTGGCAGTTGCGGCGGCAGGCCCTCGGCGGCGTGGAGCTGCTCCAGTGATTCCCACTCCACCTCGATGCCCACAAACTGCCAGGTCGATCCGCGCCCCTTCTCGGCGCGCAGCGCCTTCTGGCC
>DASSFZ010000180.1:0-10722 GCA_035693785.1 Anaerolineae bacterium | reverse complement strand
CAGCCGATGCGCCGCCGACAGTCCAGACGCCAGCTTCAACTCGATCAACTCTTCCAATCGGATGACGCGAATCCCGTCGCGCTCGATCGACGCTTGCGCCGGATCGGGAAAAGCGACCGGTTTGGGCCTGCCATCACCCGGATATTCGCCCGCCGTAATAATCTCGATTCGAATGTTGTTCGTGGTATCGCGGAATGTCTTTCGCGCGCCTGCGAAGGCAGGGACGTAGCCGCGGCCAACGCACTTCTCGGCGAAGGCCACCAGCCCTTCCGGAGTCAAGAGAACGTCAACATCCTTCGTGAGGCGTTCATAGCCATGCGAAATCAGAGCCATGCCGCCAATCAATGCATACGGGATGTTTTCTTCGCGAAGTCGCCGATCGAGTCGATGCAGCGTGTCATAGACAGCGCCTCGCTTTGCGAAAAGCTCGTCGGCTTCCCGCAGCACCCGCCAGATCGATTTGTCGTCTCTCTCGTAGGCAGTCATATCCAAAAGTATACCATCAGCCCACGCATCATGCATCACGTAGCACGTTTCACACCCACCATCACGTACCAATGATCCGTGTATATCTCGTCTTCCTTTTCTACGACATTCATCGCCGCGCGCTGGAACTTGCCGAGCGAAGCGATGATCCGGTGAATCTCAGCGGCGTTGTCCGGCGAGACGCCGGCCGTCAGGGACGATAATGGCCGATGCTTTGTGTACGGCTCGATCGCTTCGACCTCAAGGCCAGCTTCGGACAACATGAGCTGCCATTCGCTCGACCTGTATTCTCGCACATGCGACTCGTCGTGGAGCCAATCGAGACGATTCATGGCCGCGTCGATGAAGTCGTCTTCCGGCACGCTGCGATCGTCAATAACCAATCTCCCATTACCTTTCAGTACGCGCTTCATTTCACGGAGCGCCCCGGCGATGTCCGCAAAGTGATGCGCCGCGCGGCGGCAGGTCACGATGTCGAATGTCTCATCTTCGAAAGGCAAATCGTGCGCGTCCGCGATTCGGAATTGGACATTGGTCATTCCGCCTTCATCCTTCAACCTTCCGCCTTCCGCAAGCATCTCCGGCGTGACGTCGGTCGCGATCACCTGCCGCACGTGCGGCGCGAGCGCAAACGCCGTGTGACCGGTCCCCGTCGCCACGTCGAGGACGAGTGCATCGGGCCACGGTCGCGCCAATTCGACGACGCGATCTAGAACGGTTCTGTCCTTATGAGCCGCGCTGGTCGCATAAAAGGCGGCGCGTTGGCCGAAGACTTGTTGAGCGGTGGGTTTCATATTTACCTCGCGACAACGCGATACGTGTTGCGTGTTGCGTCACAAGCGCCGTTCAGCTACATTCTCCAGTATAATCAGTACCGTATCCGATACAAGCACCTGTCAGCGATAGCACCTATCGGAAAACCCGATAACCTTCACGCATCACGCATTACGTCTTACGTATTACGCATCACGTATCACTTCTGAATGAACGAAGACCAACTCCTCACCTTCCTCACCGTCGCCCGCACGCGCAGCCTCAGCCGCGCCGCCGGCGAGCTTGACCTGGGCCAGCCGACGATCAGCGACCGGCTGCGCGGCCTGGAACGCGAGCTTGGCGCAGCGCTAGTGAGGCGGCAGGGCCGCGGCGTCGCGCTCACCCCCGAAGGAGAGGCGTTCCTGCCCTACGCGCAGCGCGTGCTGGACGTGCTGAAGCAAGGAGCAGAATCGGTCCGGGCCGCGCACGGCGGCTCGGGCGGCCGTGCCAGCATCGCCGTGACCGTCACTGCCGGCGCGTATCTCTTCGCGCCTGCGCTCGTCGCGTTCCAGAAAGAGCATCCCGGCGTCGAAGTTCAGGTACGCTCGGCTCACTCGTGGGAATCGCCCGGCCTGCTGCTCGACGACGTGGTGCATCTCGCGCTCACGTCGGGCGCGCCGGTGCATCCGCAGATCGAAATTGTCGCCGAATTTCGAGGAAAGTTGGCGCTCGTCGCACGGAGCGACCACCCGCTGACGCGGCGCGCGAGTGTCGCCAAAGGCGATTTGCTCGACGAGCAGTTACTCGTCTCGTACTGGGGACCGGCTTACCAGAGGTTCCTCGAAGACGTGAAGGCCGGTGAAGCGCCGCGCCGCTGGATGGAGCTTAGCCCGGTCGAGCTGGTCAAAGGATTGCTGATGGCGGGGGTGGGGGTGAGTATTGTGCCGGAGGTCTCGGTGAGGGAAGAGATTAGAGATCAGAGATTGGCGATGCTCACCCTCGCCGACGCGAAACTGCCCGACTGGCACATCGCGCTGTCGCGGCGAGCGCATCGAGCGGCGAACCCGGCGGCGGATGCGCTGGCGGAGACGTTGGTGAAGGTGTTGCCAGGTGTAACGGGAAAATGAGATGCAAAAAGCCCTACGCAGGAGTTGCCTCCACACAGGGCCTGTCACGCATCACGCTTCACGCGTCACGCTACAGCGCCTCGCTCTTCGCCAACCGCTCTCCGTACTGCTGCTTATAATACTCCAGATACTCGCCGCTCTTCAGCTTGCGCCACCACCACTCGTTCTCGACGTACCACTTGACCGTTTTCTCCAGCGCTTCGGCGAACGTGTGCCGGCTCTCCCAGCCCAGCGCGCCGATCTTGCTCACGTCGAGCGAGTAGCGCCGGTCGTGGCCGGGCCGGTCAGCGACCTTGCGAATGAGCGAGTGCGGCTTGCCCAGCAGATCGCACACCATCTTCGCCATGGCGATATTCGTTGTCTCGACGCCGGTGCCCAGGTTGTACACTTCACCCGGCTGGCCCCTGTGCAGCACGATGTCGATACCCTCGCAAG
This sequence comes from Anaerolineae bacterium, assembly GCA_035693785.1. Lineage (GTDB taxonomy): Bacteria > Chloroflexota > Anaerolineae > Fen-1058 > Fen-1058 > DASSFZ01. The sequence continues at coordinate 7,921 of DASSFZ010000180.1, read as the reverse complement.
AGTCGACCACGTACTGGTAATCGCGCTGCTGCAGGCCGTCGCCGTAGAGCGGCAAGGGTTGATCGTCGATGGCGTTCGTGATAAAAAGCGGCACGGCCTTCTCGGGATACTGATAGGGGCCGATATTGTTGCTGCCACGCGTGATCGTCGCCGGCACGCCGAACGAAGCGCAGTAAGCGTGCACCATCAGGTCGCCGCCAGCCTTGCTGGCCGAGTACGGGCTGCGCGGCTCGAGCGGGTCGGTTTCTTTCGAGGAGCCTTCCAAGACCTGCCCATACGTTTCGTCGGTGCTCACCTGGTGGAAACGCTCCAGCCCGAAGCTCCTCGCGGCTTCGAGCAGCACGAAGGTGCCGTACACGTCGGTTTGAATGAAATGCCCCGGCGCCATCAGCGAGCGGTCGACGTGTGTCTCGGCGGCGAGGTTGACAAGGGTGTCGATGCCGTATTCTCGAACGGCTCTCGCCACGCCGGCCGGGTCGCAGATGTCGCCGTGCACGAAGTTATAACGATCTGCAAACCGATCGGCCACGTCGATGAGATTGTCGAGATTCCCCGCGTACGTCAGCTTATCGTACACGACGACTCGATAATCGGGGTGATGCTCGAGCACGAAGCGCACATAATTGGAGCCGATGAATCCCGCTCCGCCGGTGACGAGCAGGTTCTTCATCGCGCTCTCGTCCTCGAATTTGACTCTGGTCCGTCTTTCATTTAGGGTCTTTCCTCAAACGATGTGGATTTCCATGTGGACAAGTGGCGCGATGGCGTGGATAAGTGTGCCTGGTTGTGGATAATTCTACCATGCGCGGGGACAGCCGGAAAGCTCGACCGCCGAGGACTCTCTATCCGCATCGAATCTTAAAAAATCGTGAGTTTTAAGGTTGGGCTTCGATCAACCTATTGCCAAACACCATCTCTTGCTGTAGAATGTGCCCGCACGTTCGGACTCAGGCAGGAGATTCAACACACACAACCAGCCTATTCGGCCAGAGCCTTTGACTGGCGGCGGCACAACTGCCGCCAATTTTTTTCCCTCAACCGGAAGTCGATTACGCTGTTTGAAGAGAGCCTTGTCGCATGTCTACCCACATCTCTTTCTCACCCCGCACGGAGTCTGTCGAAATGAAGGCCGCTCATGTCTGGCAAGCCGCACTCGGCGAGCTGCAGTTGCAGATGACGAAGCCGACATTTGAGACATGGGTCAAGCCGGCTCGAGTCGTCGCTTACGAGGATGGCGAGTTCATCATTGCCGTCCCCAGCGCGTTCACCAAAGACTGGCTGGAAAGCAAGCTGCTTTCGTCGATCAAGCGAGCGCTGTCCGGAATTCTCGGGCGTTCGGTGGACGTCGCCTTCATCGTGATGCCCGAAGAAGAGAGCGAGACGCCCCAGGCCCTGCTCTACGGCGCCGAGCTCACCGAGATGGCCGGAGCGCGCCCGCCGAACGGCGGCGCGAACGGCCCGCCGATGATGACCGGGAACCTGAACCCGCGCTACGTGTTCGACACGTTCGTCGTCGGCCCCAGCAACCGGCTGGCGCAGGCGGCCTGCCTGGCCGTCGCCGAGAAGCCGGCAAGCACGTACAACCCCTTGTTCCTATACGGCGGCGTCGGCCTGGGTAAGACACACTTGCTGCATGCCATCGGGCACAAGTGTCTGGCGGCTGGTCTGCAAGTTCTGTACGTCTCGTCCGAGCAGTTCACGAACGAGCTGATCAACGCCATCCGCTCCCAGGACACGGAGGGCTTTCGCGACAAATATCGCTCCATCGATGTGCTGCTGATCGACGACATCCAGTTCATCGCCGGCAAGGAGGCGACGCAGGAAGAGTTCTTCCAGACCTTCAACGCGCTGCACGGCAACGGCAAGCAGATCGCCATGTCGAGCGACCGGCAGCCGAAGTCGATGGTCACGCTCGAAGAACGGCTGCGCAGCCGCTTCGAGTGGGGCTTGATCGCCGACATTCAGCCGCCCGACGTCGAAACCCGCACCGCCATCTTGCGCGCCAAGGCCGAAACGCAAGGCGCTGCCGCGCCCGACGAGGTCCTCGACTTCATCGCGCGGCAGGTGCACAGCAACATCCGCGAGCTGGAAGGCGCGCTGAACCGCGTGCTCGCGCACGTGCGGATGACGGGCGGCCCGCTCAGCGTCGAGGCGGCCAGCGTCGCGCTGGCCGGCCTGGTCGCCCGCCCGCCGGGCCTCACCGTCGACGAGATACTCCTGGCCGTGGCGCACTACTACGGCGTTTCGATGGACGATATGACCGGGCGCGCTCGCAACAAGGAATCGGTCAAGCCTCGCCAGGTCGCCATGTACCTGTGCCGCGAAGAGATGCAGACGACCCTGCCTCAGATCGGGGAAGTGCTCGGCGGCCGCGATCACACGACGGTCATGCACGGCGTCGAGAAAATTTCGCGGGAAGTCGAAGAAGACGACAATCTACGACGCGAGATCATGGCGATTCGCGAGAAGCTCTATAACAACAGGAATGGCAGCCGATAGCCTGCCCTGAACATAACATAACTGATCAATCGATAGCATCCAAGCACGGGTGGTTGGCTCAAAACGGGGAAACGAGGGTATTTATTGCCCTCGTTTTCTCTTGGCCCAGTACCCAGAAGCGCCAAAGGTTGGCAAATAATTTGTGGATAAGTGGCTAATAACTGTGGATAAACGAGTTGCTTTGGGGATAACTCCCGCGCCCGAAAACTTTATGTCATGTCGACTATCCATATATGGGGGTATGACAGCGACAGAAGTCCAAAATATTGACAGGGAGTCGAAACGACATAAGTGACAGTTCGTGTATCCACATCATACTCACCACTTGAGATGGTTTAAGTTGGAAGGAAGTCGCTAGATACGGTGGTGGCAGCACTCGGGATACCCTTATCTAGCGCACAATGAAGCGCCATCCACAAATCCACGTCCCCTACTACTATGACTATATTCAATACCTTTTATCTACAATGTCATACAGTTTCTTCAGATACTTGGACGTGAAGCTGCTCGAAACGTGAGGGTCACCTGTCGTAGATAGCCATCCTGGTCTTGGCCTCGGATGAATATTTCTTCGACGTGACCTCTGGAGCCGCTGTTCAGGCATAGCTCGAACAGCTCGTCCAAAGAGGTGAAGGGAGCACTGGTCTGAATCAGTCCCCCTTCCGGAGTCCATTGCAGATAAACGACGGTCCCGCCTTCGGAATGTGCGGCCATACGTCGCTCCGAGGTGTAATGAGTCGGCATGGCATGCACCGGCCTAAAGAGAAAACGACTCCCCAGGTGAAAGGATGACGACCTGGGTCCTATCTTGCGCTGCTTTTTGGACGCGCTCAGCCCATGCGCGAGCATCCTGCGCAATCAAGTCGAACGTATTGTAGTGGATAGGAATGACGATCTTAGGCTCGATGAGCTTCACGGCGCGCAAGGCATCGTCCGGGCCCATCGTGTAATTATCTCCGATCGGAAGCAGGGCCAGATCGATGCCTTCTTCACCGATGAGCTTCATGTCACCGAACAGCCCCGTATCGGCGGCGTTGTAGATCTTTTTCCCGTCCTGGATATACAGCAGGAATCCGACCGGATTGCCTCCGTTCGACCCATCCGGTAACGCCGAGCCGTGCAGGGCCGGCGTGAGTTTCACTCTCCCGAAATCATAATCGAACCCGCCGCCGATGTGCTGGGAGTGAACATTCGCGTGTCCGTGTTTCGTCTCGAACCATGTGCAGATCTCATCATTGCTGATGATCATCGCGCCGGTGCGTTTGGCGATGTCGGGCGCGTCGCCGACGTGATCGCCGTGGCCATGCGAAATCAAGATGTAGTCGGGGTTCAGCGCATCAGGCTTCACCGTCGCGGCCGGGTTGCCCGTCAGATAGGGATCGAACAAGAGGCGCTTGCCGCTGGTCTCGATGCCGATCACGGCGTGCCCGTACCAAGTGACTTGTGTATCCATGTTCACCTTCCAGGAAGACAGAATCGGATTGCTATGAGTATAAGCGTGCAGGCATCGTCTGTCAATGCGACTTTGGGCGAGACGAAACCTGTGCTACAATTTTGCACGTATGTCTGCAGTCGTGAATGACGACCCAATCCAGCATCTAATGCAGATGCTACGAGGAGTGCCGCTGTTCTCTAAACTGCGCGATGATGAGCTGCGTGCGCTGGCGGGTATCACTGTGTCGGCGACATTTCAACCTGGCCAGTATCTGTATCGCCAGGGCGACGACGACAAGGTGATGTTTGTGATCCTATCCGGCCGGGTGGCGCTGTTCCACATCGATCCGCAGGGCGTGGAGTCCTTTATAGAGTATCGCGAGCCAGGTCCAAAGGGGTGGCTGGGCGAAGCGGCGCTGCTGCTGGGTGATGTGCGCGATGTGACAGCCCTGGTCGTCGCTGAAACGGCCGTATTGGAGGTCGAGCGCGAGGCCCTCAATCGACTGATGGCCGGCATGCCTGGCCTGCGCGGTCATCTCACGCCTACGCCGGAAAATGCGCGCAGGGTGTATGCGCCGCATTTTGGTTGGCAGGCTGAAGGCGAAGCGGTGGTGATCTTTATCCGCAAGCATCCCTGGTCGCTCGCTCGGTCAATGCTGGTGCCATCCGCGCTGTTAGTCGGGGCGGTGCTGGTGGCTTCTTTACTCAGTGCGGCGGTGCCTGCTTTGTCGGCCGTTTTCTGGATATTGGCGATATTGGTGCCACTCCCGGTCGCCGCTTTCGTCATCGTCGACTGGCGCAACGATTTCTACGTGCTGACCGACAGACGGCTCGTGCATGAGGAGAAGGTACCCATCATTCGCCAAAGGCGTGAGGAAGCACCACTCTCGGCCGTGCAGGACGTGCAATTCGCCCGTACCTCCTTCGTAGCTGCCCTGCTCGACTTTGGCGACCTGACGGTAGAAACATTCGCCGGCAGCGTGGCTATGAAAGACGTGCCGCAGCCGGAAGAGGTGAAGGACTTGATTTTCCGCGAGCTCGAGCGCGTGCGTGCGCGCACACGAGCCACCGCCCGCAAAAGGATCCGCGACGAGCTTGAGCATCGTGTCGGGCAAAAGGAAGCCCCGACGGTGCCCATCGCAGTTCCAGCGCAGGAAGCGCCTCACAGACTGCCCTTATGGGCTATCGCGCTGGGGATCGTTCGCTACTTTTTCCCCCCGTCACGCGAGGTTGTCGGCGACTCGGTGATCTACCGTAAGCACTGGATCGTGCTGCTCCGTAGCAGTAAGTACCCGCTCGCCGGCCTCCTTTTCATAGTTGCCGTCACCCTCATCTGGTGGAATCGCGGACCTCTCATCGGCGCTCTACCCGATGAGGCTTGGATCGTATGGGCGGTGTTGATGGTGGTGTTCGCTGCGTGGGCGCTATGGTTGTTTGAGGACTGGCGAAATGATCTCTATATCTTGACCAGCAGCCGGATCATCGACATTCGGCGCGTACCATTTCTGCTGCAAGAAACGCGCAAGGAAGCGGGACTGGATCGGATACAGACGACCGAAGTTGTCATCCCATCGCCGAGCGCTCGGTTTCTAGGCTACGGTGACGTAATCGTTCGCGTGGCGGGCGTGAGTGGCGAGTTTCGATTTTTGAATATGCGGAATCCCAGCGGTGTGCAGACTGAAGTGAGCAAGCGTGTCGATCAGTTCAAGCGCCGCCAGGCGGAGGAAGAGGCGCGCACTCGTCGCACCGAGCTGAGCGACTGGTTTGCCACGTACGATCAGATCAAATCCGGGTACACGGCGCCGGCGAGCCGTCCCGAGTCCGGCGAGTCGTAGGGGCCGGGCTTGCCCCTGCCCCTATGAGAGGAACCATGGCCGTTCGTGAAATCGTCGTCGTCGATCACCCCGTCCTGCGCAAGAAGGCCAAAAAGGTCGACAAGATCACGCCCGAGATTCGACGCCTGATCGACGACATGGCCGAGACCATGCGCGACGCGCCGGGCGTCGGGCTGGCCGCGCCGCAGGTCGGCGTGAGCCAGCGCGTCATCGTCGTCGAGTATGCGGAAGAAGAAGAAAAGGAGACGCCGGACGGGCAGGCGCCCAAACCGGTTAAGAAGAGGCTGTATGCCGTCGTCAACCCGGAGATTACGCGCCGCTCGGAGGAAATGGTCGAAGGCGTGGAGGGCTGTTTGAGCATCCCCGGTTGGGCGGGCAGCGTCGTGCGGCACGCAGAAGTAGAGGTCAAAGGGCTGAACCGCGCCGGCGGCAAATTCAAGCTCCGTGCGCGCGGTTGGCTCGCGCGCATCTTCCAGCACGAGGTCGATCACCTCGACGGCATCCTCTTTATCGACCGTGTCAGCGGCCCCGACAGAATCTGGCGGCTTCCGCCGCCTGAGGCGGAATCACCCGAGGAAGCGCGTGCTGAACACTTGGGATAAGAGCCGCCTCACGCGGTGTTTTTGCGTTCCCCCGCGCCTTGCTGTCAGGCGCTTGTCGGCCCAATGTGATTGACTGCGCCCGGCCGGTATGCTATTCTGATGCGTGACTTGTGAGTGGCCCACCGGTAAACAGGATGCGCAAATGACAGGATATTTGACCCGTAAAGGGATGCGCTTCGTCGCCATCGTCGTCGCCGGCGTCGTCGCGGCGCTTTTGCTGTGGCTGGCAACCAACGTATTCAACGTTCCGCTTCCCGGCGTCGATACCTCCCCGCTCGACGTTCAACTGTTCGTCGCCCCGCAGGCGTTTGACTGGGTTTCGGAAGCGGCGGAGCGATTCAATGCCGAGGGCCGCCGCCTCAATCACCGCCCGATCGTGATATACGTCGTCGAGCGAGATGGGCTGAGCCTCCACGCACAGGTCAGCTCGGCGAGTTTGAATCCTGCGCCGACAGCCTGGATCGCAGAGGGAGCTTTCACGCTCGACCTGGTCAACCTGGCGGCCAGGCAGTCGGGCATCAGCAACGCATTCACCGCCGAGAGATCGGTCGCGCAGTCGGTGATGATGTGGGGGGGATTCGCCGATCGGATCGCTGCGCTGGATAGCAACTTCGGCGGATTGACGTGGAAGGCAATACACGAGGCGGCAATCGCGCGGAGTGGCTGGTCGAGCCTGGGTGGGCAGCCGGAGTGGGGTTTCTTCAAGCTGGTCTTAGCTGACCCGAGCAAGAGTAGTGAGGCGCTGGCGGCACTCCTGGCTGCAGCGGCGGAATATCACGGTAAGACGAGCCTCACGGCAGCCGATGTGAACGACGCGCGTTTTCAGCAGTGGGCGCAGGACCTGGTCGATGCCGTTCCGAACTTTGCCAATCTCGGGTCCGAGCCGGGCAAGGCGCTCGCCGTGCGCGGCGCATCGGCCGGCGACGCCGGACAGCTTCTCGAAGCCGAGTGGCTGAGCGCGGCGGAGGGAATGGGCAACTGGCAGACGCCCGCCTTTCGGTATGCGCCCACGGCGGTGATATTCGACTTCCCGTTCGGCGTGTGGAGCGGCCCGGGTGGCGACCCTTCGGCTTCGCTCAGGGCAGGCGCTGCGGAAGATTCCTCGCGCCGGGACGCCGCCCGTCTGTTCCGAGATGTCCTTCTGCAAGATGCACAGCAGCGCCGCGCCGAGGCATTCGGACTTCGACCCGCGTCGGGGAATGTTGCCAACGCCGAAGGCAGCCTCTTCGCCCCGTGGGCTTCTCTCGGATTCGAATCGGGCCGGCCGCCGACAGCGAGCGCCCAGGCCAGCGCCGACGCCGTGCTGGCCGCATTGCGCTGGGCTGAGCGCGCCGCCGGCCGCTAAGAGCCTATCCGAAGACCGTAAGGCGGCATCCCCATGCCGTTAAGGAGGTGTACGATGAGATATATGCTCGTGAGTCGGCTCCTGGTAGTGATTCTGACGTTGGCGATATTCGCGGCCGCCTGCGATGGCGGTGGTCTGGTCGAAGGCACGCCGGTCGTCGATCGACCGGCCAATGCAATCGAAGTTTCTATTGTCTACGCGCCTGA
>DASSFZ010000179.1:0-15004 GCA_035693785.1 Anaerolineae bacterium | reverse complement strand
CAAGATGCGTGGCACGTCGCGCTGCGGGCCGATCGGCCCGCAGCCAAGTTCGACCATCTTGGCACGCAGCGTCGGCCACAGCCGCTGGGTGTGGATGCCCACCTCGCATACCTCGCCGCACCGCCCGCAGGTGGTGCAGGTATACAGCGCCAGCGACAATCTCTCCAGCCTCGGCCGATCGAGCGCCGGCCGGCCAAATAGGCGCGCCACCGGGTTCTCCTGCGCGCGCACCAGATTGCCGTACTCGCGGATTTTCTCCGGTGGGCTGATGGTTTCGTCGTGGAGAATGTCGAACACCGGGCACCAATCGAGACAGGCCCAGCAGCGCGTGCAGGCATCCAGGCTGACGAGCTGCAGTTTGGTCAAGCCGTCTGCAAGGGAGATTGGCTTGAGGGCCGCCTCAATCATCCCACACCTTCCTTTCCGCTCACAGCTACTCGGCGTTGGCGGGCCGCGGCGGTGGTGATCTGGGCGGCAAAAAGGTGAAAGAGTTTGGAGAAAGGCAGATAGGCGATCAACGCAAAGCCGGCCGCAGCGTGCGCCAGGTAAGCCGCTGTGTACCAACGCGCGTAGAGCGAGCCGCCTCCGGCCAATACACGAAGGATCTCGCCGAACAATGCGCCGACGGGCCAATACTGCGCCAGCAGCCACCCTGAGCCGGACAGACGCACTCCCTCCAGCACAAAGCCCAACAGCACGGTGACGGCAAAGAGCCACAGCACCACGCCGTCCGCCGCAACCGAGATGGTTTTCACGGGCCGGAAGAGATAGCGGCGGGCGAGGGCCATGAGCAGCCCGACCAGGAGCAATCCACCGGCGATGTCCATCACGGGCGCAAGGAGGAACTGCAGGCGGTCAATCGACGCCTGCGGCAGGATGACTTCGGTCAGAGAGATAAGAACTCCGAGCCACAGCACGACGAAACTCCAACTGATCAGCATGAGCATCACGCCTCGCACCTTGCTTCGGGAGAACACCCGTCGGGCGAAGAGACAGTCGGGGGACAGCGGCTGGAACAGCGTCAGCCACAGGGCACCGAGCAGTCCCCGGCCTGCAATCGGCCCGCTGTCCTTATCCTCACCTCGCAGCCAGATGGACATGCGACCGAGCGAGGCCAGTGCGGAAATGGCGAGGACGGCCAGGGCAGCGACGTTGAAGATCGCCCGGAACGCGGGAGGTATGACGATCAGCGATTGGAAGAGGGTGTGCATCACACGTTCCTTGCCCTTTTGCAAGGGCGGGCCGGAGATCCCCGCCCCGGCCCGCTATCGGTAATCTCTGGCTGGCCTTTGCGCTTACTTGGCGGGCAACGTTTGGGCATAGGCCAGCAGGTTGGCGATGTCCTCCAGCGTCCAGCCCAAATCGATCCCGGCCGGCATGCTCGTGCCCGGCTGGCCGAACCACGCCTTGTGGAAGAACTCCCACGGGTTGTCGCTGGCGATCGTGCCCACGTACTCCGGATTGGCTTCATCGCCGAAGTTGAGCGTCTTGCCGTCCTCGCCGTGGCAGGCCGTGCATGTGTCGTCGAACCGTGTCTTGCCCTCTGCCGGGTCGCCGTTTACCGTCTTGTCGGCGTTGACGTAGGCAGCCGTATCTACCAAACCGTCCCGCACGAAGGCCGCCAGTGCATCGATCTGATACTCTTCCAGGACCGCCGAGAAGTCGTGATCGGGGTTGGCTGTGCCCGTCAGCCAGGCCGCCAGTTCCTCGGCCGACAAAGAAGCCGAAGCTAGAATGCCCTTGAAGCCGGTCTTGTGAGAGCCGGAGCCATAGGCGCCCTCGACGCCCTTGTAATCCCAGCCATGGCACTCCTTGCAGCGCCAGGTGTCGGCGCCGGTGCGCGTGTTGGTGGTCTGCGTCTTCCACAGCGGCTGGTCGGTCGCCGGCTCGTCCGCGCCGGTCACTGCCCACCACTTGTCGTACAGCAGGCCGCCCAGGCTGGTGGATGGAGCCGTCGGCAGGGTTTGGGCGTAGGCCAGCAGGTCGGCGAAGTCTTCCTGCTCCCAACCCTCGGCTATGCCGGAAGGCATCTCCGTGCCTGGCTGGCCGAAGCGGACTTTGTGGATAAATTCCCACGGATTATCGCTGGCGATGGTGCCGACGTATTCCGGCTCGGCCGTATCCCCGAAGTTGATCGCCGTGCCTTGAGGGCCGTGGCAAGTGACGCAGGTGTCTTCGAATACCACCTTACCTGTTTCGGGGTTGCCGCCCGTGGGCGTCTTATCAGCACTCACCAGATCGGCCGCGTCCATCTGCGCCTGGGCTACGAACAGCGCCAGGTCGGTGAGGGCTTGCTCGTCCATCACCGCCGAGAAATCGTGATCGGGATTGGTCCCGCCCTTGAGGCTGGTCAGGATCTCGAATGGGTGCTTGTCTCTGGCCGCGTAGATGCCCTTGAAGCCGGTCTGGTGGGAGCCGGAGCCATAGGCGCCTTCGACGCCCTTGTAATCCCAGCCATGGCACTCCTTGCAGCGCCAGGTGTCGGCGCCGGTGCGGGTGTTGGTGGTCTGCGTCTTCCACAGCGGCTGGTCGGTCGTCGGCGTATCCGCGCCGATCACCGTCCACCAGTTGTCGTACAACAAACCGCCGCGCACCGCGTCGCCGGTCAGTTCGGGCAGCGGCGTCGGGCTTGGGGCGGGCGTGGCCGTGGGCTTGGGCGTGGCGGTTGGCGCCGGCGTGGCTGTGGGTGCAGGCGTGGTGACTTGACAGGCAACCAGGGTCAACAGCAGGCCAACGGTGATTGCCTTCAGGAAAGACGTGGGCAGGGCGGATCTGATCTGTTCCATTTCTCCTCCAAGTGTGACTAGCGATGGACTGTGGTCACATCGAACTCCTTACCTGCGCCGTGGCAGACTTCGCAGGTCTCCAGGCCGGAGGCGGTCGTCTGCAAATCAATGTGGCCGCCCGCCGCTGCGCCATCGTGACAGGCCGTGCACACTGCACGGGTAGGCAGGATAGTACTGACCACATTGCCCGCCTGGGTGACGATGGTCGGCTGGCTGCCGCGCGGGAGTGGCAAGCCGTACGTGCCGGGGCGGTGGCAGGTTTCACAGTCTGCAAGATTGCCGGGGAAGAGCAACTCGGTGAAGTCATGAGTCGAACCGCCGAAGCCATAGACGATGAACGGCCTCTGGGAGCGCTCCTCGCCCAGGTGGATCTTGTGAATCAGCACCTTGAAGTGGATCGACGTCGGCGGCATCGCCTCGGCGGGACGCACTTCTTCGTCGCTGGCGGTGGTGTTGTGACACATCACGCAGTACTCGGTGTTCTTGCGGATCGTGCCGTGGAGGGCGAGATCCTTATGGCAGGCATTGCACTTCTCGCGGTCCACCACTTGACGGCGTGGCGCCGGCTCACCGCCGTCCAGGGCTACGTAGGTCACCGGGTTAAAGCCGGGCACGCGCACCGGATCGGCTACGCCTTCGATGGTCTCCATCACGTAGCCCTCCATGCCAACGGCGTACGTGCCGGTGGCATCGTCGGGCAGGGTGTAATCGAAGGTGTAGCTGTAGGCCCCAGCGCCTGCGTCTTCAACAGCCGGGGGCGTGTCGGATGGCGCTCGGAAGATCGTCTCGGTCACCCGGGTGACGTAATCGCTGGTCGGGCCGGCCAGGTTCACCGCCAGGTAGTCCATGTCTGCCAGCGCGATGGCAGCGCCACTGTTGTCCGTGACCTTGAAAGTCACGACTGGCGACCCGCCTGGCGCAGCGCCTTCGACGCTGACGATCTCGAAGTTGACACCCTTGATCTGGGTTGAGTTGCTCGGGATAGTGTGCGCGCCGGTGATCGAAGCGTCAAACTCCTCTCCGTCGGGCGCATGGCAGTTGGCGCACGTGCCATCGGCCTGTTTGCCGCCGGGGTGATTCTCGCCGGTCTCCAGGTTTACATCGTCGTGGCAGGCAGTGCAGACGGCGATTTGCGGCTTCGTCTTGTAGTTGTCGCTGTCGGCGCCGCCCGTATGGCAGGTTGTGCAGTTGCGCACGTCCTGTGGCCAGGCGACATGTGAGTAGTCATGGCTGGACTGCCGAAAGCCGATGATCTCGTACGGCTGGCCAGCCAGCACGCTGGGCAGGAACTCGCCGCGGTGAATCTTGTGGATGAACACGCGGAGATTGAGCACGTTGCCCGTTTCAGGGTCGATGTTCTGGTCAGTGTGGCAGGTGACACACAGCACGGTTTCGCGCCGCACGCCGCCGTGGATCGCCAGCGGGTTGTGACAGTTATTGCAGTTCTGAGTCGCAACCACTTCGCGCGTCACGCTGGGTGCGCCACCGGCCGGCACGAAGGTGAAGACGTCGTTCGCCACGCTCGCGCGACCGTCCTTGTAGGCATACAGCCCCACCGATGTGGTCAGGGAAGGATCAACTTCGGATGTCAGGGTATTGGTGAAGGTGTAGGTGTATTGTCCATCGCCGACGGATTGCCATGCGCCACCGCTCTCGGCGAATGGCTGAGTCGCCTTCGCCAACGCCGGTTGCTGGGTTTCTCCGCCGACGGTGAACGGCTGGCCCTCCACCTCGCTAACCAGCAGGTTTTGATAGTTACTCAAACCGGTGTCTGCATCCACCACGATCTGCGCGACAGTGAAACCGTAGCCCTCGAGCGCCTCGGGTTTCTGTGGACGACCGTCTGCGTCGGCGAGTGTCAGAGAGACGACCGGCTTGCCGTCGGCGGGAAACTCGACGCTCGTGATCTCGATATTCAGCCCAGGGCCGGGGACGACGAATGCTTGCCCTTGCGGCCCGGCCGGCCCGGCCAGGCCTTGAGGACCTGACGGGCCTTGAGGACCAGGTGGCCCAGCTTCCCCGGGTGCGCCGGCGCACGCGGTCAGGGTCAGAGCCAGCCCGAGGCCAAGCAGCCCCAGACTGGCGAGTCGAATGGCGTGACCTTTCATGGCACCCTTCTTGTGGCTATTCACCTTGGATCAGGCGAAGCAAGTCTTCAGGCTGTTCAATCGTGCGCCGCTCGCGGTGGTACACGCTCAATTTGTTGTCGGCAAGGCCGAGGCTGATCATGCGCATGTTCCAGGGAATCGTCTCCAGGATCTCCATGACCTCGGGTGGAACACTGCCCCCTACCTCCTCAACAAGAACCGTGTCCGGCCGCAAGTCCAAGATCGCATCCTTCGCAGCCGCGTAATCAGAGGTCGCGCCTGTCCATTCAATATCAGGGCGATTCAAGAGCAGGCGCACCGACTCGTGAAAGATGGGGTGAGCCCAAATCGCAAATACCCGCCGGATTGCCATGTGGCCCCGCTAAATCTCTCGCTGATACGTTAGTACAGAATGCGGCGTTTGCATATCGGGGAGAGCGCCAATTGTGACAAAAAAAACGCCAACCCGGTTGGCGTTTTGTGCGAGGGAGTAACTACTCAGCCGTCATTGCGACCCCGCTGAGAAGCGCGGGGCAGGTGAGCGCCGTTTGCGACGAAGCAATCTCCGCCGCCCTTAGCGAACCCGGCTGTGTCGAAGGGGCAGTCGAAGGAAGCGCTCGGAATGACGCGGGTTGAGCAGTTACCTACACGCTTATTCAGAAGTCACGGATCAGACCGCGCTCGCGGGCGTACCGGATCAGGTCGTGGCGGCTACTCAGGTCGAGTTTTCGCATCAAGTTTGTGCGGTGGCTGTGAATGGTGCTGGGACTGACGATCAAGCGCTCGGCGATCTCTTTATTGCTGTACCCTTCTGCCAACAAGCGCAGGATTTCTCTTTCGCGTGGCGTGAGCGTCGGTTGGGGCAAACCTGCCCCCTCCTTCAGGCGATTGAGGTAATCCTGTAGGAGTTGCTTGGCCATCGTTGGGTATAGAAACACCTCCCCCCGCGCCACCGCCCGAATAGCGCCGATCAGCTCGTTCGTCTCCGCCCCTTTCAGCACGTAGCCGGAAGCCCCTGCCTTAAGCATCTCAAAGAAATACTCGTCCGAGCGGTGCATAGTGAGCACGAGAACATGCATGTCCGGAAAGCGCGCTTTGATCTGGCGCGTGGCCTCCAGCCCATCCATGCCCGGCATGGCGATGTCCATCAGGACCATGTCGGGCCGGAGCGACTCTGCCAGCGCCACGGCTTCGTCGCCGTTCAGCGCTTCGCCGACCACCTCGATATCAGGCTCGGCCTGCAACAGCAGACGCACGCCAGAGCGGACGATGGTGTGATCGTCGGCGATCAGTACCTGGACTTTGTCAGCCACCGTCTGCCTCCGGGAGCGGGATTCGAATCCGGACCCGGGTTCCGGCTCCAGGCTGCGACAGGATGTCGAGTGTGCCGCCGCACTGTGCCACCCGTTCCTCCATGCCTCGCAGCCCTAAGCCGCGCGGGCCGTGGCCGTTTGCCTGAACTTCGCGCAGATCAAAGCCCTGGCCGTCGTCCGCGATTTCTCCCTCGAACGAGCCGTCGCGCGCTGCCAGTGACACGCACACCTTGCGCGCTCCGGCGTGCCGCGTGACATTGGTCAACGCCTCCTGGAAAATCCGGAACAGCGCAGTCTCGATCTCCAGCGGCAGCCGGCGTGTGAGGTCGCGAGACTCGAGTTCGAAATGAACGCCGGTGTCCTTCAGCGCGCGTTCGGCGTGAGCCCGCAGCGCTGGCGCCAAGCCCAGGTCGTCCAGTGCCGACGGACGCAGAGACAAGATCATGACATACGCCCGCTCGGTCGCCTCAGTGATTAGGGCACGAGCTTGTTGGAGTTGTACGCGGGCCTGCTCGGGTTGATGGACCGCCTGCTTTTCGATAGCTTCGAGACGGAGCGCCAGACCGGCCAGGTCCTGGCCGAGACCGTCATGCAGGTCACGCGCTACCCGCCTGCGTTCATCCTCTTGGGCGGCGATCAGCCGCTTGAGTAGTTCGTAGCGGTGGCCCGCTTCGCGGCGCAGACCTTCAGAGAGCGCGCGATTCTCGGCTTCCTCAGATTGAATCCGTCGCCCCATTTCGTTGAACGCGGCCGCCAATTGCCCGATCTCGTCCGGGTTGTTGGCTGGCAGCCGCAGGCCTAGTTGTCCCCGACCAAAACGCGCCAGGGCTTGCGCCACCGCTTCGAGACGGCGGATCACGAGCGAGCTCATGGCCAGGTTGACGACGATCACTGTCGTCAGAATCGTCCCCCCCCACCACAGAAGGTTCTCTTGCAGACTGGCGGCCAGGGGGGCTTCCAGTGGCGCCATGGGGATGTCGGTGAGCAAAAGGCCGTTCAAGCGTTGGCCAGGGTCATGGCAGGCCTGGCACGCTGGCCGATTCTCAATCGGGTTCATGCTGCGGAAAACGCGCTGACCATCAGATAGGGTGATCACAACGCTGCCCGGGCGTTTAGCCGCCGGCAGCTGGTGGCAGGTCTGGCAATTTGGCTCACGATTGTCCAATTGTGCGCCTACGCCCTGGCCCTTGGCTGCGAAGATGACCCGACCCGACGTATCGAGTAGGTAGATGACCCGAACGGTCTCGCCTTCACCGATCGCATCCAGCACGTGTTGGAGCCCGTCCAAGTCCTGGGTCAGCATCGCATGCTGGAGGCTGTTTTCGATGACTTGGCCGGTCTGTGCGGCGAGGAACGACAGATTGGCGAGCACCGCTTCTCGCTGCCGTGCGTACTGAATCGCTGTGAAACTCCCCAGGATGAGAATAAGGGGCAGCACCACGCCAAGAGTGACTTTCGCTCTCAGGCTGTCACGCACGAAACGGGGAAACACGTGGCCCGCTGACATTCGCCCACCTCTCACGCCACCAACATAGCAAGGTTCCCAGCCGCCATTAAGTATTGATTGTCACACTCAACGTGCATCCCCATAACCTATCCGCATCGGCATGGGGATGCACTGTGGGAGGCATCTCCAGATGCCGAGGGGGTCAATTATCGGGAGCGCCAGCGGCGATCCAATCGAGTATGACCTGGATTTCATCCTCAGGCAGCAGGCCGCCGGGAGGCATCATAGTGCCCTGCGTCTGTGTGCCCCGAATCTTCTGGGCCAGCAAACTGCCGTCCACATCCCCGGCGATCACGGCGGGCGCATGCTCGCCCGAGCTCATCACGGATTCGTAGCTCGAGGAATCCCATCCGCCGAGGCTGCCGTGGCAGACGGCGCACCTGGCGTGGAAGATGGGCAGCACGTCGGCGCTGAAGGAAGGGATACCTGCCGGCCTTCCCTGTTCTGCGCTTCCCAGTTGTCGAAGGAAGTCCACTAGCTGCTCGATTTGCTCGGAAGTGAGGACCTCGCCCCAGGCGATCATCGGCGTGGCTGAGTGCCCCAGATTGATCGTGTCGAAGAGCTCCTGGTCCGTGTTCTCCGCCTGGAACTCCGGATCGCGCAGCGATGGCCCTATGCCGCCTTCCCCATTCGCGCCGTGACACTGTGTGCAAAGGTCTGTGTAGACCTCGGATCCGGAGAGAGAGAGCCGCGTGGCAGCGACCTCGGGCGGGAGTTCCACTGGCGGGTTTGCCTCCCACGATCGAAAGTAGGCGACGATGGCTTCGATCTCGTCGTCTTCCAGAGGGCCGCCGAATGCCGTGCCAAACGGCGACATGCCGAAGTTCGGCTGGCCCTGGGCAACGACGGAACGCAAAGTGGCGTCGTCGCGCGTCTTCAAGTATTCCGCCGAGCTGATCGGAGCGATCACGTCGTCGGGGCGAGTCGGATTGGGACCGCCTTCGCCAAGCTCGCCATGGCAAGTCGCACAGTTCTCTGCGAAAAGCTGCTGCCCGAGCGCGATCGGCGCGCCGCTCGCCGCCTGCAAGGTATAGACCACCAGGGCATCCAACTGTTCTGGCGTGAGCACGCTTCCCCAGACCGGCATGGTTTCGTGCGCGCCGCCGCTGGCGATCGTTTCTCGCGCCTGGGCGACGTCGGCGGCGGACGGCACGCGCTCCCCGTGGCAGCTCGAGCAGTACTGCGCGAACACGCCTGCGCCTTCAGGAGTCGAGCCTGGATCGACGACGTATCGGGCGAGTGTATCCAGCTCGGAATCGCTCAATCTCTCTCGCCACGGCGGCATGGTCAGGTGCAGGCCGCCCTGGCTGATGATGCCGCGCAGCTCGCTCTCCTCGCCAGAGAAGGCGACGGCCCGGCCGTGGCAGGAGGCGCAGTTCGTCGCGAACAGTCGCTGCCCGTCCGGAGCGACGAGGAAATTAAGCAGCTCGATGTGATCCTCGTGGCTCAATACCTCCGCCCACACGGGGACCTCGACGTCCGCATGGGCCGGATAGGCCGGACCTTGATCTAAGACGCTTTTCAGTTCGCGCGGATCGCCCGCGACCAGCTCGGGCGCTTCGTGGCAGGCGCCGCAGTTTTGCGTGAATAGCCTGCTGCCTCCCGGCGAGAGGATGAACCCGGCCAGGGCATCGATCTGATCGGTGGTGAGGTCCGCGCTCCAGGCCGGCATGCCTTCGTGCTTGCCCTGGGCAATCACATCATGCAAGTTGGCGCCGGACGGGACGTCGATCGAAGGGCCGTGGCAACCGGCGCAGTTCGCCGCATACAGCGCGGCGGTCCGGTCCCCCTCGACGACCTCGACAGGCGGGGGCGCCTCCCGAAGGGCCTGGACAGTTAAGAAGGCGATACCCACCACGGCCAGCAGCGTCACACCGGTGGCAACCCGTCTTCCCAGAAAGTGCCGGCGCGGGGAACGGTCCAGGAACGGCAACAAGAACAGCAAGATGACCACGAGAGTGGGGATCACGACAACGCCGATCACTTCCAGCTGGCCTGGGAAGTACTTCAGGAGCTGAAACAGAAAGAGAAAGTACCACTCCGGGCGCGGCGTGTAGGACGTGTCGGCGGGATCGGCGCGCGCCTCCAGCGGCGCGCCCACGAAGGTGGCCAGCGCCACGAGGATCACGAATACGAGCAGCGCGACGACGGCGTCTTTGATCAGGGCATCCGGGAAAAACGGAACCCCGTGCTCTTTCGCCTGCTTGTATTGCTCGAGGTACTCCTGCTTCTCTTGCTCGTTCATCGGTTACTCCCCTCGCTTGGGCACGGCGCTGATTCCGATGCGGACGACCAGATACAGGTGGATGCCGATCAGGATCATCAATACGGCCGGCAGCATCCAGACGTGGACGCCGAAGAAGCGGGCCAGCGTCACGGCGGTCAGCTCTTCACCGCCGCGCACGATGCGCAGAATGGTGTCGCCGATGACGGGCGGCGTGCCGGCGATCTGCGTGCCGACTGTGGTCGCCCAGTAGGCCTTCTGGTCCCACGGCAACAGATAGCCGGTGAAGCTGAAGCCGAGCACCACCAGCAGGAGCGCGACGCCCGTCACCCAGGTCATCTCACGGGGGAACTTATAGGAACCGTTCAAGATGACGCGCAGCATGTGGAGCACCGCCAGCACGACCATCGCACTGGCTCCCCAGTGATGGAGACCGCGTATCAGCCAGCCTGCCGAGACCTCCGCCGTGATATACTGCACGCTGTCGTAGGCCTGGTCCGGCGTGGGGACGTAGTAGATGGTCAGCAAGATGCCGGTGACGATCTGGTTGATCGCGACGAAGAGCGTGGCGCTGCCGAGCGTATACAGCCAGTTGACCTTGGGCACCTGGCGCAGGAAGATCGCCTCCCACGCCCGACGCCAGCCTGAGCGCTCGTCGAGCCAATTCCCTAACCGCGTGCTCATCTCATCCTCCCAAGATGAATAATTGGTCGTCCTCGACCTTGACTTCGTAACGATCGAGAGGCCTGGGGGGTGGGCCGCTGATGACGCGCCCATCCTTAGCGAAGATCCCATTGTGGCAGGGGCAGAAGAACTGCCCTTGCTGGGCGATCCACCGCACGCGGCAGCCCAGATGCGTGCAGATGTTCGACATGGCGATGAAGTCGCGTCCGTTTTCCGTCAGGACGTAGACCGTCCGTTCTTCTTCATTCACGATCCAGCCCGTCCGGCGCTTGATCTTCGTTTTGAACAGCGTCGGCGTGCCGAGCTCGACTTTCGACGCGCTGCCCAGCCGGATCCAGTCTTGGGCCTCCTCGCGCTTGAGCGCCGGGCCGACGATGTAGGCGATGGCCGGAATCGCCAGGCCGGCGCTGATCACCCCGCCGATCGCCCAGGTCGTGAGGCTCAGAAACTTCCGACGTCCGATTTTTCGCTCTTCGTCCATGCCTGTCTTTCCTCTCCTTCTGGAGTTTGGCCACAGCCAACTATGGCGTTTTGACCGAGTGCGGCATTGCATCGGCTCATGGGTCGACATGCCTGGTCGGGCTGAGCAAGCCGCTGCGCAGCGCCTGTGTCGCGGCTTCGGTCCGGTTCTGGACACCTAGTTTCTGCAGAATGTTCTTGATGTGGTACTTGATTGTGTTCTCGCTGAGCGATAGCCGCTCGGCGATAGCCTTGTTCGACATCCCATCGACGATCAGTTGGAGCAGCTCCATTTCGCGCGGCGTCAGCAGGCTCTCGGAGGGTTTCGTTTGCTGCCGGGAGAGCGCTGCATATCCGTCGATGAGGCGAGTCGCCGTCTTCCGGCTGATAGCGGCGTCGCCGCGCTGCAAGCCTTCCAGAAGCTCGATGAACTCGTCCGCGTTCAAGCTTTTGAGCAGGTAACCACGCGCGCCGGCACGGATGGCCTCGAAGAGATCGCTGTCTTCGTCGGACACGGTCAGCATCACGACCTGGACGTCTGGCATCTCCGCGCGGATCGCGCGCAGCGCCTCAAGCCCCGTCATCTCCGGCATGGACAGGTCCATCAGCACCAGGTCGGGATGCAGGCGCCGCGCGGCTTCCACGGCCGCCCGCCCGTCGCCGACCTGCCCGATCACCTGGAAGCCGGCCGCTTCGAGCAGGCTGACGATGCCATCACGAAACAAGGAATGGTCATCGGCAACCAAGACACGCACAGATGCCACTTCCCTATCCCTGTATCTTCAAGCGCACGCTGACCTGCGTGCCGGCGCCTGGCTCGGAATGAAGGTTGAAGTCCGCGCCGATTGCGTCCGCACGTTCGCGCATCGTGCCGAGTCCAAAGTGCGGCTGGCCACTATCGCGCAAGCGCGCCCCATCCGGATCGAACCCGACGCCGTCGTCGCGCACAAGCAACTCCAGCGTGCCGTTTTCGCGGTGCAGCCCCACGGACGCGCGTTTGGCCGACGCGTGCTTGCGCACGTTGGTCAGCGCCTCCTGCACGATGCGCACCATCTGCAGTTCAGTCTCTGCGGGCAGCGCCAGGTCCTCGGCGGCCGGGTCAATCGACAGATCGACCGGGATGCCGGTGAGTTGATGATATTGAGCGGTGTACTCGCGAAGGGCCGACGGTAGTCCTGCGCCGCTCCGGGCAGCCATCTTCAGGCCGAGGATCGCTTCGCGCACGTCGACGAACAGCCGCTGGGCCGCCTCTTCGAGTTGGAGTAGATGCTGCTCGGCCTCATGCGCTCGCTGCTTCTTCAGCATCAGACGCGCGGCCATCACCTTGGTGCTGACGTAACCCAGCACCTGCGCCATGCCGTCGTGCAGCTCGCGCGCGATGCGCTCGCGCTCCTCGACAATCGCGCGCTGGCGCACCTGGCTGCGCTCTTCCTGCTCGCGGGTGTGGCGCTGCAGCTCGTCGGCCATGTGGTTGAAGGCATCGGCCAGCGCGTCGATCTCGTCCGGGGGATCCAGCGAGACAGGCATGCGCGCGCTGAAGCTCCCTTGCGCAAACCGGGCGAGCGGCCTCTGCATGGCCCCGATGCGGCGCACGACAAGGCGATGGATCAGGACGTAGATGCCGAGCGTCGCGAGAACCGTGATCCCGCTCGTCAGCAGCAGGTCCACGCGAAGATCGTCCAGCAGATGTTTTTCCAAATCGGTGACCGAGACGTCGACCAGCAGCGTACCGAGCAAGGCGTTGAGCGGGGTATGGCAGCCGGCGCAGTCCGCTTCGTTCCGAATCGGCAGGGACACGCGCATAATCCCAGACGGGTAGGGGAGCCGGGCAGTCCGCGCTGTCGCTTCGCCGGATGCCGGATGGCATTCGACACAGCCGGACTGGTCGAGATTCTGAACCTCGCCGACGCGCCGCCCGAGACTGTTGGCCTTCACCCGCCCATCGAGGCCGATGATCTGCACCTGGTGTATGTTGTCCAGCCGGCTCACGTCGGACAGGATCTGCTTGAGCGCCGCATCGTCGCCGGTCGCCATCGCGTGGCGCAGGCCGCCCAGCGTCATCTCGCCCATCTGCAGCGCCGCCGACTCGATCTGCGTCTCGGCCAGGTGCCGCTCGCGCCAGATGTGGAACAGCGACAGCGAGAGCAGCACGACGAAGATCGGCAGGGCGACGCCCAGCGCGATCTTGGCGCGCAGACCTCTGTGTAGAGAGACGGCGGAGGCGGTCATCAGTGGTCAGTGATCAGCGATCAGTAATCAGTAATTAGTAATCAGTAATCAGTGACACGCGGTTCACTTCTCGGGCGCACCGGCCTCAATCCACTCGATCACCAGTTGCAATTCGTCCGGCGTGAGCTGGCCGAAGTGCGGCTGCGCGCCCGATTGTTTCTCCACCAAGAGACTGGCCTCGGCATCGCCCGGAACGACGACCGGCCCGTTCTGGCTGCCGGCCATCACGCCCTCGTACGTCGTCAAGTCCAGACCCTGAATCCCATCCTCCCCGTGACAGGCCGCGCAGCGCCCCTGGAACAGCGGGCCGATGGCGGCCTCGTACGTCAGCGGAAGACCGCCGGCTGGCGTCGGCATCGGCGTGGGTGTGGGAGGAAGCTGGCCCTGTAACTTCGCTCGCAGCGCCGGCGCGTCGAAGCCAGCGTACTCCCAGGTCTGACCGTGGCAGCCGCTATTCGAGCAGAACGACGTGTCGCTCACGCCGCCTGGATCTTCGGTCGTGTGGCAGTTGGCGCACGTGGTGTCAAAAGCGTCACGATGCAGCGCGATCCAGTTGGAGTTCAAGTGCGATTCAGGCTCGGGGCCGCGGCTGATCTCGATGTCCACGACGAAGTCGTCGGCGCCGGCCACGACGGGGATCGAGTGGCACAGGTTGCACTCCAGCCGGATCGACTCACCTTCCGAGGTCAGATGTTTGCCGTCGTGGCAGCGGAAGCAGCCGGGCGACGACTTGTGGCCGATGTTGTTCGCGTGTGTCGTCCAGTCGGCTTTCTGCTCCGGAAATACACTGTTCCGGTAGGTCTCCTGAAGCGTGGCGATCACGGCTTCGACCTGATCCTGGTTTGCGGTGTAGAACTCGGGATACACGCTCTGGTAGTAGCCGCGCAGGCCCTCGATGCCGTTCATGGCCAGCGCCATGGATTCGTACGGAGCGCCCAGGGCAGCGACGGCCTGGCGGCGGATGTCCGGGATGGTCGAGGGAATGACCTGGCGCGCCAGCAACTGATCGACCCGTTCCTCCGGCGGCAGGATCAGGTGCGTGATGCGGTTGTGGCATGTGATGCAATCCATCTCTTCCAGTTTCGATTCGTCGATCGTATTCGGGTCAAGGCCGGACTCGACGTCGACAAATTCGGCGACCTGCCCGTCGTCGCCGACCACGCGCACATAGGGGATGTCCTGCTCGTGCGGATCGGCCGGCAGGTAGAAGACCTTGTTCTCGACGTGCCAATGGATGCCGCGTCCCAGGCCCTGGCGCTTGCTGCCGCCGCCGGTCTTCAAGGTGAGAAATATGCTCTCCGGTGTGTTGTTCTTATCGTCGCCGAAGTGCCTGATCTCACGCAGGCTGTCGTCCGCAAACTTGTCCGGTGAATGGCATTGCTCGCACGTCTCGCGCGCCGGGCGCATGTCTTCTGCGCGGATCGGAAATTCGTAGTCCGTAAAGATCGTGGCGGCGATGTGTTTGAGGTCACCCGCCTTGCGCAAGACGCGGCTGCCGAGGTAGTCGCGCCCGATGTGACATTCGACGCACAGGATGCGGGCGTGCGGTGAGGTCAGATACGCCGTATATTCGGGCGGCATCGTATGGCAGGTCGTGCCGCAGAACTGGGGCGAGTTCGTGTATTCCCAGGCGTAAGCGCCGGAGAACGACACCAGCACGAAGACGCCGACGAGCGTGGCCCACGGCAGGACACGGCGCCATAATGGGCTGCCTG
>DASSFZ010000178.1:0-3143 GCA_035693785.1 Anaerolineae bacterium | reverse complement strand
TCAAGGACATCGCTCCTTCCTCCAGCACAGGCTGGCGGATATTCTATTCTCAATTCGCCAACAGTATCTCGGTGACCCAGCCACCACAGCCGCCCGCTGTTCTGACGGCAGGTTTCAGGGGCGGTAGGGCATGAGTCGGATATATGCGATTGGGCCGCACCAGGCCCGTCCTTCGCAAGAACAATTACACAGAGATCGCGTATAATAGTTGCCGATGTAGGGAACATTGAGAGGGCTGGAGGGTCAGGGCCATGACAGACCAACAACTACTTGAGCGAATCACCATCAATCCAAAGGTAATGGTCGGCAAACCTGTCGTCAAAGGGACACGCCTTACCGTGGAATACATCCTCAACTTGCTGGCGCACGGCGCATCGGAGACCGAGATTCTCCAAGAGTATAGCGGACTAACGCGCGAGGACATTCAGGCGTGCCTACTCTTTGCGACGCGGTCGCTTGAGAATACAGCCTTCATGCCACTGGTGGCGGAGACTGCCTGATGCGCTTTCTGGTTGATGAAAGCACCGGCCCGGCGGTGGCCCATTGGCTACACGGGCAAGGTCACGCCGACCGGCTAGCCGATCACTTCGTCGTGGTGACCGAGTCTCGCGTTCGCTTTGCGCGGCGATAAGGTCCGTGCTGCCCAACAAGTCGCTGAAGCGACCGACTACCGCGCCGCGTTCCAAGTTTCTTCATGGAGGAACATGGCCCCGCCCAATCGGATTTGCCGGAGGTCGGTTCTCAGGGTGTGGTGTCGGAAGTCTTGAGCGGCAAGCGAGAACTGAACGTTCGCCAGATTCGCGCGCTGGCGAAGCGCTTTCACGTATCGCCTGCGGTGTTCATGTAGGCGTGTGGATGGACGCCACGACGCTGCGCTGCTCAAAAAAACCTGCACGCGACCGCCCGCCGCGCCATCCGTTGATTCGTTGCCCATTCGTTGACACCGTGCGCTCAACTATCTGAATAGTTACGGTAACCTGATGACACAACCGCCTGGAAATCAATCTTCGACTGCATGAGTTGCTCTCCATTCGGATGCGGGTTACAATGTTCTTCGGAGGCGCGCCATGAGCACCAGAGTGATTCGTGAGCCCAAGGCACTGTACGCCGCCCTAGAAGATACGCAGGCTCTTAAACAAGGGCCGATCTTCATCGAGAAAGACGGCAAGCCCGAAGCCGTGCTGCTGAGCATCGACGAGTACAGGGCGCTGACCGCGCAGCGCGATTTCGACGTATGGCGCCAAGAGCAGCTCAACCAGACGCAGGCCGACCATGAAGCCTTCGAGCGAATGCTGCCGGATCTTCTCAAAGAGCATCGAGGCGAGTGGGTCGCGTTTCACCAGAGCCAGGTCGTTGGCGTCGGCAAAGACTTCGGCGAACTCGTTCACAAGTTGCGCGACGGCGGCTATCCGACGTTCTATATTCAGAAGATACAAGCAGCGCCGCGCGTCGTCGAGCTGCCCTTTGAAGTGACGGGCCGTGTTTAAGGTCGATCCGTAACTCTTTCACACCGATTTTGCATTGAACCCCTGTCAAATTTCCGATTTTCGTAGGGGCGACCCGGGCGGTCGCCCTGTCCGACGGAGGCTGAGTGCAGGTGCTATAATATATTGCACACTCGATTCCTGATGAGGTGACAATGGACGCTCCGACCATAACCGTTCAACTTCCGGCCGACCTGTACGCCAAATTGCAGTCGTTAGCCACTCGGGAGCGGACCGAACTCGTGGAGATGCTTGAGCGCTTGATCACGACGGAGCCGCAACCCTTTGCCGGCGTCATCGTCAAAGATCCGCAGTTGCGCGGGGGACGAGCGATCATTGCCGGGACAGGCGTGACCGTTCGTACCGTCGTCGGACATTACAAGCTTGGGCTAACTCCCGAAGAAATCGCCGATCAATTGGATCTGGATCTGGCCCTGGTTTATGCGGCGCTCGCTTATTATCACCTTAATCGTGACGAGGTAGAGGCCGACATTCTGGCAAACTCTGAAGAGGCCGTGATCAACGAGTTAAGGGCGTCGTGATGTGAATGAGGTGATCAAGCTCTATTTGGACGAAGATACCATGAACCGGGATTTGGTCAGGGCCTTGCGTTCACGATCTATAGACCTGCTGACTGCGAGAGAAGCAGGTCTCGTTCATATTCCAGATAGACGCCATCTGGAGCATGCCGCCTCGCTTCAGCGCACTGTATTCACCTTCAACGTCCGCGATTTTGCCGCGCTGCATACCGAATATCTGGCGACCGGCCGACATCATGCCGGTATTATCGTTTCAGATCAATTGCAGGTGGGGGTCATCATCCGCCGCCTGCTGAAACTGCTCAGTTCTCGGACAGCCGCCGATTTGCGCGATAATTTGGAGTTCCTCAGCAACTGGCGCTGAGCGGCTTCTCTTCTTTCCCTAACTCTAACTCTAACTCATCTCTCTTCCTGCCACGCCTTCGCATCGTACGCCGGCAGGTCGCAGCGCAGCGCGCCGTCGACGCGGTAGCCCAGCGCGTAGCCTGCCTGCATCAGTTGGTGAATCTCGCTCGTCCCCTCGTAGATGATCGCGCCCCGGCTGTTGCGCAGGTAGCGCTCCACGTCGTATTCGTCGCTGTAACCGTACGCGCCATGGACCTGAATCGCGTCGTGCGCCGCCTCGAACGAGGCGTCCGTCGCGTACCACTTCGCGAGCGAGGTCTCGCGCGTGTTGCGCTTGCCGGCGTTTTTCATCCACGCGGCGCGCAGATACAGCAGCCGCGCAATTTCGTACCGCTGCGCCATGAAGGCGATCTTCTGCTGGATCAACTGGTGGCGGCCGATCTCCCGGCCGAACGCCTTGCGCTCCTTGGCATACTTGACACTGGCGTCGAGCGAGGCGCGGATCAGCCCGGCTGCGCCGGCGGCGACGGTCAGGCGCCCGTTGTCCAGGCAGCTCATCGCGATCCGGAAGCCCTCGCCCTCCTCGCCGATGCGATTGGCGACCGGCACACGCACGTCCTTGCAGTTCACCCAGCCGGTCGATCCGGCGCGCACGCCGAGCTTGCCATGGATGTCGCCGCACGTCACGCCCGGACGGTCGGTCTCGATCATGAAGGCCGTGATGCTGTCGTGCGGATCGGGCGCGTTCGGATGCGTCTTGGCAAACCACAGGATG
>DASSFZ010000177.1:0-4390 GCA_035693785.1 Anaerolineae bacterium | reverse complement strand
ACGGCCACTCCGGCGACGGCCACTCCGTCTCCGACTCTCGATGCCACCGCCCCGACGGAAACGCCGACGGCCACGGAGACGCCGCAGGTCGTCGCGGCTGCCAAAGAAGGCCAGATCTGCGTGGAAGCCTTCAACGACGCGAACGCGAACCAGACGAAAGACGATGGAGAGCAACTGCTTGGCGGCGTCAGCTTTACGCTGTCTGACTCTGCAGGCCCTAGAGGATTGTACGTCACGTCGGGACTCGAGGTTGAGCCATACTGCTTCGCGGGCTTGCCGGCCGGATCGTACAACGTCGACGCAGGTCCGCCGAACGGCGTGACCAGCACGACCGCCGAGGAATGGCCGGTGGGCCTGACGGGTGGCATGGCCTTCGACATCGCGTATGGCGGTTCGCGCGAAGCGGCGGGGAGCGAATCCGGCGCGCCGCCTGACACGACTCCGCCCGAAGCGAACACGACGCCGGAGGATGGCGGCGCGCAATCGGATCTGGGCAAGATCGCGATGGGTGCATTGGGAATAGCGATCCTGCTCGCGGCCGGCTTCCTGGCCGGGATGGTCTTGAACCGTGCACGGCGATAAGGCCAGAAGACAGTGATCGGTTGGCAGTCATCAGTGATCAGTCATCGCGACACGTGCTGAGCGACGACGTGCGGAACCGGAGCGCCGCGAGACCCAATTGGGGCTGGCTGGCGCTCCTTTTGTTGGCGCTGATCGCCGCCGCGCCGCTGTGGAGCGGACCGGGTCTGGTCAATACGCGCGCGGGCGGCGATAGCCCATTCCTCTTCATCCGGCTGCATCAACTGGTCGAGAATCTTCGAGCCGGCGTGCTTCCCGCGCGCTGGATGCCCGATGCGGCCTACGGGTTGGGCTATCCGTTTTTCAACTTCTATGCGGCTCTGCCCTACTATTTCGCCGCAGCCTTCGCCCTGATCGGTCTTGACGTGCTGGCGTCGCTCAAGATCGTGCAGTCGCTGGGGTTCGTCCTTGCGGCATGGGCGATGGTTGGCTGGGGAAGGTCGTCATTCGGCGGCCGGGCGCAGGCATGCCTCGCCGCGGCCGCGTACACGGTCGCTCCGTTCCACCTGGTCAACGTGTACGTGCGCGGCGATTCGCTGTCCGAGTTCTACGCCTTCGTCTTCTATCCACTCATCTTGTGGGCGGTCGACCGCGTCGCCGAGCGCCCTCGCCCCCGATCGGTTGCGCTCCTGGGTCTGGCCTACGGCGGGCTGATCCTCACACACAACATCTCGGCGCTGATCTTCACCCCGTTCGTGCTGCTGTACATGGTAATTAGAGATTGGAGATTGGAGATTGGAGATTGGAGGCTTCGGCGCTCGTCGCACATCACGCACCACGCACCGCGCACCACGCACCACGCACCACGCACTACGCACCACGCACCACGCATCACGCATAACACCCTACATTCTCTGACAGGTCTGTTATTAGGTTTGCTCATCTCCGCCTGGTTCTGGCTGCCCGCGCTCGGCGAAGCGCCGCTCGTCCAGCTCGACGCGCAGACGACGGGATACTTCAATTACGCCGGGCATTTCCGCTCGACCGATCTCGTCGAGCCGTCTCTCGGCTTCGATTACTCGACCGAGCCGCCGCACACGCCGTTCGCCATCGGGCTGGCGCAGGCGTTCGTCACGCTCGCGGGCGTCGTCGCGACGCTCGTCACGTGGAAGCGCGGGCTGACCCGGCTGCGGGTTTTCACGCTCGCCGGGTTGATCGTTTCGACGTTGATGATTACGCCGTTGTCGAAGCCACTCTGGGACACACTGCCGCTTTTGCCGCTGGTGCAGTTCCCGTGGCGGTTTCTTTCCGTACAGGCGCTGTTTGCCTCGCTAGCCGCCAGCTTCCTGGTTTACGCAGGGGGAGCCGGACGCGGAGAGACTTCTCAGAGGTTGCCTGAAGACTCACCACCAAGCCTGCCCCGAGCGGAGCCGAAGGGACACCAGGGCACGAAGAAAAGCCTTAAACTACTTGGTGTCTTAGTGCCTTGGTGGTTACTGCGGCGACCTTTTCAGGCAGGCTCTCAGAGCTGGATCGCAGCCGGCGTGGCATTAGCGCTCGCGGCGTCGACGCTCCTGACGCTGCGGCCCGACTACCTGCCGATCCGCGCGGATGAGATCGGGCCGGAACGCATTCATGCCTACGAGGCTTTCACGACCAACGTGGGCACGACGATTCGCGCCGAGTATTTGCCGCGCACGACGATCCCGCGTCCCTACACCGGGCCTACCTTGATTGATCCGGCAGCGCCGCCGAGGGCGATTCCGGTGCGAGGGGAAGCGGAAGCCGTTCAGGTCGCTCGCGGGCCGGTATCACAGTCGTGGTCGGTTCGCGCGGCGGATGACGCTGCGCTCGCCTTTCCCACCCTGCATTTCGCCGGCTGGCAGGCGTCGCTCGACGGCCAACGCGTGGAGGCGCGCGCCGCCGCCGACCTGGGCACTATCGAGGTGGATATGCCCGAAGGCGAGCATAGGGTGACGCTGTGGCTCGACCGCACACCGCTGCGCGCAGGCGCGGAGCTTGTATCGCTGGCTGCGGCGCTGGTCACAATCGGGATGCTGATTTTCGCGAGACGAGAGAGTGGAGTTAGAGTTAGAGTTGGAGTTAGAGTTAGAGCAATGGATCGGCCTCAACTCGTCGCTCGTCTTCGGTCTTTCATCGCCTATCGGCGCTACGAGCTGGCGTTGCTGGCGCTCGCGTGCCTTTTCGCGGCAATCGCTGCGGTGACCAACGCCGTGGAGGCAGGCGAGGACGACCTGGTGATGGACTTCGAGTCGAAGCCGTGGCTGCATCACGGCGGCGCCGATTTCGGCGTCGCCCGTCTGGCGCGTTACACTTACGCAGAGCCATCCACCGTCGTTCTGGAGTGGTCCGACGTCGCCGGCGCCGATGCCTGGGCCGTCGTTCAGCTCGTCGCGCCGTCGTCGCATGCCTTCGGCGGGCCTGAGCCGCTGGCGAGCGCCCGCGCGCCGATCCGGGCGGGCACCAACACGGTCACGCTCGACGTGCCGGAGCGCTTGTCGCGCGGCATGGTCTACGTGCGGGTGGAAGTAGCCGATGCCTCGAGAGTCTACGGATCGACGTTTCTCCGGCCGTTGTTTTATCCCGGCTCGGGTGCTGCTATTCCCGCAGCGGGCTGGGCGCCCATCGGCGACGAGATCGAATTGAGGGTTGTCACCGTCGAGCACGATAGCGCTGAGCGATTGACGGTCGCTTTCGACTGGACGGCATTGAAGTCGATCGCGGCGAATTACGCCGTGTCGCTTCGGCTGGCCGACGCTGCCGGACGCGTGTGGGCCTCGCTCGACACGCAGCCGGGTTATGGATTTCTCCCTACAAGCACGTGGCTGCCCGGCGAGAACCAGCATGATGCGTACACACTCTCCCTGCCACTAGAAGCGCCGCATGACGAGGTCTATTCGCTGGACGTGGTGTGGTATCGCGTCGCATCGCAGGAGGAAATGGGGCGCGTGCGTGTGCCGGGAATCAAGATCGACACGCTTTATGATGAAACAGAAGCGCCGCCGCCGCAGCGCAGCTTCGCCATCCCGTCGATGCAGCACCGGGTCGACGCGACGTTCGGCGATCAGATCCGGTTGCTGGGCTACGATCTGGCGCAAGAGGGCAGCCGGTTCATTCTGACGCTGCACTGGCAGGCGCTGGCCGATATGGGCGCGGACTACAAGTACTTCGTGCACGTTTTCGATCCGGCGACGGAGCGCATCGTCGCGCAGATAGATGCCGCGCCGGGCGGGAATGCCTATCCGACGTCGTGGTGGACGAAAGGGGAAGTAGTGAGTGAGAGAGTGGAGTTGGAGTTGGAGTTAGAGGAGGAGCCGTATCGCGTGGCGACGGGCTGGTATGATCCGGTCAGCGGGAATCGGCTGCCCGCGATCGATGCGCAGGGCAATCCCACCCCGTCTGACCGGTTGCTGTTGGACGAGGCGATTCGTTCGCCGTGAACCGTAGCGTGTCATTCCGAACCTTGCCCTGAGCGGAGCCGAAGGGGCAGTGAGGAATCTCTTTTTGGCAGTATAATGTGGCGTATGAATGGCATGGACAAGAAACTCCTGCGAGAGAGGCTCGAAGGCTACCGCGCCTTCAACGAATGGGAAGAGGAAGAAGAGCGCAGAACGCTGCCGCTATTGTCGGTCGAAGAGAGCGTGCGGCAATTCCTCGAACTTCAGGCTTTCATGCGCCTGCTGGCGCCCGATGCTCACGAGATATTCTTTGAGGAGGATCTCGCGGAGCGCGTCGAGGCGCGGGCGCGGTTCAGACGCATTGCCGAAGCGATGAATCAAGGCGCCGGTGTGCCAACCGGAAGACCTGATCATATATAAATGGCGCTCGCATCGGGTCTATACTTCTCGCA
>DASSFZ010000176.1:0-15151 GCA_035693785.1 Anaerolineae bacterium | reverse complement strand
GGCGTCGCGCGCGGATAGCCGCCTGGCGACGAGGGCGGCCAGGAGGGCCAACGCGCCGAACGGCACCAGGAAGATCGCAGGCGATTTGCTGAGGAGCGCCAGCCCGGCGAACGCGCCGGATGCGCCGAACCAGAAAAATGGGGAAGGGCGAACGACGAATAAGGAATGACGCGTGACGAGTGACGACGAAGGCGACTCATGGGTTTCATGCTGCAGGCTGCGGATGGCGAGCAGCAGGCTCAGCAGCGACAGGGTTGAGAATGTGGTCATCAATCCGTCGACATGGAGCAACCCTTGCAATCCGGCGAAGAACGGATCGAGCGCCAGCAGCAAGGCGGCCAGCCGCGCGCTGGCACGGTTGAAGAGGCGGCTCGCCAGCAGGAACACGCCCACGAGCCCCAGCGCGTTGACGACGATGACCGGCAACCGCGCCCAGTCGAGGAAGACACCGACACGCCTGAGCGCTTCGAGGTTCTCCGGCGAGAGACGGTCGATCTTGGACAGCCAGTTGATAGCGTCGGCTGTGCCGGCGGGATCGACGGCGCGCTGCGCGGCGATGCCGAGCGACCCTAGCCACATCGTCGTCACGCCGGGGTGGCTCGTCTGCGCGGTGGCCGCCCAGTCGCCGCGCGCAAGGGCCGCGCCGAAGTTGAGTGTGCGATACACCCAGTTCGGCTCATCGGGCGTGACGTAGCTGCCGAGCGCCAGCGCGCGGGGGGCGAGCGCGACTGCAAAGATCAGCAGCGCCCAGAACCAGGTCGGAAGTTGGGGGATCCGAGATTGGAGATTGGAGAACGGAGCGTCGATCATCAGCCCAGGTAGCCGAGTGCGCGAAGGCGTTCTTCCACTTCGGCCTGCTCGTCGGCGCTGAAGTCGACCTGCTGCGGTATGTAATCGGCGGCGTGCGCCGTCCGGACGGCGCGCGCGCGCAGGTCCGGCGCGAGCGCCTTGACCAGGACGCGTCCATCCATATCCGACGGCACCGGCACATCCAGGATGTGCAGGATCGTCGGCGCGAGATCGGTGATGCGCGCGCCGTCGATCGATACGCTGGCGAACGCCGGGCCACTGCCGATGAAAATGCCATGCAGGCGATGGCAGCCGGAATCGCCGCGAATCTGCGGCGTGACGACTTTGCCCTCGGTAGCGAAGAGCGGGAAGGCGATAGCGCGGTAGCCGTCGAGTACGAGGTGCAGGTCGGGCGAGCGATCGAGATACGGCCCCCACGCGGCCTCTTCGCGTAGGATGATGCGATCGACCAGCGGGCGGCCACTTTGCGGATCGTGCAGCGTCTTCAGCGCGTCGACGACTTTCTGGCGCGTCGCGTGATACGCGGATGGCTTGACGATGCCCTCTGGCTCCCTTCCCTTCAGGTTGAGGTACACCTGTCCCACGTGTCCCATCGCGTAGGCGACCGTGCGCGACCAGTCCACGTCCTCGAACGAGAGGAATTTACTGACCACCTGGTTGCGCGTCTGCCGGCTGACGCGCGCGGTGATGTTTTGCAGGCCCATGCGCTCCAACATTCGATATACGCCCTTCGGCGTGAGGCCGCGCTTGAACATCGCGTAGCGCAGGCGCGTGAGTGCGTGTGGCTTGAGATGCATCAATCCAGCCTGCAGGAAGAGCACGTTGAGGTTGACGGTCTTGTGCAGCGGGCCGAATCCGTGGTCGCTCATCACGATGATATTGGGGTTTGGGGTTTGGGGTTTGGAAGTTGGAGATTGGAGATTGGAGATTAGAGATTGGATGGCTTCGTCGAGATGTTGATAGACCTTGAGCAGTGCGTCGCCGTACTTCGGCGCGAGCGCCGGATCGTGCAGCGGGTGCGTCGAATCCATGTATCGCCACAACGCGTGCGAGGCATTGTCGCTCGCCAGGAAGTGCACCATCAGCACGTCGGTCGGGCGATCCTGCATCAGCCGCAGCGCGTAGCGTAACTGCGTGTCGATCAGGTCGTGGATGTCGGCGATGAACGCGTCGGCGCTGGCCGGGCTGTACTGCACATCGGGCGTGATGCGGTAGCGTCCGAGTTCGGCGCGATACGGCTTGAGAAGGTCGGGTGGGTAGGTGGTGACGCCCTGATCGGGTGAGAGCAGGCCGGGCACGAGGTAGCCGTTGACTTTGCGCGGTGGGTAGGTGATCGGCACGTTGAGCACACCCACCGAGCGGCCCGCGTCGCTGAGGATCTCCCACAGCAGCTTGCCGTCGATCTGCGAGGCATTGACCATCTCGAACGCCCCAGCGCTGGGGCGGAGGAAGTCGAACACGCCGTGCTTGCCGGGGTTCTTGCCTGTCATGAAGGCGGGCCAGGCAGGCGAGGTAACCGGCGGCAGCGTCGATTCGAGCGGGCCGCTCGCACCGGCTTGCATCAGCGCGGCGAGCGCGGGCAGCTTGCCTTCAGCCGCCCAGGGTTTGATCAGATCGAGCGTGGCCCCGTCGAGGCCGACGATGAGTAGACGGGTCATGATGGGTCGGAGTGTTGGATGGTTGGTTAGTCGGTTGGTCGGTTGATGGCGAATCGGGTTTCAAGGATGGTGCGATGGTCCGGCCGTGGCTGTCCGCTCGCGTCAATCGCGGTCAGGTGCACGCCGTCCGTGTCAGTCAGACCGACGGCGATCAGGTATTCTCCAGTGGGAAGGTTCCACAATGGGATCTCGATCGGGTCCGCGATGATCTCGTCTGCCTGCCACATCGAGCTGGGGCGTGTGTACTTCACGTGGATGCCGTCGTTTTGCGCGACCAGGTTGCCGTCACCGTCTAGCACGTGAACGAAGTACAGCGTGTCCGCGCCGGGCGCTTCGAGGGCATGCCAGTACAACCACAACAGGAGCCAGTTGCCGCGCACACTCACGTCGGCGGCGCGCAATTCGATCGCATCGCCGTATCGCACGCGCGGCTCCTCGCTGACGACCATTTGTCGCGGGCCGGGGCCTTCGGGCAGGCTGAGAATGCGATGTGCCAGCTCAAGCATGCCCACGCCCTGATCACTGTCACGTAGATCGAGTCTGATCCGGTAGACACCAGGTGATAGACGGGCAGGCAGGCTCAGTTGATAGTCGCCGGCCATCAGCGCGCCCGGTTTCCAGGTGGACGTCGGCGGATCAATGTGTTGCGTCTGTTCGGCTACATGGATGCCGCTTTCGCCGACGAGCGACAGGCGATAGTCGAAATCGCCCCGAAGCGACCGGGTCACTGCCCAGCGCAAGTGCACTTCGAGCGCAGCGCTCGCCTGCCCTCGTAGCGCAGCGGAGGGGGACTCCGACAATGCCGCCCAGCCGTTGAACAACCCAATGCCGCTGCCGACAGGTATGCTTGGCTCGCGCGATGGACGCGTCGAGTATACCACTATCTGCTCATCTTCGTAGGCCGGTATGCGGGTGAAGTAATCGCGCAGCGCGTTGAACTGCTCCGGCGCCAGCAGAGTCTTGTGGACGACGACAGCGCGCACGTCGCGGGCGGCTAATTGCGCCAACTGGTTGTCCAGGTCAGGCGGGTAAGGCGGGGCGATGGCGGCACGCCAGCCGTCGAGCAAGGGGATCGCATCGAACAACGCGTAGGCTTCCGCCGGCACGCGCGCCACGCGGCCTTCGACGATGGGTTTGCCGTGCCGCGTCTGGTAATAGAGGTAACGCTTGGTGTCGGACCGCTCCAGCGGGATGTCGAGAATGGCGTATGGCTCGGGATCGGCGGCCAGCGCGTCGAAGTACGGCGAGGTGGGCAACGGCTCGATCGTTGGGTACGGCAGGCCGAGATACTCGAAGACGATCAGCGTGCCGAGCAGGCCGACCCAGATCGTTCCGCGGCGGCTGGCCCAACGCCGCAGGACGCCATCCGCGCCCGCCCCCGCCAGCGCGGCAAGGGCCATCGGCATCAACAAGTTGTAGCGATCGGGCGAGCGCAGCGTGTTGAGCGGAAACCAATCGCCGATGAGCGCGTACGGCAAACGAATATCCTCGTACACCATGCCGTTCACGCGCAGCGTGGGGCCGAGCGCCATGACGAACAGGAACGCACCGATGGCGACCCACGGCCAGGCGCGTCGGCGCAGGCGCGCGATCCCCCAGGCCGCTAGCGCGACCGCCGTGTAGCCCAGGAACGGCATCCAGGCCTGGTTCTTGACAAAGCGCTGGTACAGCGGCTGGACAGCCGCGCCGAAGATCGGATGATAGGTCATCGGCACGGCGTAGGCCAGCAGATCGGTCTGCCCCCACTCGTCCTCGTCGGCGATCAATTCGTCGGGGGAGGCGGCCTGCGTGTACAGCCGGGCGGCGGGCACAAGCAGCGGCAGGCACAGCGTAAGCCCGGCCGCCGCGCCCGCAATCAGCCGCGCGAGCGCGCCCCGGCTCCACTCGTGCCGCGAGACCAGCCAGTCGACGCCGACGAACAACGCGAACACGACGCCGCCCAGGATCAGGAATTGCAGGCGAGTGGCGGCGATCAGCAACGCCAGCAGGCCGATGGCGACGACGTTACGCCACGCGCGCTCGCGCGCCGTTTTCAGGATGAACAGCGCCAGCAGGGGAAACCACTGCACACTCGCCAGGCTCACGTGTCCGAGCGACTGGGAGAAGTGATATGGCGCGAAGGCGAACACGACGCCAGCCAGCAGCGCCGGCAGCGGCGGACGCGCGTCGGGCAGCAGGTATTCGGCCAGCTTGAACATCATGTAGCCGCTGAGGATGAACGTCAGCAGAATCGTGATGTTGTAGGCGGCGATGTCGCCGAACAGCGCCGCCAGTGGGATCCAGATCAGCGAGTTGTAGAAGCTGAGCGAGTGGGCCGCCAGGCTGACGCCGCCTGGATAGAACTGGTAGGGTGTGTACAGCGGATCGAGACCCTGTTGCAGGGCGACGCGGGTCCACCAGTTGTCCCATTGAAACACCCACAGGTCCTCGTTATTGCCGGCGTAGGCATCGCCGATGCGTGCGACGAGCGGCCAGGTCAGAACGAGCGTCAGCAGAGTGAAGAACAGCAGGACGAAGAGATCGCGGCGAAGTCGCCGCCGAATCGAAGGTCGCATTGCCGCATGGGGAATGAGTCAGGTGGTCAGCGAGTCGTGTGGCGAGTTCGCCGGCTCGCCAACTCTTTCATGTGGAGGTTCGTGGATGGCGTCGCGTCCGACGATCTCGCGGATGACGTAGATCGACTTGCCTTGCGATTCGTGGTAAGTGCGGGTCAGCATTTCCGCAATCAGTCCGAAGAACAGGAATTGCACGCCGACGATACCCAGTAGCACCCCCAGCCACAAGACGGGTCGATTGCTCAACTGCTCGCCGTACGCGATTTTCAGAAAGGTGAGGTAGGCCAGGATAGCGAAGCCGATCGCGCCGGTGATCAACCCGGCACAGCCGAACAGTTGCATGGGCTTGCCCTGGAAGCCGAGCAGGAAGTTGAGCGTGAAGAGATCGAGGATCACGCGAAAGGTGCGCGAGAGGCCGTATTTGCTCTTGCCGTGTTTTCGCGCGCGGTCGTTGACGGGTACCTCGGCAACCGTCACGCCCATGCTCGAGGCGAGCGCCGGAATGAAGCGGTGCATTTCGCCGTACAGCCGGATATGCCTGACGACCTCGCTGCGGTACGCCTTGAGTGAGCAGCCCGAATCGTGCAGGCGGACGCCAGTGCGCGCTGTCAGGATGCGATTGGCAATCATCGACGGGATGCGCCGCGTGATGAACGGCTCTTTGCGATTCACCCGCCAGCCGGATACGATATCATAGCCCTCATCGATCTTATCCAGGAGCTTGGGGACATCGGCCGGATCGTTCTGGCCGTCGGCGTCCATGGTGACGACCACATCGCCGCACGCCAGATCGAAACCCGCAACCAAGGCGGCCGTCTGTCCGAAGCTGCGCCGTAGCCGTACGGCGACCACGTGCGGATCGCACTCGGCGAGCCGCCTGAG
Source organism: Anaerolineae bacterium (assembly GCA_035693785.1). Taxonomy (GTDB): domain Bacteria; phylum Chloroflexota; class Anaerolineae; order Fen-1058; family Fen-1058; genus DASSFZ01. The sequence goes on along the minus strand of DASSFZ010000176.1, from coordinate 9,246 downwards.
CGCGGCGAACGTGTCGTCGGTGCTGCCGTCGTCGACGACGATGATCTCGTACGACTTGTGCAGCGGCGCCAGCGCCGCGCCGATCTCGGCGTGCAGGCCAGGCAGCGATTCCGCTTCATTGCGCGCGGGTATGATGATAGAGAGGTCGAGGTGGTCTGCCATTATTTCGGGAGTATCGGCGAAAAAACCGGCCCGGTGGAGGGCCGTGATGTTGAAATTATAGCATGAACTGGACAGGGAGTATGGACGTACAAGAGTTGCTACGGCGGCAAAATGGTCCACGCGCCGAGCGGGATCGACCGGTCTTGTTGAATCAGTTGCGGGTCGAGCAGGGCCAGCGGCTGCTGTGTGAAGTGATCGTACAGGATGACCGAGACGGTTGCCGGGCCGGGCGGCGTATCAGGCGGGATATCGACGACGTGTCTATCGGCGACCTGGGAGCCGGCGATCCACTTGAGCGTGGGGATCGCGCCCAGCGCAGGCACGGAGTCGGCGGTCGTCTTCCAGGTGTAGCCTTCGCCGATCATCTGCACCGAGACGACGATATCACGCGTGAGCGGCCGCGACGCGAGGAAGCGCAGGTCGAGGACGAGCTGGCTGCCCGGATAGAGTGCGCTCGCCCGAGGGTAGGGGAGCGGGTTGAGGAAGTAGATGCCGTGCGAAAGGGCAACAGCAGAAGTGGGCTGATCCGCTAATCGAACGGGCGGCTCGACGATCGTGCGGGCGAATTGGGCTTGCCCACCCAATTCGACAATTTCCGTATTTTCCACGGTGTAGATGCCGGTAGCCAAAGTGTACTCGTCGGGCAGAACGCCGGGCAATGGGGCGACGAAGAACCGTTCGACGATCACGTCGCCAGGCTTGTAACGCATCGTCGGCAGCGTGCGGTCGGCCTGACCGACGACCCGGCCGGATGAATCGACGAGGTGAACGAAGAACGAGTAGTCCCGCTCGGGCTGCGACTCGACCCGCCAGGCGAGGTTCACCATGTATGGTTCGCCGGGTGTTGTTCGCTCGTCCAGCAGGCGAAAGCCGAGGAGCTTGAATTTCCCTCCGAATTCGGCTTCATAGGGAGTGTAGCCCTGGGGAAGATTGGAGAGGTAGGACTGGCGCACCAGGAAGGCTTCCTGGCTGATCGGCTCGAAGAAATACGGCGACGCGAGAAACTCCTCGTGGAAGTACATGTCGACGATCACCGGGCGGCCGGTCGTGACGGAGGAGTCGATCTCCTTCAGCCACGTGATGGCGAGTGGTTCCCCGCGCGGGTAGACGTAGACCACGTCGACGTCGGCGCGCAATCTCTCGACCTGCTGCAGATACCACATCGGGTTGGCCCAGTGCCAGTTGGACAGGATGATCGCGTCGGGCGGCGCATCTTCGAGCAGGGATTCGGCATACGCGCGCGTATCCCCATTTCGCGAGAGCCAGTCGTATGAGGGCAGGTTATCGAGCCCACGTGCAAGGCCGGCGATCAGCGCCATCACAAAGAGAACGAGATTGAACCACAAAGAAAACCTTTGTGCGCCAAGCGTCCGTGTCTCCGTGGTTAACACTTGTCCAACGCTGCAGCCGATCAGAATGGCGAAGAGCACGTAAGCTGGCATCAAGTATTCGACCGTCTGCGGGGCGCGATAGGCGAGCGTGACGAAGGTATGCGCGGCGATGCCGCCGAGCAGCATGACCAGCAGCCGCCAGTTTCGCCGCGCGAGCACGACGGCGCCGAGCAAGCCGAGCATCAGCGCACCGAGGTTGAATTGGAAGTCGAAGAGCGTCGGCAGCAGCGCCAGTCGATCGTCGAGCAGGTCGGGCCGCTCCGTGACGAAGTAAAAGAAGTCACCCTCGAATCCTCGCGCCAGGACATAGTCGAGAAATCTGTCTGGCTGCGCCAATTCCGCTCCCGATTCGCCGTTGGCGAGCGTCCCGCCGGCCAGCCCCCGGGCAGGCAGATAGAGCAGTGGGAGCAGGCCGAGCAGAAAAGCGATACCGGGCCGGATCCATCTGCGAGGCTGCCGGAAGATCGAGGGATCGACGAGCAGCACGAAGGTGACGAAGAAAATGCCGGGGAAGATGAGCGATACATGGTGGCTGAGGCCGAGGGAGAACAGCAGGGCAAACAGAATCAGGTATCGATCGGGGGAGCCGGCTCGAAGGCGCGGGGGCGCTGCGGCTGCAGTGTTGCGGGCTTCTGCGACGGCCTGCTGATGCATGACGAGGACGTAGACGCATGCGGCGGTAAACAGCGCGGTCGGCATGCGGATGTTCGCCGTCGTCGCTTGCGCCCAGAACGTCGTGGCCGTGGCGAGTATCACGGCAGCGGCAAGCCCGCCCAGCGTCGAACCCGTGGCTGCGCGGACGGCGCGGCTGACGAGGACGAGCGTGATGGAAGCCAGGATCGCGCTGAGCACGTTGAGCGCGAAGGCGGGTGACGCGAAGAAGCGCGAGAATAGATGCCCGACGACGATGTACAGCGGATAACCGGGCGGATGCGCGATGCCGAGTTTCCACGCGACCAGTTGGAATTCGCCGCTGTCGGCGGGGAGAAGGGAGGGAGTTAGAGTTAGAGTGTAGAGTAGAAACGCCGCAAAGAGGAGCGCAACATCGAAGAGCGCGGGACGAAGAATTTCGCGTTGTCGTTTCCCTAACGAGATTAAGGATGAAGTCGTCACTGCATGCGTGCTACGCTTTCATAACCGATTCGTACGCCTCAACCGTCTCGCGGGCAGTCTTGTCCCACGAGAATCTTGCTGCTTGTTTAAGCGCCCGCTCGCTGAGCGCCTCGCGCAGCGGCGGCTCGGTCACGACGGCGATCAGCGCGCCGGCCATGGCGCGCGCGTCGTCGGGGCTGACGAGCATCCCGGCGTCGCCGACGATCTCAGGGATCGATGACGCCTCCGACCCGATCACGGGCACGCCGCAGGCCAGCGCCTCCAATGCCGGCAGCCCGAAGCCTTCGCGGCGGGATGGGTACAGGAATGCCGACGCGCCCTGATACAAAGCGACCTTATCTTCCTCGTCAACTTCGCCGATAAACTGCACGACGTCTTCGATTTCGATGCGCTTCACGATCTCGCGCGGATCTGTGAAGAAGCCGTCGCCGCCTTCCGGCAGCCGCCCTGCGACGACGAGCGGGTGGCTGTGGCCGATGGCGTCCTGCCCCCAGGTGTACACTTGCAGCGCCGCCTCGACGTTCTTTCGCGGGTCGAAGCCGCTCAGATACAACACGTAGTTGTCGGGCAAATCGTATTTACGGCGGACGGCGGCGTGGTCGACCGGATCGCGCCGGGGTGTGAACTTCGGATCGGCGGCCAAGTAGATCGTCCGAACACGCGATTCTGAGACGCCAAGGTGTTGAAGGATGTCCCGTTTTGATGCCTCGGAATCGGTGAGGGTGAGCGCGGCGCCGCGCGCAGCGGCGGTCACCAGCCCGGTGTACAGGCGCCCCAGCGGCCCACCGCGATATTCTTTCAGGACGAGCGGGATCACATCGTGGATCGTGACGACGATTGGCACGCTTGCACGGAGCGGCGGCGCCCAGTACGGGACGTGAATGAGGTCGGCGCGGAGGGCGCGTGCGGCGCGCGGGATAATGGACTGCTCGAACAAGAGTTTGCGGAAGTCGGAGGTTGGAGGTTGGAGGTTGGAGATTAGAGATTGGAGATTGGCGTCTGTGTGGAGATCGAAGACCCTGAACGAGCGGCGGTCGGGGACGACGAGGATGAACTCGTGCTGCGGCGCGAGTCGAGGCAGGCGCGTGATGAGCTGTCGCAGGTATTGCCCGCTGCCGGTGTTCGGTTGGTTGAGGAACCAGCCATTGATGACGATATGCATACAGCACGCCCTCTATTTGCCATCGTACCCGTTCGGGTGCGCCCGGTGCCATTCCCAGGCCGTGGAGATGATGTCCCGCAGCGAGCCGTAGCGCGGCTTCCAGCCCAGCTCGCGCTGGATGCGCTCGCTGCTGGCGACGAGGACGGCCGGGTCGCCGCGCCGGCGCGGCCCGAACTCCCAGGCGATCTTCCTGCCGGTCACGGCTTCGGCGGTCTGGAGCACCTCCAGGTTCGAGTACCCGTTGCCGTTGCCGAGGTTGTACGTGCGGCTGCCCTGGTCGAGTGCCTGCAGCGCCAGGATGTGCGCCTGCGCCAGGTCGTTGACATGGACGTAGTCGCGTACACACGTGCCGTCCGGCGTGGGATAGTCATTACCGAAGACAATCAATTTCTCGCGCTGGCCGAGCGCGACCTGGAGGGTGATCGGGATCAAATGGGTTTCAGGCTCATGATCCTCGCCGCGCAGGCCGGTCGGCGATGCCCCCGACGCATTGAAGTAGCGCAGGCAGGCGTAGCGGATGCCGTAGATTTTGTCCAGCCAGTACAACTGCCGCTCGATGATGTTCTTGCTTTCGCCGTATGGGCTGCCCGGCACGATGCGCTCGTCCTCGTCGATGGGTATGCGCTCCGGCTTGTCGAACAGGTTGGCCGTCGACGACAGGATGAAGCGCCTGACGCCATGGTCGATCATCGCGCGGAATAGATTCAGCGCGTTGGTGATGTTGTCACCCAGGTACAGCAGCGGCTTCTCCATCGACTCGCCGACGAGCGTATGCGACGCAAAGTGCATCACCGCGTCACACGGCTGTGCGTCGAACAGCCGTTTGAGGGCGTCGGCATCCTTCAGATCGCCTTCGACAAATTTCGCTTTGGGGTGGACGGCCTCGCGATGGCCGTAGTAAAGATTATCGAAGACGACGACGTCTTCGCCCGCCTCGCACAGCTCTTCGACACAATGGCTGCCGACGTAGCCGGCTCCGCCGGTGACGAGTATCTTCATGGAAGGGATCTCCTTGAAAAGGGAAGTCAGCCGCGCGTCATGGCCGGGTCACGACCAGAGCTGCCAGCGCGCGTTATTCGGTTCTGGAGTTTGGCGACCGCCACATCTGGCGCTGGAGTCGAGGCTTTAGCCGGTGTGGGCCGCCAAATATGCCGCCTAAAGGCTCGACTCCGGAAATTCGCCAGACTCCAGTTCGGTTCCGCAACTAGGACGCGATTGTACCACGTACGCTCCGTCTGCAACCGGCTTGCCCTTGCGCAGGCGTCCGTCTATCCTGGTTCTTGTCGAGAAAGTAGGCTGGCATCCCTATGCCAGCCTTATTCGAACCGCATCGGGATGCCGCTCTATGGCGTTTCCCGACAGGAACCATCTTATACGCGGGCCAGATAGTCGTTGAGGAGCGCACACGATTCGGACAGCCCCCGCGTGTAGAAATCGTCAATGACGCGGCGTGGCGCCTGGCTGAATATGCGGTCGTTCAATTCGTCCTCGGATTCCAGCACGCGCTCAAACGCCAGGGGGTCGATCTGGCCGCGCTCTGCGAATACCTGGACGGTGCGAATGGTAGCGCCAGGGGCGAGCTGCTCGACGAGCGCGTCACGCCATTGGCGCAGGTATCTGTCGCCGGTGAATGGCAGCCAGTGGTTTGGCGTGACGGTCGCCAGGGATGCGCCGGCGTTTCCTGCCAGGTGTGCCTGATCGCGGCGGTCGCACCAGGCGCGCAACACGTTGTGCAGGAAGAGCCGGTCGTGAAAGGTGCTCCAGCCGGCATCGGGCCCGAATATGGGCTGGAAGATGTCGCGCACCCACATCACGTCGAGCAGCAAATGCATGATGTAACCGGCAAGGAAGGCAGCCTGCCCGGCCGGCAGCCGGCCCGGCTCGCTCAAGTGGGTATGGGCTTCGAACATCACCTCATGCGCCGGCCGGCTGGAGTCCAGCGGCACGTTGAAGAAATGCGTCGCCGCGCGTGGTTGGCCGGAGACGGTCTGGACGTCGGGCGCGACGTTGCCGAACAGGAACTCGGCGCGCTGCGCGTTGAGAAAGGCGCGCGCGTGCTCGGGAAGGCTCGACTTCGCGAGAATGGCGTCAGCGATGACGAGGTGCTGCACAGGTGTGGGCATGGCCGATGGATGCGCGAGGGAGTCAACCGGTATTGTACCTTGCTCGTGTCTCGACGCAAGGGCAGGCGGCTGCCGCGCCGGGCGCTGCTCTTGTTGATCGATCATCGAAACGGATTATAATGAAACTAAGGAGAGATCATGACTGAACTGGCCGATGGGGCTAAGCGCCGCAGGCAGCGCGTGATGATCTTGGCCGAGGAGATTGTCGCTGCGCGGTGGGCGCAGGCGCTCGCCGAAGATGGCGTGGTGTGTCTCATCGCCGCGAACGTATCGGCGGCTGCGAAGGTGCTGCATCATGAATCTGCGCTCGAGCTCATGCTGGTCGACCGCGCGTTTCTCGATCGACAGTTTCAGGCGTTGACGAGGATGTTCGTTTCGGTTGGCCGCTGGCCGGTGATCGTGCCCATCAAGAACGGCGGGCGCAAGCCCACCAAGGTAGATCGCAGTCGGGTCGGGGCAGCGCTGACTTTGCTCCGCTCTTCTCGCCGCTCGGCCGAGTGGCTGCGCCTGGGCGACTTGACGATCGACCTGGCGCGCAAGCGGGCCAAGTTCCGCCGGCGCAAGTGGGTGCAGTTGCCGCCGATGCAATACCAGATTCTCGTGACGCTGGCGCAAAGGCCGAACGAGGTGCTGGGTTTTCGCGAGCTGCTGCGACAGGTGTGGGGCTACGACGGCAGCAAGGCCGAAGCACAGGAGCTGCTGAAGGCACACGTGCGCCTCATTCGCCGCAAGATGAGATGGAACCCGCAGACGGGAGAATACCTGCGCTCGGTGCGCGGGTTTGGGTATATGTTGTCCGTTCCCGAGTAATCGCCTTCTCTCTTCGCGCCCTCGTCTGTCCCTCGTCTTTCGTCCATCGTCTGACCCGGCCGCGATCGAGTCGTGCCCAATCGATCGCGGCCCGATCTTTTTCACCAGCATTTCACCGAAAAGTTTTCACTATGTTTACACTCAACGCTGCGTGAATTGCTGTACAATGCATCGGGTTAGACAAAGAGCGTCCAGTTGTGTTACAGTTGGTCAAGGACTTCGGAAGTCTGCATGGCGCGCCGTGCTGTCTAAGTTGTGAGGACGTTCGAGGCGCTTCGCCGGTGGGAAGCTTCGCGAAGACTTCCGAAGTCTGAGGTTGGAGACCGACACAACTGGAGGATCGCTATGACGAACCGCATTCTCGAAAAGCCGCGTAAGCGTGCGGCGGGCTTCAAAGACGTACCGGACAGCACCTGGAACAACTGGCGGTGGCAGATGTCGAACCGCCTGAACACGGTCGAGGAGCTGTCGCGCATTGTGACGCTGACCGAGGGCGAGATCAAGGCGCTGACGACGAAGAACCTGTTTCGCGTCGACATCACGCCGTACTTCGCCAGCCTGATCGCCCCGGACGATCCCCACGACCCGATCCGCAAGCAGGTCGTCCCCACCGCGCGCGAGCTGGACGCGTTCGAGTCGATGATGGAGGACTCGCTCGCCGAAGACCGGCACAGCCCCGTGCCGGGCCTGGTGCATCGCTATCCCGACCGGGTGTTGTTCCTCGTCACGACGCAGTGCGCCTCGTACTGTCGATACTGCACGCGCAGCCGCATCGTCGGGGAACCGACCGAGAACTTCAGCCGCAAGGAGTGGGACGCCGCCATCGACTACATCGCCCGGACGCCGCAGGTGCGCGACGTGCTGTTGAGCGGCGGCGATCCGCTGGCGCTGGCGCCTAAGCTGCTCGACGGCTTGATGAGCCGCCTGCGGGAGATTCCGCATGTCGAGATCATTCGTATCGGCAGCCGCGTGCCGGTATTCCTGCCCCAGCGCGTCGACGACGAGTTCTGCCAGATGCTGGCGAAGTATCATCCGGTGTGGATGAATATCCACGTCAACCACCCGAACGAAATCACTCCGGAACTGTACGAAGCCTGCGATCGGCTGTCACGCGCGGGCGTGCCGCTGGGCAACCAGAGCGTGCTGCTGGCCGGCGTGAACGATTCGATTCACATTCAGCGCCAGCTTGTGCACGAGTTGGTGATGATGCGCGTGCGCCCGTATTACTTGTACCAGTGCGACCTGGTCATGGGCGCAGGGCACTTCAGAACCAGTGTATCGAAGGGCATCGAGATCATCGAGGGCCTGCGCGGGCACACGAGCGGCTACGCCGTGCCGACGTACGTGATCGACGCGCCGGGCGGCGGCGGCAAGATACCCGTCATGCCGAATTACGTCATCTCGCAGGCGCCGGGCAAGGTCGTGCTTCGCAACTTCGAAGGCTTCATCACGACCTACACCGAGCCGCTGGACTACGACCCGCACGAGATCGAGTGGCTGGATCGGCAGGCGCCGCGCCGCCTGGAGCCGGGACAGGAGGGTGTGGCAGCGCTTCTGGAAGGCGAGCGCATGACCATCGAGCCGGAAGGCTTCGAGGACGTGCACACGCGCGGCGGCGGCCAGCACCGGCTGCGCGCCGACGAGTCGAAGTGGCAGCCGCTGGGCATCGGCACCGAGCATAAGCCGGTGCTCAAGGGCGCACAAGCCCCGTCCGACAACGGCGGAGGGGCGTGAATCGTAACCGCCGTCAGACTGTGAGGTCGGGTGAGCGAGCCAGATAAAGAATTCGAGGAGTACGACTCCACGCGCTTGGGGCGCTCGCTGCGCGTTGCGCTGCTGGTCAACCTGGCGTCGAACGCACCCGAGCCGCCGCCTGGCGCGCCACACGATTACCTGTACGAGCTGGACCACGAGAATAACGTAGCCGCCTATCACGCGGCGCTCGAAGCGCGCGGGTATACCGTGTTTCCCATGGAGGGGAATGCGGCCTTGCCCGCGCGTTTGCGCGGGACGCCGGTGGACATCTGCTTCAACACCTGCGAAGGCTTTCGAGGCGATGCACGCGAAGCGCAGGCGCCGGCGCTGCTGGAGATGCTCGGCGTGCCGTATACTGGCTCGCAGGTGCGGGCGCTGGCGCTGACACTCGACAAGCCGATGACCAAGCGCGTGCTGGCATTCCACGGGTTGCCGACGCCCGCCTTTCAGGAATTCCGTTCGCCCGGCGAGCCGCTGGACCCGACCCTGCGGTTTCCGCTATTTGCAAAGCCGGCGCGCGAAGGCACTGGCATGGGCATCGACGAACGCTCGGTGTTGCACACGGAAGCCGAAGTGCGCGATCGGGTGACGTATTTGATACACGCTTATCGGGGGCCGGCGCTGGTCGAAGAGTATATCGAGGGCCGCGACGTGACGGTCGGCATGGTCGGCAACTGGCCCGACCTGCACGTGTTCCCCATCTCGATGGTGGATTATTCCGGCTATGGGG
>DASSFZ010000175.1:0-8797 GCA_035693785.1 Anaerolineae bacterium | reverse complement strand
TTTCCAAGCGTGCTCCTTCAACCACTCGGACATCTCTCCGTCTTTAGAATCAACAACTTGCGAGCGGCTGCGAACTGATTATCGCACACGCTGGAATGGATGCGAGCGTCGAGTTCGATCCCGTTTGTATTCAGCGATTTGCAGACGTGCTCAATCGGTCGACGGGGAGAATTGTGTAAGACCTCTCCATGTCGTCCGATCACTTACGCTGATCTTCGAGGTGAAGGGTACCGATCGGCGCTGACAACGCCGCGGGCTGCTGCCGTCGGCTGGGGTCATAGAGGAAGAAGCCGGAGAACGGTGGTGCACCACTCCTCAAAGGACGCGCACGAGCGCGCCAAGGCACGGTGAGAGACTCGGTGCCGCGATCGAACCCCCACGGTCCGCGGACCGCTTGACAGCAACGGGCGAAATGATCATTAATCTGATAGTCATATATCTGACTATCAATAGTATGACCATTGCTTCTACCGTCCGCCGCCCGTCACGCTCTCCCATCTCCCTCGGGCGCCGGTTCTACCAGATTGCCGTGGCAGTCGCGGCGGAGGTCCACGAGGGGACCGGATTGATACCGCTCGAGTTCGGCGTGATGATCTACCTGCACGAGACGCCCGGGCTGGATCAGAACACCCTGGCCGAACGCCTGGCGCTCGACCGGACGACGACCAGCGCGATCGTGTATCGATTGGAGCAACAGGGGCTCATCGAACGGGCCGTGAACGGCAAGGACCGCCGCGCGCGCGTGCTTCGACTCAGCAAGAAAGGGCAGGCCCTTCACGATCGGCAGCGACCGAAGGCGCAGGCCGCGCAGGATCGAATCCTGTCCGTGCTCACGGCGGCCGAGCGTCGATCGTTGATCGACATGCTCGCGCGCGTCATCGACGCGAATCAGGCGTACGTTCGCCCGGGGGCAGGACGCCGGCGTCGGGGCAGCAACGCGGGGCAGCGTTCGTAAGGAATGTCATGTTGAGGACACGCTTCTGGCGCGCGGTCGTCCTCGTCCCGCTGTTCGCGCTCGCCTGCGCGCGTGGTGAACGGCCGGAGACCTGGCCGTTCCGGCCCGTTCGTCTAATTGTTCCGTTCGGCGCCGGCGGCAGCGCCGACGTGGCCGCGCGACTTCTTGCGCCGCGGCTCGCCGAGCGATGGCAGCGTCCCGTGGTCGTCGACAATCGGCCAGGCGGCGACGCGGTCGTCGGCGTACAGGCGTTCGTCGCGGCCAAAGACGAGCACACGCTGCTGCTCGCTCCGACCGGCGTGATCACGACGAATCCGTTGCTGCACGAGCGGCTGCCGTACGACCCCGCCATCGACCTGGTGCCGATCTGTGCGGTCGGTAGCTTCAGCATCGGCATCGCCGCCTCCAGCAAAACCGGGATCGCGTCGTTGTCCGATCTCGTCGCGATGGCGAAGCGTCAGCCGGATCGCTATCTCTGGAGCGCGGCAGCGGGCCTGCCGGAGCTCGTGTTCAGAGCGTTCCTGGAGCTCGAGCATCTCAGCATGAAGCATGTGGCATACCGCGATGTCACATCGGCAGTGCAGGATTTCCACGCGGGGCGGATCGACCTCATGGTGGCTGCGGTGCCGACCCTCTCTTCCGCGGTCGCCAGCGGCGCGGGGCGGTTCCTCGCAGCCATGAACAGCGCGCGTGCCGTCGCGGCGCCGGACATGCCGACCGCGCGCGAAGCGGGTTATCCGTCGCTAACGGTCGACAGCGCGTTGGGCTTCTTCGGCTGGCGTGACATGTCTGCCGACCTCCGGCAGAGGATCGCGGCGGACGTCCGTGACGCGGCCAACGATCCGGTCATCGTCTCCAGGCTCGCCACGATGGGCTTCCGGGTCGGGACAGGTACGACGGAGGACTTCGTCCGGATCGTGGCAACGCAGCAGGAGCAAGTCGCGCAGATCGCGCGCATCGTCGGACTGAAGGGACCGGGAGGAGCACGCGGGGATGTACGTCTTCGATAATGCCGCGCCGCAGGCGGCGTCGCGGCTTGCCGTGCTCGCCGAGGTCTTCGATCCCGGTACCATCCGGCATCTCGCCGCGAGAGGCGTCGGTCCGGGGTGGAGGTGCCTCGAAGTTGGAGGAGGCCTGGGCTCCATCACGCGGTGGCTGTCGGGGCGGGTCGGCGCGCAGGGGCGCGTGCTCACCACCGACATCGACACGCGGCACCTGCAGGCGATGCGGACGTCGAACGTGGACGTGCGCGAGCACGACGTACTCGTCGATTCCCTGCCGGAAGGGAGTTTCGATCTTGCCTACGCCCGGCTCGTGCTCGAGCACCTCGTCGATCCGGACGCGGCGATCGCCCGCATGATCGCGGCTCTCAAGCCTGGCGGGTGGCTACTCGTCGAGGATTTCGAGATCCTGCCTGACGATGCCATCTCGAAGACGGCGGCGGTCATGCGCCAGGTGACGGCGGCCGCGGGCGTTCACCAGCGCCTGGGCCGTTCGCTCGGGCGCCGGCTTCGGGGCCACGGCCTCACGGATGTCGACACCGAGGGTCGCGTGTTCGTGTGGCGCGGCGGCAGCCGCGGCGCAGCGCTTTCGCGCCTCAACGTCGAGCAGTTGCGCGCGGCTGTTCTCGCGAGCGGGCAACTCACGGTCGACGAGCTCGAAGCCGATCTGGCGACACTCGATGACAAGGACTTCGAGATGCGCTCGCCGATCTTGTGGACCGCGTGGGGGCAGCGGCGTCTGACATGACCAGGCATCACGGCCTGCAGCCGGTTCTGAGCGTCACCGGCAGCGTATTGTTGTTCGCGCTGCTCATCGAGAACGCGGGCCTGGTTCCCGCAGTGGCCGCGACTGTCGTTGTCGCCTCGCTGGGTTCCCGGAGCGGCAGCATCCGCGAGGCGTTCCTTCTCGCCGCCGTCCTGGCCGCCGGGATGTCGCTGCTCTTCGTCGGGCTCCTCGATCAGCCGTTCACGCTCTTTCCGGGTTTCTGACGTGGTCGGGTTCGATCATCTCGCGCTCGGGTTCGCCGCGGCCTTCACGCCGGAGCACCTGGGGGCCTGTCTGGCCGGCGTGCTGCTCGGCACCGCGATCGGCGTGCTGCCGGGCCTGGGACCCGTCACGACGATCGCGCTCCTTCTCCCGTTCACGTTCTCGCTGTCCCCGACGGCGGCGGTCATCATGCTCGCCGGCATCTACTATGGCGCGCAGTACGGCGGCTCGATCACCGCGATCCTCGTCAATCTCCCGGGTGAAGCGTCCTCGGCGATCACCTGCCTGGATGGCCACGCGATGGCCCGCAGCGGACGCGCGGGCGTGGCGCTGGCGGTGGCTGCCGTCGCTTCGTTCGTGGGCGGCACGATCGGGACGCTGGTGATCGCGGCGCTGGCCGTGCCGCTAACGAGCGTCGCTGCCCGATTCGAGGCGGCTGACTACGCGGCGCTCATGCTCTGCGGTGTGGTCGCCGCCATCCTGATCTCTCAGGGCTCGTTGCTCAAGGCCATCGTCATGACGGTCGCAGGTCTGCTGCTTGGGGCGATCGGTACCGACGTGGCGACCGGCCGCGCCAGGTTCACCATGGGCATCCCCGAGCTCTACGATGGCATCGGACTCATGCCTGTGGCGATCGGCATGTTCGGCCTCGCGGAAGCGATCGGGACGCTCGTCGATCCCGAGGACCGGCGGCCGGTGTCAACGCGCATCGATCGGCTCTGGCCGGATGCACACGAGGCCCGCCGCGCCGTGGCTTCGTCGCTGCGCGGGACTACCGTCGGGGCTCTACTGGGGGTACTTCCTGGCGGCGGTCCGCTGCTGGCATCCTTCGCAGCGTACGCAGTCGAGAAGAAGCTTGTGTCTGCGCGCCACGCGCTCGGATCGGGGGCGATCGAAGGCGTCGCCGGACCCGAAGCCGCGAACAACGCCGCCGCGCAAACGTCGTTCGTCCCGCTGCTGACACTCGGTCTGCCGTCGAATGCCGTGATGGCGCTGTTGCTCGGGGCGCTGATCGTCCATGGCGTCCAGCCCGGACCGGGCTTTGTCGCGAAGGAGCCGGCGTTGTTCTGGGGGCTCGTTGCCAGCATGTGGATCGGCAACGCGATGTTGCTGGTCCTGAACCTGCCGCTGGTCGGCCTGTGGGCGCGGCTGCTGCGGGTGCCCTACCGCCTGCTGTATCCGACTACCATCGTGCTGTCGTGCACGGGCGTGTACGCCATCAATCACAGCACGATCGACGTCGCGATTACCGCAGGCTTTGGAGCCGCGGGCTACCTGCTCCGAACGCGGGGCTTCGAGCCCGCGCCGCTGCTGCTGGGGTTCGTGCTGAGCCGGCCGCTGGAAGAGAACTTCCGGCGTGCCCTCGTGTTCGCCGACGGCGAGCTCTCGACGTTTTTGACGCACCCGATCAGTGCCGTCCTGCTCGCGATCGCGTCTGGGACGTTGCTGCTCACGGCCGTCCCCGCCATCAGGCGTCGACGCGCCGCGTTGACTCCGACACCGGTCCAATAGCCGGCGGGGATCGAGAGCTACGGTACGTCTCGTGTGGCCGATCGCGATCATATGTTCTGAAGTACGCCGTGAAGGCTGGCGAAATATCGGGAGGTGGTCGATGTTCATCAGACTCGTTCCGCTCGCCCTGATCGCAACAGTCCCGGTGCTGTTCGCCGCGCAAAACTCAGCACCACGGGAAACCGTGTTGAATCATGTGTCGGTGATCGACATGACTGGGCGCCCGATTCAGCGCGACATGGCTGTCCTCCTCCGAGGCGATCGGATTGCCGTCATCGAGCGCGCGGCCGGCTTCAACGTCCCTGGTGCACGGGTGTTGGATCTCACGGGAAAGTTCCTGGTTCCTGGGCTCGTGGACATGCACCATCATCTCGACGCGGGTGCGGCCACGCCAGGCCCGCCCACACCGGGACAAGAGCGTGCCCGTGATGTGCGCGCAAATCTGAAGGAGATGCTGGGATGGGGCTTCACCACCGTCTTCTCAACTGCCCACGCGAATGTAGATCTCCGGGAATTTGCTGAATTGCGACGCGCGGCCATCGACGATACCGCGCTTCCCCGTTACTTCGGGGTCGGCCGCGCCATCTCTGTCGCATCAGGTCACGGGTCACAGCCACGTATCGCGAGTTACTTGCCTGCGTCCGCAGATGAAGCACGCCTGAATGTCCGCGAGATACATGCGATCGGCGTGGACGCGATCAAGCTGATTTACGCCGACCAGGCCCATACTGGTCGCCCGCCCGTTCCGATGATGCAGCCGGAGGTGATGCGCGCCATCATCGAAGAAGCGCATCGCCTCAGCCTGAAGGCGTACGTGCATGCGCCCGGAATGCGACAGGCAAAGGAAGTACTACGCGCCGGTGCCGACGGGCTGGTCCACTCTGTCACAGACGCGCCCCTCGATGACGAGTTCATCACGCTGATGAAGAAGAATGGCGCCACGTACACGACGACGCTTTCGCTGTACACCGCCTTCTCAGACGTTGCCGCATGGATGCGCAGGCTGGCGGCGATGGACACGCGGGGCCGTGGCCCGAAGGATGTCTACGCGAGGTATCAATCGCCGGAAGGGGCGAAAGCCTACCACGCCTTGGCCGGTACGTTTCCGCCAGAAAACCTTCGGCACGCCAAGGCGAATGTGCGACGCGCCGTCGATGCGGGAATTCCTGTTCTGGCAGGCACGGACACCGGCGTGCCAGGAGTGCTTCTTGGCGTATCGAGCCAGATGGAGCTGGTTCTTCTCGTAGAGGCCGGCTTGACGACAGCCGAAGCACTCGCCGCAGCCACGATCAACCCTGCCCGGGCCATTGGCCGCGGCAACGAGCAGGGGACAGTCGAGCGCGGCAAGCTCGCCGATCTCCTCGTTCTTGACGCCGACCCTCTCGCCGACATTCACAACATCAGCAAGGTTCACCTCGTCTTCAAGGGTGGAATCCCGAACAACTAGGCTAGACGCCTGAGGAGCACGCGAACGTTGATGGCGCTGCGCGCCACGAACAGACGCGCCCGTCGTCGAGATCGAGCACACCGACGACCACCAGCAAGTACGGTCGCAGATGCAAAAGAGAATTGTGTAAAAAGTGTGTAAGGTAACGCCTCAAACCACCGACAAACACCGCTGTTTACGGTGTCACATCAGCGAGGATCCTGTAGCGGGAAGTCCTTGAATCGATTACGCGTTGAAGCATTTCGGTGTTGCGCGATGCACGTGGCGCGAATCGCTTTCCAAGCGTGCTCCTTCAACCACTCGGACATCTCTCTTTTGAGATCCGGTCGCCTTTCGGGTGCCGCCACGCAGGAATCGAGAAACTCGATCTCGAACTGTCGATCGGCGATCGGTGCCGATTGTCGAATGAGCTGATACATCGCGAGCGTCTGGTACTTTGTCTTCCCAATCGAACCTCGATCGGTTCGCGGCCGCAGCCTGTTTCGCGGCAGTGACTCTCTGTCGCACGTCCTGCGCAACAGCGGGACAAGCTCCGACGCGAGGTCAGAACGCCGCCACGCGTACCACCAGCCAATAGCTGGCGAGGGCGCCGATCGCATACGGGGGGAGACGCCACAGCCACGAGGGTTGCGGCAGGCGAAGACGCTGTATCAACCCAGCGGCGGTCGCAATCGCTCCGCACACGACGCCCACAAACAGCAACTGCCCGAGCTCCACGCCGACATTGAAGAACAGCAGGGCAATGGGAATGGACGACTGTGGCAACCCCACTTGCGCCAGCGCCCCGGCAAACCCGAACCCGTGCAGCAGGCCGAAGGTGAAGGCCACCACCCACGGATACCGCGCGGTGATACTGCGCCGGCCCTGCCGGGCATGGATGATCTCGGACGCGACGAAGGCGATGCTCAAGGCAATCGAGGCCTCCACCGGCGGCCCCGGCACCTGTACCCAGCCAAGCGTCGCGCCTGCCAGGGTGAGGCTGTGGGCGGCCGTGAACGCCGTAATGGTCGCGAGCAATCGCCGCGTTCCCTGCACCAGCAGCACCAGGGCGAGGACGAACAGCAAATGGTCGAAGCCCGACAGGATGTGTTCGATACCAAGCACGGTGTAGGTCCGGACCACCTCCCACTGGCCCGGACTCGGCGCCGGGAGGAAACGGGGATTTACGGGCAGGATGCGCTCGAGCTGCACGGTGCCATCCAGGCGCACCAACCTCACCAGCACATCGATCCGGGTTGCCGACAGTTGCGTGAAGGCAATGGCCTTCCCATCGAGGCCCTCGGTCACGCGGATCCGCCAGCGCTGCACCGTGATGCCACGCGAGTAGGTGCTGCGCACCGCCGTCAGCGTCTCGGTTCCTGCAGGGAACTCCGGCTTCACCCTGAGGGTGGTGAACTCATCGATCGCCGGGATCTTCCAGAGAACGTCGTACGTCTCGCGATCCACCTGCGTGAGCTGCAGGTAACCTGGCTTGAACTCGTCGGCCCGACCCGGCGCGGCTGCGCCAAGCACCAGCGCGATGGCCACGAGCAGCAGCGGGACTCTCCTCATGGCCGTTCCGTCCACGGCGTCGCATCGACGCTGACCTCGTAGGCGCCTCGCATTCTGGCGTAGGCGTCGGCGCGCGCGCGCTGGCGGCGCTCGCTTTCCCATTCGCGCAGGACCTGGTCGCGCACGTCGGCGAGCGGCGGCGCCGCGGCCGGCGTGCGCTCGGTCACGCGGACGTAGTGCGCCCCGAAACTCGATTCAACCGGCCCCACCCATTCGCCAACCGCCACCTTTTCCAGTTCCTCGGCAAACGACGGGCCGAAGTCGCGCGCCACCAGGTCGGCGGGCATCCGTGTCCTCCGGTGCGGCAGCAGCGACGGCGTGCCGAGTTCACGAACGTCGGCGCCGCTTCGCACGGCATTACGCGTGACCGCCACGGCCTGCACCAGTCTCGGCCCCGAGAGGGACGGGCCGAGAAACACCTGCTCGAACGTCAGGATGGCCGGCTGCGCGAAGCGCCCCTGGTTCGCCAGCAGGTACGCGGAGAGATCCGCGTCGGTCGGCGCCGCGGTCGAGGCCTCCTCTTCCGCCATCACCTCGATCTTCTGGCGCACCCGCCGTTTCACCACGATGTCGTCACGGTCGAGGCCGAGGATCAGGCCTTCCCGATACAAAATCTCGTCGCGCACATACGCCGCGATCAGGCCGGTCAGTTCGGCGCCGGACGGTTCGCGGCCTTTCGCCGCCACGTGCTGCGTCACCAGGTCGTCGACCACGCCCTTGGTGATGACGATGCGGTGCCCGTCGGAATCGGCGGGCGCCAGCCATCGGTGCGCGCCGAACAGCGCGACGCCGATCAGCAGGAAGTGCAGAATCGGTTCCCCGAGAAGTCTTCGGATGCCCATGGCGGCTCGCTACTTCGGCGTGTACCAGATCGGCGACGTGAACGCCCGTTCCTGTGTCGTCATCGGCACTTTCGGATCCATCTTCACCTTGAAGTACGCCGCGTCGTACGCCGTCCAGCGCGGTGTCGGGATCTCCAGCACGCGCGCGTAGTAGAACGCGCGCACCGACGGGTCGAACTCCGGATCGGTCCACACCGTGATCAACTCCGGATCGCCGATCGTGTTGGTCCAGGTCGCGGTGGCCACATCGACGGTGTTGCCGACGGGCGCCAGCTTGCCGTTGACGATCTTACGGCGATCCTTGTCACCCCAGGCGACGTCGAAAATCTTGTCGTGGGTCTGGCCGCTCTTGTCCACCCATCCCTTGATGATCTGGATGCGATCGAGGTTGCCGCTCGACCGGTCCTTCAGCGCGGCGACCAGGAACGTCGGCGACTTTCCGGCCGGAGCGGCCGGCAGATCCGCGCCCATCGGCACGCCCTTGGCGTAGCCAGTGGCCGC
>DASSFZ010000174.1:0-5410 GCA_035693785.1 Anaerolineae bacterium | reverse complement strand
CGAGGTCTTTCATGAAGGGGTCTGGCACCCAGTCCAGAATGGTATCCCCAAGGACACGGACAGGATCCGAAGACTGTGATGCCTACTAGGTGAATTAGGCGGCAGGCTTTTTTGCACGCACAAACCCAATGGTCAGAAAGCGGGAGTCCAGTTGCTCCACATCTTCAAACCCCGCCTCCCTCATGAGTTTTGGCAGATCCTGGATGCCAAATTGAACCCCATGCCCATGATGCAATGCCAGCGAAGTGAAGAACCGCTTGAAAGAGGATGTGCTTGGGCGCATCATGTCCGCGATCAAAATCCGCCCGCCCGGCTTGAGCGCGCGCCAGATTTCAGCCAGTCCCTTGACCTGCAAGTGTTGAGGCAGGTGGTGCATCATCAGGCTGGAAGTCACCACCTCAAATGTCTCATCAGGAAAAGGCAGGGACTCGATCACGCCGACTCGAAAGTCAATCTCAATCCCCGCCCGCTTCGCCTTTCGGCGCGCAATGGCGATCATTTCTGGTGCGGGGTCAATGCCTGCCGCGCTTCCGCTCTCTCCAACCCGTATTTTGGCGGGAATGGTCACGCCGCCCGTGCCGCAGCCTACGTCGAGAACATTTTCCCCAAGCTTGAGCAGGGCTTGATCCATGGTCATTCGGCGTAAACGGCTTGCCTGACCCAATGTCATGATGTTCACCGTTCCATCATAAAAAGATGCCCAACGGATCAGGCGTCCTTCTGTTTGAGCAGGCGATTCGGGTGTATGAGTATGTGTGTGCATTTGTCGACTCCCAGTATAATTAGAGACGTCCTATGCACAGACTACCACGTTCGCGGATGAAGTCAATAATCAAGGCGCGGGATGTGTTCATTTGTGAACAGTCTGAGCGAATTGTTCAGAAATCTCACCCTCGACGCCAGACACGCACAAGGCGCTAGGCTACGCTCCAGCCGCCGCAGTGCAACTGCGCTGGGAACGGCGGAAAATAGGCTGAGGGCACTTCATGACGAAGTCTGATCGACGGGTACAGCGCACGCGCGAGCTGCTGCAAAAGGCGCTGATCGAGCTGATCGGCGAGCGTGCATATGATGCGATCACGATTCAGGACATCGTGGATCGCGCCAACGTCGGGCGCACCACCTTCTATATGCACTACAGCAGCAAAGACGACTTATTCATGAGCTGCCACGAAGCCATCCTCGGCGAGTTCCGTTCCGAGCCGTTCTACCCCCACCCCCTCTCCCGAGAAGAACTCCTGTCGCCGGAAGCGCCACCGGGGATGGCAGCGGCATACCGGCATCTTGCAGACGCGCGGGCGCGGTTGTATCCCATTTTTCAGGGCAAGGATGGACCGCTGATCCTGCGGCGCATCCGTGACTGGAGCGCGCAGGAAATCGAGGCTAACCTGCGCGCCGTCTTTGCCGAAGCCGACAGCGCCATCCCGCTCGACGTGCTGGCGAACTACCTGGCGGGGGCGCAGCTCGCGCTGGTGCAATGGTGGCTGGAGAAGCGCCGGCCCTACACGCCCGAAAGCCTGGCGCAGACGCTCCACCGCTTGCAGCGCGCGGCCATCCGCGATGCGTTTGGGCTGAGGGGCGGCGAGTAGACACCTATGCAAACCACAGACGCTTTCTCCATTCAACAGTCGATCAACAACGGCATTGAACGGATCACCTACACTCCCAAGCGTCGCCGCTTCGAGACCCCCATCCTCATGCAGCATGGGATGTGGCATGGAGCATGGTGCTGGCAGCACTGGCAGGAATTGTTTGCGGCCTGGGGGTGGGAGAGTCATGCGATTAGCCTGCCAGGGCACGCTGGCTCGCCTGCTCAACGCCCGGTTTATTTCTGTACTCTGGGCTACTACTTACGATTTCTCAAGGCCGAGGTTGAACGGCTGCTGCCACGTAAGCCAGTCTTAATGGGTCATAGCATGGGCGGGGCCCTCACGCAATGGTATCTCAAGCACGTGAGTGATGATTTGCCCGCCGCTGTACTAGTGGCGCCTTGGGATTTGCGGGGCAACTTTGCCGATGGCGCGATCCGCCGCTGGTTGCGGCTCGACCCGCTCGGCGTGTTGTTAGTGTCGCTGTCCGGCTCTGCCTGGCCGTACATCCGCACGCCAAAACACGCCGCCCAAAAACTGATCTCACCTCAGGCCATTTACACGCCTGAGGAATTGCATGCCCGGCTAGGCTCGGAGTCCGCTTGGGTGATGATTCAACACAATCCACCCTGGTGGCGTCCGCCCGAGCAGGTCAAAACGCCGCTCCTGTGGTTGGCGGGGGACATGGATACCGTCATTGGAGTGGAGGCTGAGCGCCGATCGGCTGCATACTACCAGGCCGATTTGGTGATCGTGCCCAAAGCCGCGCACAATCTGATGATGGAACACAACTACCGTGAGACAGCGGAGACGATTCATGATTGGCTGAATAAGCGCAGCATCACGTAGTCGCCGCCCAACCAGCGTAGCAGCCGACCGACTACCGCGCCGCCGAATTCACCGTTCGACCATCGGCTGCCATCGCTCGACCGGCTGACTGTGCAGTTCCATGTTGCTGAACAACTCGATTTCGCGGCAATCCTCTTAGTGAGTGAGGTCGTCCGCGATCGTGGGCCGAGCCACAACAATCTAAAACCCGGCAGGGTGGTTTTGGCGCTTCCTAGCGCAAGCAACGCCTGACCCGCGCACCAGCCCCCGCATCCGGCGCCACTTCAAACGACCGGCTGCGCTCCGCCACGAACTGGCCCGGCTGACAGGTTTCCAATCGGCGAAAGGCGATCGCGAGAAGTCAACCGAGGCCTGTTGCACAGGCGTAGCTTTCAGAGATAATTGAGGGTGGCTCGTGTCTTCCACTGGCTCTTTCCACGGAAATTGAATTCATCTCATCATGTAAGCCAGCGCAGACCTTGCGGATTACGGCAATCCTCAAAATCAGTTGCACAGGGAGGAATTTGGACGATAATCAGATTAGTGGCAGGTAACTATACACTGGAGACAACATGCCTACCGAAGTAGTAACGACGCTGATAACCTCGCTGTTCAGTGCAGTCATTGTTGCCGTCGTGACCTATTTACTTACCAGGAGAAAGAATCTTGCGGAGATAGAGAAACTGAGAGCCGAAACTGAAAAGGCGCGCGCAGAAACCGAGAGAATAAGATTCGATTTAATGAAAGCAACCGCCACCGGTGGAGGGCGGGAAAATGTGCCAAATGTCGCGGAAGAACCGTCGAGCGATGCCGATGCCGTCGCGGCGATCAGGCGCGAAGCTGCAGACCTCCTGAAAGTGACGCGGAGCGCTCCCGGAGGTCTCTGGCTGATGGCCGAAGCCACCACGGGTCAACGAGACAGCCTGCTCCAGATTGCAGGCCGATTGAAGCCCGAACATCGTGCGGAAGCTCTCGCTCATTTGGCGTATACTCTAACCGTGTTTAAGCGGTCGCAAGATGCCCAGCACGTTGCTGAGCAAAGTTTAGCTGCGACAGATGATGTTCCCACGGGCCTTCGCATCTTTTCCCTGGTCAACGTCGCGGAGAAATTCGCGGAAGCACAATTAACCCCAATCGCTCTCCAGGCAGCCGAGCAGGCCCTTCGAGAGGCAAGAGCGTCGAGAAGGACGGACGGTCTACCGCGTCTGGCGCGAGTACTCGTTCGTGTCTCCTCTGTGAGCAAGGGGCTGGAAGTCGCTCAAAGCATCGAAGACCCGAAGGCCAGGTGTGATGTTCTCGCCGCGATCCTCGCCATCCTCATTGAGCGAGGTGAAAGCGATGACGCAACCAGGGTGTTCCAGAAAGCGCTGTCGACTTCACTGGAAATCTCGAAGGCGAGCGATCGCGCCTCTGCCCTTGCCGAGAGGGCACGAGAATTGGCGCGGCTCGGACGATACAATGAATCGTCAAGGCTTGCAAAGCAAGCACGGGAAGAGGCGCTCAAAATAAACCGGGAAGAGCTATTCGGCAAGCTCACAATCGATATCATCACGAGCGATATGAGCCTGCTCGAGCGGCTGCCCGACGAGATACTGAGGATCGCCGAACGCCAGCGGAATCCTGGGGTATTAGTCCGGCTCGCGCGGTTCATGCCAAAACGCTCCGAGGAGACTGTAAGAGTCGTCAGAAGCGCGCTGGCCATGGCGAAGGATGCTCGCGCTCCCGTTGTGTTAGCTGAGGTCGCGGAACTCCTGGACGATATAGGCTCGCCCAAGGAAGCCACAGAATCTGCAAAGAGAGCAACCGAGATCGCCCTTCAGTCGAACGACCCCAGAACTCGAGCGGCAACGTTACAGAGGACTTCGGAGATCCTCGCCCGGAGTGGAGATTTTGAGACGGCCCTTGCCGCGGCAGCCGGGATAGGCAACGTCAAAAACAGCGCGGAGGCGATCTTGAAAGTGTTGAGCCGATGCTACGCTCAGAGAAGAAGAGCCGGCGCAGGGGCATTGGAAATCCTCAGTCATGCGTATAGCGCTTCGGCGAGCCTCGAAGACAAGGACCGATCAAGTGTATTGATGCGTGTGGCCGCAAGTCAAGCTTTTCTGCGGAGCTATAGGGAAGCCTATCACACTGCAAGACAAGCTCCCCTCTCGGGGCACCGCCTAGCTGCTTATTCAATCATCATACTCGTATACGAACTTGCGTTGGACGAAGCGAAGCTCCGAGGTGCGAGCGGCGACGCCCTCATGGTCATGCTAGCGCCCATCTTCGAGTGGGGCTTAGAGTAGACGATTTCTTACTCAACCTGTTTATCCCCGCGAACCAACAAGCTCTCGGCGCGCGACTCGAACACTGCCGGCGCCTCTTCAGGATGAGCCTCGCGATAGGCTTGATGAGCTAGCTCGGCCTGCCACAAGTCGGCGTCTTCCGACGAATCGTCGGCAAGGCCGCTGTTCGCCAGGTATTCGAGGAATTCGACGAACAGCAGAACCTCCTTGTGATAGCGAGCAGGCAGGCGGCGCACGGCGGCTTCTACTTGTTCTAAGGAGACAGTCGGCGTTTCCATAAGCACTCTCTACAACTGAAAGTATAGCACACTCTTGCAGACCGGCGTTAATGGCAATCCGGAGAGTGCACAGTCTCCCAGGCACGCCGCTGCGGTTGAGCATCAGGGGCGGGGTAGGGGCGGGAGCGGCTTGCGTTCGGCGCAGGCCTGCCCTGAGCGCAGCCGAAGGGTCTCCGACCGCGCCGTTGGTGTTGACCGAAGGTCTCTCGCCGGTATGGGGATGTGAGACCTTCGGTCGGCTGGGGGGCGGGTCGGAGACCACGCCCCATCAAGCCAGGCGCTCTCGTTGGGCGCCCTCGGGTGAAGGGCTGTTCCGGCGCCACTTGAAACGACCGACTGCGCTCCGCCGCGAGCTAGCTCGGCTGATGACCACGGTCGACGAGCGGCACGTCCAATTGCTTGCCGCGCTCAAGTGTTATATCCCCCT
>DASSFZ010000173.1:0-3414 GCA_035693785.1 Anaerolineae bacterium | reverse complement strand
ACACTCATGAAATACATGCTGCTGATGTACGCGAAAGAGTCGGACGTGCCGAAAACCCCTGAGGAAATCCAGGCCGCAGCCCCGGCCTGGCAGGCCTTGGGGAAGGAAGCGCAAGAGGCCGGGGTGTATCTCTCCAGCAGTGGGCTTGACCCCGTCGCGAACGCGACGACCGTGCGCGTTCGGAATGGCAAGACGTTGACCACCGATGGTCCCTTCGCCGAAACGCACGAGCAATTGGGCGGATACTTTTTGCTCGAGTGCCAAGACCTCGACGAAGCGATTCGCTGGGCAGCGAAGATTCCCACGGCGAACTACGGCTCGATTGAAATCCGCCCGCTGTGGGGGCAGAAACAATAAGCAGGATGACCGCAGCGGCACAGATCGAAACGACCTTCCGCGAAGAACACGGGCGCGTCCTGGCGGCGCTCATCAGCCAGTTCGGGGATTTCACGCTGGCGGAGGACGCGCTGCAAGATGCGCTGGTCAATGCGCTGGAACGCTGGGAGATCGACGGCGTTCCGCGCAACCCCGGCGCCTGGTTGTTGACCGTCGCCAGGCGCCGCGCCATCGACCGCCTGCGCCGCGCGGCGACGCTGGAGCGCAAAGCGGCCATCCTCGACTCCCTCGCCACCCCGGACGAACCCGAGATGGACGACTCGATTCCCGATGATCGCCTGAAACTGATGTTCACCTGCTGCCATCCTTCGCTGGCGCTGGAGGCGCAGGTCGCGCTGACGCTGCATACGCTGGGTGGGCTGTCCACGCCGGAGATCGCGCGGGCGTTTCTCGTGCCTGTGCCGGCGATGGCAAAGCGGCTGGCGCGGGCGCGGGCAAAAATCCGCGACGCGGGCATCCCCTATCGCGTGCCGCCCCCCGATTTGCTCCCGCAACGACTCGACGCGCTGCTGGCGGTGATCTACCTGATCTTCAACGAGGGTTACTGCGCCACCGGCGGCGATACGCTCACCCGGCACGAGCTGTGCGGGGAAGCGATCCGTCTGTGCCGCGTGCTGGTCGCGCTGCTGCCCGCGCTGCGGAGCGCCGAGGCGCGCGGCCTGCTGGCGCTGATGCTGCTGCACGATGCGCGGCGCGAGACGCGGCTTAATGCGGCGGGCGAACTCGTCCTGCTCGACGAACAGGATCGGGCACGCTGGGATCAGGCCAAAATCCACGAGGGGATTGCGGTTCTGGACGAGGCGCTCGCCCTTCACGATCCGGGACCCTATCAGGTGCAGGCGGCGATCAGCGCGCTGCACGCCGAAGCGCCGGCGGCGGAGGCGACCGACTGGCGTCAGATCGCCGCGCTCTATGGCACGCTGGCGACGATGACGCCGTCGGTGGTGGTCGAAGTGAACCGCGCGGTGGCGGCGGCGATGGCGTGGGGCACGCAGGCGGGCTTGCAGATGCTGCTGCGCCTCGCCGGCCAGGCGGACGGCTATTATCCCTATCACGCGGCGCGCGCCGATCTGCTGCGTCGCACGAACCAGCGCGAGGCGGCCGCCGATGCCTACAAGCGAGCGCTCGCCCTGTGCGGCAACAGCGCCGAGCGCGCTTATCTTCAGCGGCGGCTTGACGAGATGCTCAATCCCGCAGTGTGATTAAAGAAGCTAAGACTGACTTTTCCTCAGCCTGCCTTCCAGCGTAGCCGGCCTTAACTTGGTTACGCTGCGTTCCTCCGTCACGACGTTTCTTCCTCACCTCGTTCCGCCGGTGGCGCGAGGAGATACTGATTCCCAAGACACATATTCACGCCGTCGCCGGCCTGGGCTACGGTGTGCTGGACACGGCCATGGTCGAAACGGCGGCGTATGTGGCGGAGAAGAAACTTGAGGGGTTGACTTTTCCCGCGAACAGACTAGAATACATAGCAAGGTGTGTACTCGAACCAGGGGAATTCTATGAACAAGATCATCGGCGTGACCGAGCTGCAGCGTAAGTTCCGCTCCATCTTCGACGAGGTCGTCAAGCGCCAGACCCCGTATATTCTCACGCGCGGCAGCCGGCCCGAGGCGGTGCTTATTTCCTACGAGCAATACCTCCGCTTCATCCGCGCGGACGAAGCGGGCGTGCTCAAGCGCATTGACGACGCGCTGGCGTACATGGCTCGAGTCAATGCTCAATACTCTGATGAGGAAGTTGAGGCGGATGTAATCGAAGCCACCAAGGCCGTCCGCTCGCGGAAATCGAAGGCCTGATGCGTGCCGTCGTCGACACGAACATCTTCATCCGCGCGCTCATACGGCCACAGGGTTCAGTCGGCCCAATCATTCCACGCCTGGCCCAAAACGAATACACCCTGGTGTATTCCATACCTCTGCGCAACGAGCTCATCGCCAAGCTGGCGCTGCCCAGTATTCGCCAGAAATATCACGTCAGCGATACCCAGGTCGAAGCCCTGTTGGACCTGATTGCCCTGCGCGGCGACTTGGTTACGCCAACCCGAACGGTGAGGGTTTGCCGCGATCCGAAGGATGATATGCTGATTGAGGCCGCGCTGGCCGGTGCGGCGAAATACGTCGTCACGGGCGACGAGGATTTGCTTGTGTTGAGGAGGTTCGAGACGATGCGCTTCGTCACGCCGCGCACCTTTCTTACGGAATTCTGAGATGGGTATCGCCACCATTGAGAAGGACCTGGACAGTTACGACTTCCACTCTTGATTCCTTCACCAATTCCTTCACCAAAGAAGAGAGGCACGGTGTATACCGCCAGACGTCCGGTCTGACGAATCACCATGCCTCATACATTGGCGCCCCCGGCAGGAATCGAACCCACAACCTACTGATCCGAAGTCAGTCGCTCTATCCGTTGAGCTACGGGGGCCAACTGCGGTCATTCTAGCACACGCGTATTGACCCGTCAAACTAATTCTGGTAATTGGTAATTGGACACAAATCCATACCTTTCACAGCCGGCGGCCAGGATGGGTCTCGCCGCGATCACGTAGCCGTACATGATACTCGACTCGCGAAAATGCCGTGTGATGCGGATTGACATCGCCGTTCGCGCAGCACTCGTTGCGCTTATCGGTTTGGTTCTCGCGTCCTGCGACGCGATCCCTGTCCACTCGCCGGCCACGACATCCCGCGCAGCCGAGGCCATCCCATCCGGCGCCGGGGTCGCGGTCACCGCAACTGGATCACCGCCTGCGCCTGCTTCAGCCACTCGCCCAACGCCGCTCGTATCCTCATCCTCTTCCGCGCGCACCCGCTATGCCCTGTCGGTCCACTTTGACTACTCGTCGCACCGCCTGTCCGTGGAGCAGGTGGCTACCTACGTTAATTCGTCGTCACTGAATCTGGCCGAACTGCTTTTCGTCGTCGAACCCAATCGAGAGCCAAATGTGTTCCGCCTGACCGGGCTGGCATGGGCCGGCGGCCAGGCTGTCGCCGGCTATGCGCTGGACGGGGCATT